>CAZHSN010000014.1:0-38246 GCA_964535125.1 uncultured bacterium
AGTCCGGATCCCGGGTTGAAGTCCATGGGTTTGCCCAGCGTTCCGTCAAGCACGACCCCATCGAACCCGTAGCGGGCAATCGCTTGTGCCTGCCGTCGGAAGTAGGCCATGGCCGCCGGATGAGCGAGCGTGACATGGCGGGCGCGCTCCTCATGGCCAAACCGCCCGCCCCGCCCGTCGCGCGGAATGAAAACAGGTGTGCTGGCAGGTACTCTCCACCGATCTACCGCCACTGCCGGTGTCAACGGCTCCCGCAGTTCAGGGCGTGTGAACGCCACTGGTTGCAGCGTAAAACTGGCTAATACGCCAACTCCATGCGCGCGACACGCCTGCAATGCGGTTCTCAAACTGGCTGTGTCTCCCAGGTCCGGATCGGCATCGGTCAGCGGTTCCACAGTGGGATGCCCGGCGTGCCAGTGAGTAAGCACCAACGTGTCGATGCCAGCTGCCGCAGCCCGTTCCGCGATCTGAGGCAGGTCTGAATAGCGTACACGGCCAACACGCAACAATGTTTGTGCCGGTGACGGCGTGATGCGCTGTACAGGCAAAGAGGTGCGCCACATCTGGGCAGCCGATGTCCATTCGACGTCACCCATAGTGATCAGGACATCCGGAGCGGAAAACCCGTCACCAGGGCGTGTATAGGGCATCTGCACGAAACAGGCTCGGATACCCATGGGTTGGCCGTCCAGTTCTTCCACACGCGGCCAGTTCCCCCCGGCACGCCCGGGGGCTATCCCCGGACGCATCTCGAGATGCGCCAATCGAGCCGTGGGGGTTCCATCCATCACTACGATCGACAAACCCCGTCTGTCGCGGGAGGACGCAAAGCGCATCCACGGCATGGAGAGCGTTTCGCCTACGCGGTAGAACTGCTCAGGGTACAGGATGCCGAATGCCGACATATTCTGGAAGGACTGGAAGGGGCGCGTTACCGACAGCGAACTGCCGGTTGGCAGCTGGAACAGAGTCGAACGCCGTTCCTCGGGTGAGTGTCCCCATCCCATCGATCCCCCGATGATCGGGTACCAGATTTCCCCGATTTGTTCTTTGGAGCCGTTGTCGATTTGCATCTGTAACCGCAGCGAGCGGTCCAGCAGCGTGACCCGAACCTGAACCGATACCGGCCAAGTCTGGCCGTTTTCCGCCTTAAGCGGTCCAGTCCAGCGCAGTACCGCGGATGTCGCGCTGGCTTCCACTATCTCAACAGGCTGGTCGACGTTATCGATGTAGTTCGCTTCGTACGTTGACCAGGCTTCATCGCTGCGCAGAGGCAGTGTGAACCGCCAGAGGCCGGACAGGCGGGGTTCGGCGATCCACTCAACACCGGTCTTGATGTCGGACAGGCGTACGAGCGATCCGTTCCTGCGGTTGAACCCCGCGCGTATGGTCTCATTTTGCAGGATCAGTTCGGCGTCGGTGTCGGGCGCCGTCAGCGTGGTCGCTGTGTCATATGTGATCACCCGTACTTCATCAATGCAGATCATCGAAAAGCTGCCCTCGCTGGCGTCATCCACCGCTTCGACATACACTTGCTGTCCCTTGGCGCTTTGGCCGTTCAACACCACCTCGGTGAACACGGTGGTATTGGGGGCATACACCCGGTCCAGTTCCACTCCGTCGGCGGTGCACAGGCGTACATAGTTCCATCGGTCGGTCGTGGCGCCGCGAATGTCGGCCCACCCGGCGACGAGCAACACGACGCCATCGCCTGTCAGGGTGAACGGATCGGACACCAGCTTGCCTGTCTTGTCTTCTCCTCCTCCGCCGCTGAAGGCGTAGGTGCGTCCCCGCCAGCCTGAGTACCATCCGCCGGTGCGGTTGTCATCGATCACCCAGTTTGGGTCCGCACGCCAGCCGATGAATGTGTCACCCTCAAAGTCGCCGCCTGTAACCGGTGTGCTACTCCCTGGCAGCGCCATGCATATCAGCAGCAGGAGTACTGCGAACCATTGTGACATCTCATTCACCTCTCTGAGATAAACACGATACCTTCAGCCGGTATCGTGATGCCGGTGCGGCCAGATGCCCGTACGTCGGATTGGAACGGCGCTTCAACTACCAGGGAACGAGCCTCTCCCGAAAACTCTACATGGACATGCACCGGTTCGCTGGCGCTGTTGGTTAATATGGCCGTGCGTAACCGAGTGCGGGGATTATGGTACACATTGATGGCAACCGTTGTAGGGGCCGGTTTCTCCACGATCTCCATCTGTTCGGCGCTGATCAATGCTCCCAGCCATACACGGTCCTCCCATCGGTCTCGTATGCGCTTGACTTCGGCGATGTATCGGGCCATCCGGCGATACTCCGGTGTGTCCATCGATCTGTTAAACTGCAATGCCGAGATCATCACGGCATGACCGTTGCGTACCGCGTTGTTCAAGCCGATGAAGTCAAATGGGGAATAGTGACCCACCGTCTCAATCACCTCAGGGAAAACCCGGCGGGTGTTGCTCATGTTGCCTGCCCACCAGGTGGCCGTGCCGTATGGCAGCACGCGGTCCCAGTTGCACTCGTTCGATACGCTGAATCCCGGACGGATGCGGCCGCAGTCGCGCATGGTCGCTTCGAGCACGTCGATCGTACCTTGGAGCGCCGACTCATCCGGGCCAAGCCCGGGCGCCGGTTTATAGCTGAAGGCCGCGGGAAACACTTTGTCAAAGTGGATGCCATCCGCGCCCACCTCAGCCAGCTTGCGCCAGTATCCCATCTGCAGTTCCTGAAACGGTTTGTAACCGGCATCCAGGAAAGCCATCAACGGGACCGTGTCGCCGGTGCGGGACCCGAGCGTGCCCATGCCCCAGCCGGCGATCCAAGCCGGATCGCCTGATCGCCAGACAGCCTGGTATTGCACCCACTCAGAGTGGAAGCGGTGCAAGTCGCACATGGCAGGCTGTATATTGGCGAAGAAATACACTTTGACGCCCAGGCGATGACACTCTGCCAGCGCTGAGCGGAGATCCTCCCAGGTGCCCAGGCGGGGATCGGGTTCGTAATAGGGGTATCCGTTATCGTGGCCGCCGTACTGCCAACCGGCGAGTTGCAGGCTGCGTACACCGTACTTCAGACCATCTTTAGCGAGTTGCGGGATGTCTTTGATCCGGTAGTTGATATTGCCCTCAGGCAGCATCATCATGATCATCTGGTAAAAGCTGTTCTGGCGTATCCAGTCATCGCTTGGACGGCGTATTCCGAATGTGCGAAGGAACCAGGGACGGTAAAGCGCCCGCCCGGCAGCCTGCCAGTCGCCCGGCCAGTACGCCATGACCTGATCACCGCCGTGCCAACTGCGCCCGGCGGCGATCTCTGGCGCGTAGACCAGCCGAAAACCGATCTGTTGCGTGTCTCCAGGCACGTCTGAGAAGTGGAATAACCGGGCGCGCGCCCGGTTGTCATGCGATCCCAGGTACAGCGAATGTTGGTTGCTTCCCAGACGAATGGTCACAAATCCCATGTTCTGCCATGTTGGGTATAGAGAGTAGCGTTCGCCGATTGATCCCTTGAGTTCAATGCGCGACCCCATGCCTTCTGTGACCGCAGGTGACTCGGTGATTGAGGCCTTGGACAGGTCTGCAAGAGTGGGGTACCACACTTCGGATATCACGGCGCCGTGATGACGGTGATCGAGGGAGAGCCGAGCGTGCAATCCTTCGGCGGAAAACCGGTAGCGGACGGCGACCGAGATCCGGTAATTGCGTCCCTTTTCATCGGATAACGGAGCAGCCCAGCGGAACTGGAGTCCGTCCTGGGTCTCGGTGAACTGAGGAGTACGTTGTAAGTGGCTCTGGATCCAGGTGTCCTCGCGTCCCGGCACGGAGATGCGCAACCGGAACGCGTCCACACCGGCGCCCTCCGCTGAGAATCCATGGTGTTCAACGGGTTGATAGTGCACCGAACGGATCGTTCCGGAGGCGCGCTGGATGGCGACCGTCAGATTTCCCGCAGTGCGGACCACTTGGTCCGACAGCGCAGCCGCCAGCACGGTGATACCAATCACAGTCGATAAGCACATGGTCGCTGGCTCCTTGGCAGATAGCTTATACTGCATTATCTCCCGCGCGCCGCGACACGTGTATGGACCGGCCTGCCAGTCAGATGGACGTTTTGCGCCTATACCAACGGCGTACCACCAGCCAGGCAAGCACGCTGCATGCCGAATGGAGTACAATAACTGATACCACGTCGCCGGAGGTGTGCCATGAAGCTGGTCGTCACAATCGTCCACGACCGCGACAAAAATCGCATCACCGAGGCGCTTTTGCGCAACGGGTTCAAGTTTACCAAGGTGGCAAGCACCGGCGGGTTTCTACGCGAAGGCAACGTGACGCTGTTCGTCGGGGTAGATGATGATGACGTGGCCCGCCTGATGGACATTGTCAACGAAAGCTGCAAGACCCGTGAGCAGTTCGTCAATGTGCTGCCACCTGATGCCTCTCCTGTCGGATCGTTTATGCCCAGTCCTGTGAAGGTGCTGGTGGGTGGTGCGGTTGTATTCGTCATGGATGTGGAGCAGTTCCACCGCTTTTAATGGCTAGAAAACCAAGGCAGAGCCCTTCTGTACCCCCGGCTGAGCCGCAGGCGCCTGATCGCCTTGTGGGACATGCCGGTTCATTACATGCCTTCCGCCGACTGATCGTGCAGCACAGGCTGCCCGCTTCATGGCTGATCACCGGCCCGGCCGGTATCGGCAAGCAGACACTGTCGCGGATGCTTGCCCGCGATGCGATGTGTCTGTCGCCTAACGCAGACGGCAGCGCCTGCCTGGTCTGTTCCAGCTGTCAGAAACTGCGGGCCGGCGTTCATCCCGAATTGCATGTCATCGAACCGGCGACCGATGCGACGCTGATATGGCAATTATGGGACGGCCATACCACGCCACGCACTGCCGATCCCGCCCAGTGCGGTCTAATCGGACGCCACCTCGCCTATGCTCCTCTATTTGGCGCCAGGCAAGTGTTTGTGATGACGCAGGCCGAAACCCTGACAGAAGCGGCCGCTAACTCGTTGTTAAAAACACTTGAGGAGCCGCCGGAATATGCACTGTTCCTTCTCTGCGCGCCGGCGCCGGATGATGTGCTGGGAACCATTCGGTCGCGTTGCGCACAGATGGCTTTGGGGCCGGTCGCCGTCGACGAGATCCGAGCCTGGCTGTGCGATGTGACCGGCAGGGATGAAGCCTCTGCCCAGATGGCCGCGCGAGCGAGTCGCGGGCGGCCCGGGCAGGCGCTCAGGCTGTGCACCGATCCCGAGGTGCAGGCGTTGTACCAGGCGGTTGCCGAAACGGCGGAGGCGATATGCCGCGAACCGTATGCGCACGCGTTGCGACTGGCAGAGGAACTGCGGCGTCACGCGGCGCAGCGTCAGGCTGGCTCAGGTAAGCAGCCGGGACGGCGCGGCATGCTTGAGGTACTGGATGCCTTAGCCGTTTGGTTGCGCGATGCAATGACGCGCTGTATGGGACTGACACCGGACATGGGACTTTACCCGTCTCTGGAGCCGATCAATGCGCCGGATCTGCCGCCTGCCGTGCTGCAGGCCATGCTGGATATCTGTCTGGATGTGCGGCGTACGGTCAGCCGGAACGCCAACATGATAATCTCCACGGATGTTATGGTGATCCGCCTTCTGCGCGCCCGTATGGTTCACCCCGCAACGTGAAGTAGAACGCCGCCCCGTGTCCGGGTTCTGATTCAACCCAGATCCGTCCGCCGTGCCGCTCGACTATGCGCCGGACCAGTGCCAGACCGATACCTGAGTTAATCCGGTTATCGTCTCCGTTCAACGTGCTGAACATGTCAAAGATTCGCTGATGGTGTTCCGGAGCGATCCCCGGCCCATTGTCCGCAACCCCGATGCGCCAGTCCCCGTTGATGGGTTCGCACGTGATCCGGATGCGCAGGTCGGATATCTTGCAGTGTTTCACCGCGTTTGTCAGCAGGTTCTGGAATACCTGTTGCCATCGGATGCGATCCAGCAGCAACACCGGTAAGCTCTCGGGCAGGGTGACCTCGGCGCCATCGGGTAAGTCCACCATCAACAGCGCGTCCTGGATCACTGCGCGCAGGTCGGTCAGTTCCACTGAGGCGTTCGCCTGACCGGCGCGTGAGTACTCGAGTACCGCGTCAATCAGGTGCTGCATTCGGTCGACGCGGTCGCGCATGGCGGAGAGATGCGCCTGAGCCTCCTCGTTCAGCAGGCAGGATGTCTCGTCACTGAACCAGTCTGCCAGGTTACGTACCGCTCTCAACGGCGCTTTCAGGTCATGTGATACCACATAGGCAAATCGCTGCAGTTCATCATTGGCTTCGTTGGCCTCAGCCAGAGTGGCTTGCAGGCGTTCTTCGGCGTCCTGGCGCTGCATTTCGACTACTGCCCACTGGCCCACCAGGCGGATGAAGTCACGGTCCTGTGCGCCGATTTTGGATGGGAGCAACTCGTCAGCGCTCAGGCACAACGTGGCATAGGAACCCTCTGCAACGGACAGCCTTACACCGGCCACGGCCGCCGGATGGACGTTGCACCGCTCCAGATGCTGGCAGGGGCCACCGGCGTCGCCGCTAAACACCCGCAATGTATCGACTGGTGTGGTCGTACAACAGCATACTGCTGTGGTGTGTGCGGAACCTTGCAGCGCCTCCTTATGTGCTGACCACTCACTGATCACGGTGCAGGTGCCATGACTTTGGCGGGTGATGATGCCCCGCGTGAAGCCCAGTTCCGTGCAGACCACTTCCAGCATCCACCGCATCCGCTGGGTCATCGAGACATCCATGGACGAGATGACTTGTATAAAGCGCACGAAGCGGTCCAGCAGGCGGTGCTGTTCCGTCTGGTCCTGTACGGCCACCCAAACACCATGGATCTCGCCGTCATCACCGCGTCTGGGTGCGGCGGTAAACGCGAGCACCATTGTCCGGTTGTCGATCTTTACCGACTCTGTCCGGCGGAATGGTCGTCCCGTGGCCAATACCTGCTCAAGCTGTGCGCGCAACCGTACCACAAACGGGGAACTGCCCAGCACATGGCCAAACGGCTTGCCCAGCACATCCTCAGTTGTCATGCCGTTCATCCCAAGCAACACGTTGTTGGCCTCATTGGCTGCCGCATAGCGCAGTTGGGTGTCCAGCAGCAACACTGGTATGGGCAGCATGTGAAAGAGCGCCAACAGATCGGGCTCCAATTGAACGTGACCTGGGTCGAGGCCTGGGACCTGTCGATCATTGGGTGCGTCTGCGCGCATCTGGCCACTCCGCTTCCGTCAGATTGTTATTAGTTTACCCGCTTACCCGCCGTGGACTAGAAGCGAAGCAGCCACGTCACTTGCAGGGCGACATAGATTGCCGGCACCGCAAGCATCAGGCTGTCGAAGCGATCCAGGATGCCCCCATGCCCGGGCAGCAGATTGCCGCTGTCCTTGACTCCGATCTCGCGTTTCAGTGAACTCTCAAACAGATCCCCCACGACGCCTGCGATGGAAGCGAGCAGGCCGATGATTGCCGCGAGGGGCCAGGAGATCAGAACGGGGGTGGGCCATACGGATGACTGCATCACCAGTGAAGCGGCCACAGCGATGATCACAGCGCCGATACACCCGGCATACGCGCCCTCCCAACTCTTCCGGGGGCTGAGGTGAGGCGACAGTCTGCGGCGCCCGAACCGTTTGCCGCCGAAATAGGCGAAGGTGTCACTGGCCCATATCGACAGAAATACCAATAACACCACCCAGTGCCCCGCCACAGCCGGTTGGGATCCTACCTGCAGGCTGGCTCCATGCAGCAACACCCAGAGGCGAAACAGAACGCCCACATACAGTGTAATCATCGCTGCGCTGCCGATGTTTTTCCATGCAGACGGGTGGCCCGTGCGGTCCGCGATCCAGACTTCATAGCCGATCGCGCTCAGAATCAGCAGCGTGCCGACCAGGGTCTCATACCGTTCAACGAACATCATGTTGTTCATGCGAAACCAGGCGTCCAGCGGCAGCAGCGCCCCGATCAGGGCGATCATAGGGTTGATCTGCGATCCGGGATTGCACTGTTCCCAAACCGATGCGAGTTCCCCAATGCACAGAAACGCCAGTAGCGTCACGAACAGGGCCCACCACAGACCGTTCGGTATGAACAGGAACAACAGCACTATGGGAATACCCACCAGCGACGTGAGCACCCGTTTGGCCAGTTCGCTCATGGTAACTCCCTGCTCTCTGTTGTCGGATGCAAGGCGGTGATCACCCGGTCACGCCCCAGGCGTTTGGCGCGGTACAGCGCTTCATCGGCGGCCAGCAGCAACGCCTCACGCCGGTAAGGAGGCGCCTCAATCGCGGAAACACCGATGCTGATCGTACATCCCGGCGAACGCGGATCGGCATCGTCGCTCAGGCGTACATCGCGGGCCGCCCGTCGCAGGCGTTCACCGATCTGCGCCGCCCCCCTCAAATGGGTATCGGGAAGCACGATCAAGAACTCCTCGCCCCCAATGCGCCCGCAGATGTCATTGGCGCGCACTTCACACCGCAGGCGGGAAGCGATACGCTGCAGCAGCCTGTCACCCGCGTGATGACCATGCAGATCGTTGAACGCCTTAAAATGATCCACATCAATCATGAGAACCGCTAATGGTGAACTGGCGCGTTCGGAACGATGCAGTTCCCTGTGCAGCGCCTCCTGCGTTCCCCGGTAGTTCAATAACTGAGTTAGTTCATCGATGACCGCCCGCTCGCGCTCGGATTGGTACAATTGCACGTTCTGTGCTGTAACGGCCAGGTAGTCGGTAATCACTGCGATGCGAGAGACATCGTCGATCGTAAAGGGGCCCATGGACTCAGGCCGTTCAAACCGCACCAGCGCCACACATCCATCCAATCCTAACAGCGGCATAAACATCGTATAGGATGGCTTCCCTGCGGCTTCGGTCTGAGACGCCATTCCGAACACCGGCGACCCTTGAGCTGCGATTCCTGAGAGTTTCGAGATGTCGACGAATGGCATCTGGGGATCCGCGTCTCCGGAAGACCACACCGATGCCACACGCCACTCAGGTTCACCATGCTGGGGTATCCAGATCACCATGCGGCGGAAGCGCATGAGACGTAGCAACCCCTGTGCGAACTGCGGGGTAATGTCGGTCAAGGTGAAGGCATTGATCAAGTGTTGCTGAATACTGGTCAGTACCTGAACCTGTGTCTGCGCCAGCCGCATTTGTACCAGGACTTGGGCCAACCAGATGGCTGCCGCGGTGAATACCAACAGGGTGAATGCGTTGACATGGGAGCTATGGCGCATGTGCACCATTAACAAGGGGACGACCAGGAGCGCCGTCAAGTCTAGCAACACGTCCACTCGGCGGTTCATGGGCTGTGTACCCATTGACATCAGGAAGAGCGTCAGCCAGCGTACGAGAATGGCGGCGATGACGGCAGCCGAGGCGGACACGAGATCAGCGGATGTCTCCATGCGGGCAGGCGTCAGACGTCCCGTCCATTCATATGCGCTGCCGGCTGCCACGGTCATCAGCGGGTAGACTGCTGCCGGCGGATTCATCGGCCATCTGCGCCGGTTGATGGCTGTCGCGATCACCGCAGAAATGGCAACCCCCAAGCCGGCAATCAAGGGACCCATCAGGAGTGATCCCACGATAACCACTGGCAACGCGATCAGCGAACGGTTCCGGCCGACCGTGCGAATGGGGGCCAGAAGCACCAGGAGCACCATGGCCACGATCATGATCAACAACCCCGTGGACATTGGATCCAGCACAAAGGGATGCGTGATGAACTCGGCAACCAGCGCTGCAGCCGTGATCAGCCACAGCGTCCAGCACCAGCCCCGTTGATCCATATGGGCAGTTGGTGTTCTCATGCTCTTGCCTCCGATTATAGCCGCCGCAGACAGCCTAATGCCAATTCAGGCGTAATCCAGCGGTAACAACCCGGCAACCTGACTGTAACCGGTGGCCGATACCGTGTATGTGGCCCGCCAGGGCAGGGACGGCCCTTATGCCGTAATGACTCAGGAGGAAACCATGCGTCGCGCATTCACGTTAATCGAGCTGCTGGTGGTGATCGCCATCATTGCGATCCTGGCAGCGATCCTGTTCCCGGTCTTCGCACAGGCCCGGGACAAAGCCCGTGCAGCCAGCTGCCTGTCCAACCAGAAGCAGATCGGCTTGGGCGTGATCATGTACACCAACGACTACGATGAGACCTATCCGATGGCGTATTACTACATCAACGGCGCCACCAGTAAAGCCGGCTACGTGCACTGGACTGGTATGGTCGAGCCGTATGTCAAGCAGATGAAGTCCACCACCAGCGTATGGGTGTGTCCCTCGCATGCGCTGAAGGGTTTTGCACCCACCAACTTCACCAACAACAACGCTCCGGGCGGTCAGGTCCCGCAAACCGCCGGCGTACAGGATGTACAGGCCGTTCGCATGAGCTACATCGCCAACGAGTTGCTTATGCCCCGCAAGAAGTATGCCGCAGTGCCTCAGAACGTGGTGCCGATAGCGGCCGTTGATGTGCCCGCTGACGTGATCGCGGTGGCCGAGATCACCGACACCCTCGGCGCCCTCAATGACTCGTCTCCCACCGGCGGAGCCGCCATCAAATCGCACCGCCCGACCAATGGCGTGTCAGACAACGGCGCTGTATTCGATGGTGAGGCCGGCATTGTGGGGCCGGTGTACGCGCTGACCCCCGATCAGGCCAAAGCGGCCATCGCATACGCCCGCCAGAATAACAACGCCGGCGGGCAGCATCACATCGCCTATATCTCCCCTGACCGTCACAATGGCGGCGCGAACTACGTGTTCGCCGACGGACATGCCAAGTTCTTTACGCTGGATGCTACACTCAACCCCGCCAGCTATAAGTGGGGTAAAGCGGTCTATACATGGGGCAACATGCCCGTGTATGATCCTGTCAGCGGTCAGCCGGTTCAGTAACTCCCCTGTAGCTTCGTAGTCTGTGCAGCGCCGCCAGCCCCGGTGGCGCTGCACTCCCGCTTCAAAACAACCGGTAATAGCGCCCCATCCAGTACGGAAGCAGCCAGGACGAGCCATCTTCCTCTGTCTGGCCGCCGTTCCCGCCGTCTGGAACAAATGGGTTACCGTTCCACCGATGCAACGAACGCTCGCAATAAGGTAATGCGTGTGTCGTTTCCCGGCGCGGCGTTCCGGGAGCTGTACGAAACGTGATGTCGTGACGGTGACTGTTCACCATGGTGAACCGGGTGAGGTCCCAAGGCCAGTCCCGCAATGTCTGCAGAGCGCCGCTGATCCCTTCCGGCCTTCCCGTCATCACTGAGTACATCACCGCATAGAACGGGCTGTTATTCAGGCAGAGTCCGGGCAGGTCCCTGCGCCCGGTCCACATCTGTTCGGCAGCCTTCAGGTAGATCGCCTTCCAAGCCGGGTTGGTTTCTAGCTGCACCAGTGGGAACCAGACCAGAAAAGCCAATTCATCATCGCTGTGGTTAATCCGGTACCAAGGCGTGGACCGTCGGTACTCGAGCGTGTTCAGCACGTAGTGGTGACGGGTCGCCAATTCGTTCCGGGCCGCTTCGTACCGCGGGTTCCCGCAGATGTGATAGGCCACTGTGAGATAGCTCAGCATCTCAGCTGAGTTCAGGCCGCGCTCTTCCACCCATTGCGGATTTTCATTCAGGTCAGCCGGCGCGAAGACACCCCAGCGAGTGCGCCGTCCTGTATGGCCTACCAGCGTGTATCCGTGATCCAGCAGATGGTCGGTGACAGCGGCCACATGCGCACGCAACTCTTCGCGTTCGTGTTCGTCGGCGCCCAGTGTATGCCAGATATACCACGCGAAGTAGTGGCCGTCCAGCTCATCCGACGAGGTGTCTCCTTTACACATGATCGAAGGATCAACCGGTGACCGGAACCACAACGGATCGGTCTCCCCCGGGATGCGTACTGTTTCCGTTAGGTCCATCCCTTCAGCGTTTTCCGAGTCGCGAACCAGTGACCGTGCGGGGTAACCCGGGATGCCGGTGTAGCGGATCAGGTCATAGAGTGCCTGCATACTGCGTGCTGCACGTGCGCGAGCGTGCTCGTCACGCGTGACCGCCCATTCATATGTCTGCGCGGCGGCGTACAACGCGGTCCATAAACCGTCATTGTCATCGGAGCGCGGGGTGATGCCGCCTTCGGGATTGCCTGGTTGATTGAGGATGCACGCCGAAACGAATCCGTGCCGCACATGACGGGCTTCTGTGATGGCCGTATAGTGGCGTGCTTTATCCGCGAGGGTGTTGCCACGCTCGCTGATAATCGAGACGCCCCGGTCAGTCAGCAGCCAGGCGTCGTTGTGCGTGTCGAAGGCGATCTGTGTGACCCGTTCGCCGATGAGCCAGCGGTCCCCATGAAAGTAGTGCCATGTGCCATTGTGCAGTCTCCATGCGCCGTGCGGTGTTCCCGCCCATACGGCCCCGTCCGGGCTGCAGGCGATACAGAGCAAGTCATCAATGGGCATCCCATCGAACCGGTCCAGAGGGGTCCACCACTCGGGGTCCGTGAACACACAAGCGCCACGCGATGTGGCCAGCCATATCTGTCCCTGTGCATCTGCAGCGGCATCCCGCACCTCAGCATCCGGATCCGGGTAAGCCTGCATGGAGCGGTAACGAGCAGGGATGTGAATGGGATGCAATGCGCCATCGCGCAGCCACCAGACGCCGGACGCATCGATCTGGATGGTGCACATGGCCCCGTTAACCAGGCGCGGTGACGCGACAGCGTGTCCGTCGGTGTGGCTATCCACGGGTGCTGCAACAGTCCACTGGTCTTGTTCCAAGCACAGCCAGGTTTTTCCGGCCCTGGCTCTGGGCGGCGCGAGATGATCGACTGGATCCGACGAGATGACCTCGCAGGGATACCTGCGGCTGTAGATCTGTTTGTACGGCATAGCAGATGACATCCTTATCAGCGTGTTGCCGTAGTGTACGGCGAACCGGGGGGTTACGTCAAGCGGGTGTGCGGTTGGCGCTGTTCTCGGCCTCTCTCCAACGTTTGGAATCACGCTGGATACGGGCCCCAGAGCGCGGGTACCGGGCGGGAGTTGCCCTGTCTTTGATGGCCACCACAACCAGGTTTACGATATCCGAACAGGGTACAGGCGTTGTGTGTGCAGCGAACGTGGATGCGCCCAACTCGGACAAGGCAGAGGCGGCAGCAGCGCATTCGGACTGTTGCGTGGGACGTTTCAGCCAGATGCCGTGACCGCCGGTTGCCACGAACGGCAGTGTCATCTCCGCTAGTACGGCCAGATGGGCTACTGCGCGTCCTGTCGCTGCATCGAACTGTTCGCGGAAAGCCGGTTTGCGTGCAAGCTCTTCAGCCCGTCCTTGGACACAATGCACACCGGACAACCCCATCTCGTCGACCAAGGCGTTCAGAAAGTGGATCGGATCAGCCCGCGAGTCCATCAGAACCAATTGCAGATCGGGACGCATCAGTTTCACCGGCAGTCCCGGGAATCCACCGCCAGTGCCCACATCAATCAGCGACGATCCGACGGGGGGTGTCCAGACGGAGAGCAGAGTCAGCGAGTCCAGAAAGTGGCGCACCGGTGTCTCGGCATCGGGGATGGCCGTCAGGTTTGCGCGTTCTGACCACTCCGCCAGACGCGCCTGGTACAGTGCGAACCGCTCGGCAGTCTCGGCAGATAGCGGCAGGCCCAACAGCTCACAGCCGGCGGCCAGGACGGCCTGAGCCGAACTCATCGATTGGAGCCGCCTCGGATACCCAGCCGCACGGAGCAGGTGACTTCCTGACCCTCGCGTAACACAGTGATGGACATGGCGCTGCCTGGCTGCATGCGCCGAAGCATCAGAGATATCTCATCGGCGCGGCTGACCGTGACGTCATTCACCCGCACGATCACATCATCCGGGCGGATGCCTGCGACTGCGGCAGGTCCATCGGGTTGTACCGATACGATCCGTACACCGTTGCGCGACTCTTCATCAGCAGCGGCGGCGAATGTGGCCCCTACCCAGGGACGGCGCAAAGCGCCCTGCTTCATCTGTTCGAAGACCTGTTTGATCACATGGATGGGGACCATCAGTGAGCCTGATATCGCCGGACTGGGCGACTCTTTGCCGCGGATCGTCTGCGCCACGACCATGCCGACCGCTTCCCCTGCTGCGTTGAAGATCACGCCGCCGGTGCTGCCGGCTGGCAGGGCGGTAGAGATCTCTATCAGGTCAAACACAATCTGGTCATCACCGATCACCGCCGCGATGCCGGTGTTGTTGACAAGCCCCAGCGCGGTAGCCAAGCGACCGCCAGGCCCCGCTCCGGCAAAGACCAGCACCGATCCAGGGGTAAGTTTGGACGAGTCGCCGATGCGCACCGGCTTCAGGGTGTGTTGGCCGGTGACACGCAACAGTGCGGTGCTGGTGAAGTCATCGGTGGACACAACCTCTGCCGGCCAGGTCTGTCCGTCCAGCGTCTGCACCTGACAGGTTCTTACCCCGCGGACAACGCTGCTTCCGGTGAGTACCCAGCCCGGCGCATCGGCGACAAAACCGCTTCCCATGCGGGCTTTACTGCGTGTTATCGCCGGAACGGCTGTGTCAGCGCTGTCGGCTTCGCTCAGCACGATCGCGGGGGCTTCGGCGTTATGCACAACCACGCGCACCAGTGAGGATGCCGCGTTCGCGATGATAGTCTGCGTGTCCTGATCCAGCGTCCGCAGACTATTCTGGGCCGTTGATGCCATCGCCATGCACAGCGCCAGTGTGCCCGCTGCAGCAGTCCAAACGTTCATCAGTACTACTCCGAGATGCGGCTTGGTTCGTAGACGGCCGAGTCCAGTACCGGCCGCGCCAGGTTTCCGTCCGATTCGGTGGAAACAGGCTGGATAACTGTCCGTGCGGCAACCATGGCCGGCGCCGGGCTGAAAGAGACCGTATCTGCAACGGCATCCGGCCCTGCCGTTGCCGGTAGAACCAGTGGACTCGACTTCATCATGACCGGGACTGGAGTCATCCGCTTGGATGCGCTAGACGGTTTGCTTGGCCGGGCCTGTGCGGTCATAGCGATGACCGCGGGCGGGGTGCTTACGCGGACCTGGCCAGCCACCGGCGTACGGGTATGAGCCGTCACTGCCTCCGTGGCAGCACTCGAGGCGGTAGGGGCTGGGTTCGGGGTCTGAACCGATACCATGGTTTCGGGAAACATGCTCACGGTTGCGCGCGGCGGCTGTGTGTTTCCGGATCCTGCGATGATGCCAGTGAATTGCGGCCCCAGCCGGTTGGCGCCCAACAGCACGGCTGCCAACACGCCTGCCGCGGCCAGCGCTTGCCGCGTTGACAGCCAGGGCGCTGTCGCGGCCTGCCTGGGCAGTTCCAGCGGTTTCCACCCCTGTGCCGGCGCAGACGGCAGCTCCGCGCGGATCTGGTCAACGCCGTTGGCGATTTGCATCCATATCTGTGCCGAGTGTGCACATCGCGGGCACTTGGCGAGATGTCTCAGCACATAGGGCGCCAGATCGGCGCCACTCACCTGGCGAGACAGCCTCGTTTCCACATATAGGCATATCAGTTTCATAAGGCCTCTCCCATGAGGGACTGCAGGCGCGTCTTCAGGTGCTGGCGCGCTCGGAACAGACGCAGTTTTACGCCGCCTACGGTGGTGCCCAGCACGGCCGCCATATCGGCATATTCCATGTCGGCGAAGTCACGCATGCGTATCACGGCGGCGTGATTTTCAGGCAGGCTCTCCACAGCTCTGTGAACCAAACGGGCTACATCACTGCGGACTGCGCACACCTCGGGGTCGTCATCAGGTTGGTTGGACGCGACGGTTTCCGGTATCTCGTCGGTCTGGCGGTTCTTGTGCCGTTTGATATGATCCAAGGTATGGTTGATCGCAATACGGGTTACCCATGTGCGAAACATGGAGCCGCCACGAAAACCCGGCAGCGAATTCCATGCCTTGATGAATGCCTCTTGCGTGATGTCTTCGGCCTCGTCGGCATTCCGCACCATTGCATACACTTTGCGGTATACAGTGGTGCGATGCGCCTCCCACAGCTGTGTGAAGGCAGCCTGATCGCCTCCGCGGGCCCGTTCCAGCAGATAGGACTCATTGGGAAGAGATGACATGGACCGGTTGAGAATCCGCCTGTGTAGTGTCGCATTGTCTATCATAGCCGGTTCCTCCCCCTGTGCGCCAACGGAGATGACGCCGCTGTGTCATCTATTCAGACGGTTCGGTTACGCGTTTGTTATCATGACCACGGCCCCATATGGAGCGCGTTCATCCCGAAACTGGAGAATGACATATGTCCGGATCGCTTCAGGCGAATCCAGAAAAAGTACTCGACCGCGAGGTGCAGGGGCGCCGGTACCACCGGTATCCGGTGCGTACGCATACCCTGACACAGCAGGACACACCGGAGGCTGTGCTGGATCGGTATGTGCGTCCCCATTTGCAGCCGGCGGATGCGGTGATGATCAGTGAACGGGTGATCGCCATCATGCAGGGCCGCGCATGGCGTATCAAAGATATTCAACCGTCGCGGCTGGCCCGCTTTTTGGTGCGTTTTGTCACCAAGTCGCCGTATGGCATCGGATTGGGCAGCCCATGGACGATGGAACTGGCGCTGCGTGAAGCCGGCGCTCCGCGCATGTTGTTTGCCGCGGCGATCGCCGCGCTGACACGTCCGTTTGGCATCCGGGGGGCGTTTTACCGGGTGGTGGGGCGCAACATCAACGCCATCGACGGACCCTGTCACAACACGTTGCCGCCGTATAACGAATATGCGAAGCTGGGCCCCAGTGATCCGCAGGGCGTCGCGAAGCGGCTGGCCGTGCATCTGGGAACGCCGGTCGCGATCGTCGACGCCAATGATCTGGGGGTCAATGTGCTGGGGATGAGCGATCCCCGCATGTTCGGTATGCCGGCTGAGCCGTTCATCCGTGAGGTGATGGGTGACAATCCGCTGGGTCAGTGTGATGAACGGACCCCGATCTGCATCGTTCGAGCCGTGGACGATTGACTCAGCCGCGGCTGCCATGACCCGGGCGATCTGTCTGAACGGAGGCCCATCCGGCGGCGGTTCTGAACGACAGATTGCTGTACAATGCCAGTAATGTCGATGCGTTTCGAAACGCACTGACAGACTGTATCTTCATTCCGCATCGAGGTACTAGCTGTGATCAATCGTACCACCGTGATCATCCTGTTAACTCTGCTGGTCGTATGTGTACGCTCCGGGTGGACCGGAGAGAGCCAGGAAGAGCGGCTGCAGCGCCTGGAGACGCAGGCGCAGGCTTTGTTGAAAGAGATTGATGAACTGAAACGGGAAATGACCGGGCAACCTTCACAGGCCGCCGCACCGGCCATGAAACCGGTGACATCTCCCAGCGGCATCAAAATCAGCGGATTTGCGCAGTTGTGGACAACTGTGGATCTGCGTGGCGACCGATCTGCAGACGCGCGTCCGGACACATCCAAGTATCGCCGGTTTGGCGTCGTCTTCGAAGGTCCGGTGGGCAAAGGTAACTGGATGTTATTAATCGACCCCACCATCCCCGGCAAGGTGAACCCGGACGGCAGCATGACGCTGACGACCAATCCGGTACTGGAAGCCTTCATGACCCAACCCATCGGCAATGGCTGGAAAGTGACCGCGGGGCAGCAGCGTCTGCCGTTCAGCGCTGAAGGGATGCTGTCATCGGCGAATATCGAGATGGTTGAGCGGGCGATGCTGACGTATCTGGGCAACTTCGGCATGAACTACGACATCGGTTTCTGGTTGACCAAGGCCGGTACGGACGGCAGCGTGGCTGTTGCGGTTGTAAACGGCGCGGGTATCAGCCGGGCGAACGACAATGACCCCAAGGACATTGCGACCCGCTTGACCTGGAACGCCAACAAGCAACTCGTTCTCGGTGTCTCCGGTCACAAAGGCTGGGAAGGCAAGGCGCACACCACACATGACCGCATGGGTGTCGACGCCACCTACAAGTCAGGCCCCTGGCTGGTCCGCGCCGAATTGGCGGAAGGGGTGCGGCAACACAAACAACCCGGCGGCGGATATCTTCTGGTGGGGCACAAAGTCGCTCCCGGCTGGCAGGTGTTGGGCCGTTACGATAACTGGGATCCCAATATCCGCACCCGTAACGACGCGATCACCGAGTGGACGCTTGGTTTCAACCGGTTCTTCTCCCCTCAGTTGAAGTGGCAGCTTAACTATGTGCACCGCATCCCTGCCGGTAAACTGCAGCGGGACATGTTCATGAGCAATCTGCAGTGGAGCTACTGAGCCGGTAACTCAGCGTCTGCGCGGTGTGATATACTGACGGTTACCTGTCGGGCTTCCCCCTGGAGGCCCGACATACACGTCAGGGGTAGCGGATATGCTCAGTGGGGTGCGCCCTGCTTCACGTAAGGTGCGAGCGGCGTCTGTGTCAGTGGGTTCCAACACCGCTTTGGTCATTGGAAAACTCACGGTGGGGATCGCCACCGGTTCCGTGTCCATCATCGCTGAGGCGATACACTCCGGCATCGACCTGGTCGCCGCGTTCATTGCCTGGGTGTCGGTGCGCGTCGCCGACCGACCCGCGGACCGCGATCATCCATATGGCCACGGAAAGGCTGAAAGCATTTCAGGGGCGATTGAGGCGGTGTTGATTGTGATCGCGGCGTTCTGGATAATCATCGAGGCCGCACATAGGCTGCACATCATCTGGATGCACGAAGCCACTGTTAACATGCCCGGGTTGGGCGTGCTGGTGATGGGTGTCTCGGTTGTCGTGAACCTCTGGGTGTCGCGGTATCTGTTCCGGGTGGCGCACGAAGAAGACTCGCTGGCGCTTGAAGCTGATGCACATCATCTGTCCACCGATGTGATGACGTCTGTGGGCGTCATGCTGGGGCTGCTGGCGGTAATGCTGACCGGATGGCAGATGATCGACCCGATTGTGGCTCTCATCGTGGCGCTTTTCATAGGTAAGATCGGCGTGGAACTGTCATTGACCGCGGGCGCTCAACTGATGGACCGGCGGCTTCCATCCAGCGAAGTGGCCAAGGTCCGGTCCATTCTGGATTCGTGTGCAGAGATCCACTCCTGGCATAACCTGCGCACCCGCAAGGCCGGCAGTCACCGCGAAGTCGATCTGCATCTGGTGTTCCCATCTGAGATCAGTTTGGTCCATGCTCATGGCGTTGCGGATCGGCTGGAGAAGGAGATCGCCCAGGCGTTGGCCCCGGCGCAAGTCGTGGTCCATATGGATCCGTATGACCCGGACAAGATCATCCGGCCGTCCGGGTCATCTAAAGGTGATGCGCGTTAAGCGCCCGACCGGCTATATACTGAACAGCTCCTGCACCACCCACGCCAGTCCGTTCTCTTGCAGTGACGGAGCTACGATCTGACAGGCGTGTTTCACGGTGTCGCTCGCGTTCCCCATCGCGACGCTCATCCCTGCCCAACGAAGCATGGGCAGGTCATTTTGCCCATCCCCGATCGCCAACACGTTGCTGCGAGGAACACCGTACCGCCATGCCAGCCGCGCCAGCGTATGCGCCTTGTTCGCCGCGGCGTGCATGAACTCCAGGTACTCCACGTTACTCTTGGTCACGTTCGCGCGCGCGCCAAACTGGCTGCGGAAATACGCGCCCAGTTCGTTGGTTCGTTCCGGCGTATCCACAATGATCAGCTTGGTGGGTGACTGGCCAATAAACTGGCGCAGATCGCCCACGGGTTCCAACAGCGAACCCGTGCGGGAGCAATAGAGATCAGACCATTCGGTGTGACGGTGCGCGTACAGGCGGTCGTTCAGGTAGAAGTTCAAGTGCAGTTTGTTGTCTTCACAATAGGTGATCACCTGGGCTGCCAGATCGGCTGGGAATGGCAGATGGAACCATTCGAAGTCGTTGGACGGATGCCGGATCATCGCACCGTTGTAGCACAGGATCGGCGTGTTCAGCCCCAACCGCTCGTGAAAGGTCACCGTAGAGCGATACATACGTCCGGAGGCGATTACCACCGCGACACCGGATGCGTTGAGCCGATGCAGCGCATCGGCATCTATTGCGGAACACGTGTTGTTTTCGTCAACCAGCGTGCCGTCCAGATCGACGGCAACCAGATCATAAGCCATGTGGTTCATAGATACATGATAACCCGTGCCGCGGGGACGAGGCCGCGCTTAACGTCTGGCGTTGCGGAGCATGGCGAACGCGCGCCCCAACTCCGGCATGATCGCGTTGGGGGTGATCCCATCGGCCTCAAACAGGAAATGCCCATGCGTCAGATCCAGACCCCACAGGTTGTGCTTCAGGCAGATCTCCGCCAGCCGTACCGGATCCTTCGCGCAGTCGTAGTACCCGGCGTTTTCGGCCCACATGATGATTTTGCTGTACCCTCGGGTATCGAGATAGCGGCGTAATGCGGCGACTTCAGGCTCGTTCTCGGCTCCGGTGTACTGCAGCCACCACTTGCGTTTAGCCGCGGTGTCGATCAGCCAACGGCTGTCGGCCATCAGCTTGATCCAGTCATTTCCCCGGCCGGTTTGTACCGCTTCTTCCCAATCGGTGTCTGAGTAGTGCGTTCCGGGCACATAAACCAGCGTCTCTATGCGCCGCGGTGTGTAAGCGCGCATGAGCCTGGCGTCGCTGGCCGCCTGCCACTCCACGAACCGCCGCTTGCTGTCACGGTACCACGTCAGTACGTCGCGCCACATCGGCCCAGGACTGGCGCCGGGTGTGGGAACGGTGACCTGCTCCCAGTCTGTGAAGGACGTCGACCATACCCTATTGGCCGATTCAATACGGCGGTATTTGCGGCGCATGTTAACGCGAAAGTCGCGCTGAGCTGCCGGTGCATAACACCAGAAGGTGACCGGGCGGTCGTCCATACCCAGTGTCCAGGGGTGCGGATAGATCGGTTCACCCGCCGGACCAAACGCGGGAATGATGAAGTCAACCAAAGGCCAGGCGTTGGCTGCTTTCACCACATCATACAGTTTGCGCGTCCGTGAGCGGATCGTTTCCTGGAGGTTGGGGTACCAGTAACTGAGCGTGTTCCGGCTGGCCAGCCCCGTTTCATCGGTGATCACGGCGTCTGGATGGGCATCCAAGTACCAGCCGGGAGGCGCCATCATGACTCCCACGATGATCTTCAACCGGAAGCCGTGTTCCACAGCCAGCCGCAAATAGCGTTCCGCCACAGATGTATCCCAATGCCCTTCGCGGAGTTCCATGGAGCGCCAGTCGACTTCTACCCGCAATGTGTCACACCCATGGTCGCGATAAATGCCAAACCGCTTGCGGATCTTGCTGTCCGGATCGCGGTACCATCCCTGCGGGTCGGTGATACAGCATCGGCCGGGTGAGGCTTGCGTGCTCATCGTGTTCTACACCCCTGTTGCATCTGGCTCTGTTCGCCTGTGTAACATCACCGGTTCACTACCAACACGCCCTGACCGGGCGCGAGCCAACGCTGTTCACCTGTGAATGGGGTTGGCTGGCCTGTCCATGGGCTGATCATGTGCGACTGGCCGGAACGGCGGAACACCAAGTCTATCGGCGTCGACTGAGTCAGACTGGTGTTCACCGCCACGACGGCTTGGATGCCGGATGCGGCGTGGAACTCGCCGATCATCAGCTGATTGCCCTCGGCCCGCTGGAGTAACGCGTTCCGGGGAGCCGGGAGCGGCCCGGCGTCGCCGACTCCATAGACGCAGTGGCTGCACAGCGGACGCAGATGCGCGGCAATGCGGCCCACTGACTGCAACACGTCGCGCAGCATTTCCCAGGTGGCGGTCGGTTGTCCAAACTGATCAACCGGCGCCAGTCTGTAGTTGCCGGTGGGCGGTGCGTCATACGTGAACCATCCCAACCCGCGCATGCCGCAGGCGAGCGAGGTCCAGGCTTGAAACCGCAGCGACGCGGGTGACGGCTCCGCGAAGTTGAAGTGCGCGTTGCTCAGGACAATGTTCCAACATGGAATGCCGTATTTCAGTGCGATGCGTCGGGCGTCTTCCAGATTGGAGTAGTACCCGTTCCGTATCGATCCGTCATCCATGATGGCGTAGTGATCGTAACTGAGCACCTCCAACCGGATCTCACGCACGGCCCTGTCAAGATACTCACGATATGTGCGCGTGCCCAGACGCGGCAAGTCACAGTAGTTGGGGTATAGATTGGTCAGCGCGGGGTGCATGGGGTCGTGGCGCTTGAACGCCGCCACCACACGCCTCAAGATCGGGAACAGTTCGGCGCCGGGTTCGTCGTTGATGAAATAGGCGTACAGTGCGGGATGTGCTTTCACCGATTCCGTGAATTGCCGCACCCGCCGGTCGATCTCCAAGTCGGACCAGTGGACCGCATCGGGCCCAACCGTCAACTCCGGGTCAACGAGCAGGGCTTTCAGCCGGAACCGCTGGCAGGTGTCCAGCGTGTCGCGGCTCACCAGCCCGGCGCAGTTGAACCCGCAGTCACGGATTCTGCGCATCTGTTCGGGATCGTTTTGTGTCAGACTTCCCGGTATCAACGCCAAGTCGTCGAATCGAACCATCTGCTGCCTCACCTCTGTCGTTAGCCCACTATTCGCTCCCTCAGGCTGCTATACCTGCCGTGACGGGGGCAAAAAAAGCGGCCCTATATGGGCCGCCGCAGCGAGGTCGCAACCAGATCGGATCACCATGGGGGTCTGACCGGATCACCATGACGCCGTACTTCGAAGTGCAGGTGAGGCCCTGTACTGAACCCCGTGGAACCCACACGGGCGATGGTGGCGCCCTGCTTCACTTCTTGCCCGTGTCTGACCAGCAGTGAACTGCAATGACCATACAGTGTCGAGACGCTGCCGCCGTGGTCAATGATGACGGTATTGCCGTACGCGCGCATATAACCGACATGGACGACAACCCCAGAAGCCGCAGCGCGTATAGGGGTACCGTAGGACGCGCCGAAGTCAACACCGGTATGTAACTTACTGTAGCGCAGGATGGGATGGAAACGCATCCCATACGCGGAGGTCACCGGTCCCGACACGGGACGCAGGAATCCGCCCTTGAAGGCGACCGCTGAACGCCGGCGTCCCGCCGCGGTCTGTTCCATAGCGCGGAGCGACGCGGCGATGTGACGCGACATCGCCTCCAGTTCGTTCAGCGCCTGTTCGTAGGCTTCCCGTTGCGTCTTGACCTGTTTTAACAACGCTTGCTGCTCATTGGTCTGTACCTTCAGCGTCTGTGCTTGACCTTGCAACGCGCGCTCGAGGCGTCCGATCTCGGCCACGGTGGCCTCCAGACGCCTGCGTTCGGCGTCGGCTGCCTCCTGATCCTGCCGTATCGACTGCACCAACTGGGCATCCGACATGGCGATGCGCCGGATGACGTACCCCCGGCTCAGTAGATCGTTGACATTTCTGGATGTGGCCAATGCGCTGACGTAACTGGTGTTACCCATCTCATAACTGGCGCGCACCCGCCGACTCAGCAGGCTGCGCCGGTAGTGCAATCGCCGGGTGATCTCAGCCAGTCGCGCCTCTTGTCGATCCCGTTGTATGCGCGCGGCAGCGAGGCGGTTACGCGTTGTCCCCAGATGGGTTCGCGTCTCATGCAGCTTGTGCTCAGTGTGTTCCAGTTTTACGCTGATCTTGCGCTCGCGCTGCTTGGTTTGCCGCAGCTTGCTCCGAACGTCGGATATCTGGGTCTTGACGCTAGATAACTTGCCTTGCAGCTGTGCCTTTTTTACTTGTCCAGCAGGTTTCTGTGCCGTGGCGTGGCTGATCGTCAGTATGACTGCCAGTACGATGACGATGATGTGTCTCATCCGACTTCCTTCAGGTACCGTTGGACGGAGATGACGCTGACCGCCAGTCCGATCAGGCATCCGATGGCTGCCAGTATCAGGCCCACCATGCCAAAGGATACCTCAGGGGCGTTCAGGCTGCGCAAAATCGGCAACGTGCGGGCTGTGTATTTGGATGTGAAGTCGGCCACGCCGTATAACAGCAGCCAGGAGAGCAACCCGCCCGCTAACCCCTGGATGATGCCCTCCAGCAGGAACGGTGCGCGAATGGTGTGACTGGTTGCGCCGATCAATTGCATGGTTCGGATCTCGCGACGACGTGCGTGTATGGCGATTCGGATCGTGTTGTGAACGATGAACACCGTTACCGCCAGCAGCAGCACAGCCAGGGTGATGCCGATCCAGCGTATCCACTTCGCGACTTTCAAGATCAGCCGTACATCGGCGCGGCCATCGCTGACGACTTCGACCTCAGGCAGCGAACTGATCCAACTGGACACCTTTGCCATGTCGTTGGCATCAGCCAGGCGAACCACATAACTGTGCGGCAGCGGATTATCGACAAGCTGCTGCACCACTTCCTTGGGCAGCGACTTGGTGTATTCCAACCAAGCATCGTTGCGTGACTTGAACGTTACCGACAGCACATGCGGACTTTGCTTCAGTTTTTTTGAGACAGCCTTGATGCGCTCGTTTGAAACGTTATCCTTGAGGAACACCACCATCTCAAATCGGCTGGGCAGGCTGCGGGCCGCACCGTCCAACTGCCACGCAAGAATACTGAACCCCCCGGCGATCGACAGCATCAGCGCCATCGTCGCCACAGCAGCGGTACTCATCACCCGGTTACGCTGCAGATTCACCAGGGCTTGGATCAGCAGGAACTCGATCAGGCTAAACATGATCGGACTCCTGTGCGGAAGGCTCGGGCGACTCTGGCTCCTTGAGCGAGGCGTCGGTGCGCAATGCCTCGTCCGGGCCGGCTGGCTGCGGAGCATCAATGGCTGTATCCGCGATTGCCCCTGTGCTATCGGATGGCGCTGGCTGAACCGGTGCCGATAAGATCTCGGGCGTGTAGACCTCGGCGGGCGAGTCGCTGACCAGCTGGCCGGCTTCCAGCCGGACAATCCGCCGGTTCATACGCTCAATCACCGCGATATCATGGCTGGCCACCACCACGGTGGTTCCCCGTGCATTGATGTGGGACAGCAACTGCATGATGTCCCATGACGTGTCCGGGTCCAGGTTTCCGGTGGGTTCATCCGCCAGCAGCAGTGGAGGTTCGTTGACGATGGCGCGGGCGATCGCCACGCGCTGCTGTTCGCCTCCCGAGAGTTCCTCCGGGCGATGACGGCATCGCTTGAGCAACCCTACCAGTTCGAGCGCCCAGGTGGTGCGTTGGCGCACCTCCTTCCGCCCCATCCCCAATACACGCAGTACGAAAGCCACGTTTTCCCACACGGTTAAGTTGGGCAGCAGTTCGTAGTCTTGAAAGACCACGCCCATCTGGCGGCGGTAATGGGGGATCTGATGATAGCGCAGGTCCGCGACATCCTGTCCGCTGACGATGACGCGTCCACTAGTGGGCAGCATTTCGCGGTTGATCAACCGAAGGAGCGTCGATTTACCAGCGCCCGTCGTTCCTACCAGGAAGACGAACTCGCCCTTTTCGACGCGTAACGACACATCGATTAATGCGCGAACGCTGTTGGCATATGTCACGGCTACGCGTTGTATTTCAATCATAACGGTGTCCGTGTACAGTATACGGTACGCTTGGTTGTCATCCGTCCGGCGACGGGTTGGCCTGGGTGATCGCACTCTCCAGGTCATCCCAGACAGGATCCATGGCGCCGAGCGCACGGGCCTGCTGTAACAGGTCACGGGCAGAGGGACCGGCTTCGCGTTGGACCAACAACAACCGGGCCAGGTCACCCATGATTGCCATACGCTGCCCCGGGGTGTGTGCGGTGTGTACGGCGCGTTCCAACAGGCCGGTCGCGCCTGCCCGGTCACCCAGACGCCAGCACGTGAGCGCCAGGTGATGCAGCACGTCGGTGGGGGCAAACACAATCGCCGGGGAACGCATCACTTCCTGTATGGCGTCCAGCAATGCGGTGTGTTCGTTTTGGGCTTCCAGGCGTGTGATGGCTGTGTAGTAGGCCGGCCAGGCTGCCTCCGGCAGGGATGCGCCACAGTTGGTTCGTGCCAACGCCAGCCAACTCGCCGGGCGCTCGGGCTGGTTCTGTGTGAGCAGTTCGGCGAGGCGCCGCGCCAGGAGCCAGTCACCGGACGCCATGGCCTGATCCACAGCCACCCGGGTGCGACGCGCCGAGCCTGTACTCAGGCCCTCCAGCGCGACACCCCACAGCGCACCCAGCGTCAGGCCGGACAGGTGGGCGGCATGGCCTGTATGGGCGCCGGGGCTGGAGGCGGCTTGTACCGCGTTCCAGCAGATCCACAGCAGCACCAGCGACAGGCATGAGATCCGCGGTCCGCCTCTCCACAGCGCCAGTGACTCCGCCCGAAACCGGACCCCGAACAGACCGATCAGTCCGGCGGCCATGCCCGATGCACCCACGACGGGTACTCCGGCGCGGTCTGGAGCATACAGAAGCGCTGTCAGCGCTTGAGCCAGCGTGGCGCCTGCGGTCCAGACAAGCAGCCCGGTGGCGAGTGATCGACGCGAACAGACCTGTTCACAGTGCCAGCCAAAAAGGCCGGTCAGCAAAAGATTCGACGCGAGATGACCCGGGCTGGCATGCACCAGTATCACGGTCCACCATGCCCACGGCGCAGGCGCCGCCGGTGTTAATGCGAGCGGGGACTCGGCCGCCACGCCTGCACTGAGCGCATACCCGACGGCCATTGCGACGCACAGCGACAGCGTCAGCCAGGGGGTTCGGGCCGTCAACGCATACTCCGGGGCGACAACCGAACACTGGCGTACCCCTCTACGCCGGTCAACGTGATCTGGCAGCGACTGCCGGCCCGGCGGACGGCGGCCTGAGGCGAACCGGTCGGCGCCTGCACATCGACCTCAGGCAGCGCTCCTGACCATGGTATGGAGCTGGTGAGGGCGCCAACCGGTCGCAGTGTCGCGCCGTCAGACGTGACATCCATACTGGCGGCATCCAGCCACACGGTGTCTGTGTCGCGCCACAACGACACCAACGCAGGGCGCTTACAGGGGCTCAGTGACAACAACGGGTCTCTTCCCGAAAGGCGGGTCATGACCTGGACGAGGCGCTGACGTTGAGGGATGTGCGCGTAGTATTGCTCACCCAGCGGTTCACGGTTCCAAATCATCAAGCCCCGGCCGACAGGCCGTGTTAACGCGGTAACGGTCGATGCAGGCCACCAGTCCGGCAGGCTAGCTGCGGGCCGGCGCTGCAGCAGTCCGCTCACGCCGTATCGTTCCGTACAGCGTCCGGTGAACACCACGCGTGCTCCGCGTGTTGCGGCCCGATGAAGCGCCTGCAGTGTGGCATCATCCAGAGCCGAAGCACCCGGTACGATGAGGGTGGTGAATGGCGCCAGCGTATCGTCGGTGATCTGCCAGTCAGGCACGGCGCGCCACTGGTATCCACGTGTGTCAAGCGCAGTCGCCCATCCCAGGTATTCAAACAGGTGCTCCAGGCGGTTCATGTCCCGGACACCGCCCGGTGTGATCGACGCCAGTCGGCTGGATGTACTCCAGAGGAGCCCTACGGCTGCCCAAGGACGGCGCGCACCGTACCAGGATGCCTGTCGAGTCATGTATTGCATCCACACGGCGCGCGTCGCCTCATCCCCGAAGTAGTCCGTATGACCGCCGGTCTTGGGTGTCACATTGGACGCCAGCGCTTCGCCGTAGATCGCATGCGTCAGTCCAGGGGCTTGACGCTTGGTATGATAGGGGGCGTTCATGTAGAGCCAAACCGTTCCCCATGGGCCGGACTGATGCTCCAGCAGTGTGCGGTACACCGGTGACAACCGCCCGTGCGGCGGCAGTGTGGTTCCCCGGGCGCCGGTCATCAATCCCCACCCGTGGGTCAACTCGGTGCTCACCATGTCGGTCCAGGCAGGGCGCGCCCAGGCCATGCTGTAGACGGGAATGTCGTTTCCAGACACCAGGAAGTCATCGTTACCCGCTCGGGCGGCTTCTGCCTTGACGGCTTGGTAGAACCGTTGCAGCCCATTCGAACCCGCTTCCTGTTTCCATACCAGATACGCCAGCCAGAGCGGTTCATCCAGCCAGCGGCTATCCTGCCATGCGGGATCGGCCAGATTACGCCCCGGGCCGCCACCGAACGCCCGGACACGGCGCTGCAGCCAGTGACGTACATCGAACGCGGCCAGGTCTTCAGGCATTCCTCTAAGCCGGATGTTCCGTGAACGCACGCCGGCCAGGTATCGCCTGAACCCCGCTACCGACCATTCGCCAAACGCGCGCTCCACCGGTAGCCCTCCCAGGTTATCCCATGCCGACCAGTTGTCGACCCAGAAGCCGTTCAATCCCTGCCGTACCGCGGCCCGCACCGATGTCCGGACATATTCGGCCCACCATGGAGCGGCGATATCTTTGCCCAGCGACAACACACTCGCTGTATAGCTGTCACCGGATTTCACACCCGCCACACGGGGAAACAGATCACCGCCGACCACTCCGGTCAGCAATCCTTGATCGGCCTCCGGCGTGACGGACTCCGGACGGTCTTGGGGCCTCTCGGCATTAGGGGCCAACCGGCCATAAACATCTTTGGAGCACAGAGCATCATAGATGCGCGCGTTCAAGGGGCAGGGCAGATCGTCGCGCACGCCAAGGGCGGATCTCCCGTCGGGGTAGGTCGGCTCTGGTAACGCGTCGTCTGACCAAGCGAATCCGGAACGGGCGATGGGGTCGTCGCTGGTGGCGTTGTGTGCGCCCAGCCAGATGTCTATGTCCGGTGCTGGAAGCCCTTCCGCGTACCAGCACCAGGCGTTACGCACCGCCCACGGGGTATGGACGTCATCTGAGCGTGTGCGCAAGCGGCCGGGAGTGTCCCACTGGAACGATGCGGCATACAGCATCGTATCGCCAAACCCTTCGACCCAAGTAATCCAGCGGCTGCCCGGCTGGCGAAGACGCGCCAGCGCCAGGCCGCCATCCAGTACCGTGAGCTGACGCGCGAGTCCGCCCCAACACGGATCCGAAGCGACACCGGTCATTCCCATGTTGCCGCCGTACCGGATGTACGCGTCTTCGTCGCCTGCAAAGGCGGGCAAGGTCCACCACCAGGGCGCGGCAACTGCCGACAGCGCCGCCGCCAACACGATGGTGACACTAACGGCCGAAGCTAAACAGGCGCGCCACGTACAACCAGGCCAGTCGCAGGTCATACCGCCAGGAAGCGGCTGCCGCATAATACGCCTCTGCCGCGTACTGATCATCCTCTGTCGCCATGTCGCCATGACGCACCTCCGCTTCCTGAATCAGGCCCGGCTTGGACTGCAGATACAGATCCCTCCAGTCAGCCGGCAACTGCATGACCTCATCGCGCGTGCGCGGCGGTACACCAACCAAGCGCAGATCTCCGCGGACTACATTCCAAAGACCGGGGAGAAACCGCCAAAAAAACGAGCGTTCCGGACCGGCCCATCCCCCGGCGCACGACTCGGCGTTGACGTCCCAACAGTAAAGCCGAAATGTGCGCCAGGTGAGCGGGTCGGGGTCGGCGGGAAGCCGAATACAGTCCCGACGGACGCGTTTGCCGGGATGCGCGAGTAATGCAGCGATACCGCTGATCAGCACGACCGGAAGCAGCAGCATCAGAAGCGCCAGCCCGATCAACCGTGAGACCGTCTCAGTGGCCACGTTACCCACCGACGGCGGCGCCAGCGCCCCAAGGATCATCGGATCCGTCACCGTGAAACTCGTCTCTGCGCCGACGACCAGCACACGGCTGTGGTCGACCACCAAGCGTCGGACTTCCAGCTCTTCACCCACGAAACTTCCCGGGCAGATCACGGACTCCGAGATGTCACTTCCGCGATCAATGACGCAGTGGGATCCGATGACCGCATGCGGTCCGAGGCGTACACCGCGTTCAATACGGGTGTTCTCACCGATGTACACCGGCGGGGTGACCGCAACGGTGGAAGGCATCACCACATTGCGGGACAGCCAGACGCCGGGTTCCACCTCGCGTCCGCCGAGCATCACCGAAAAGCGCTTATCCAGTACGGCCCGGTGTGCCTCCAGCACACCGTCGCCGGAGCGGATATCCAGGCACAGGGGCACGTCGGCTCGGGTGAGTCCGCAGAGCAGTTCCAACCCGCGCTCGTCGCCCAGCGCGCACCACTCCACTGGTGAAAGCCATGCCCAGCCTGTCCACTCATCGCGGTAGTACCATGCTGTCGAGGCGCCATCGGGGGGAACGGTGTCGAAGCAGGGCAGCGTGTCGCATCGTCCCAGCACGACGGGTTCTGGAGAGCGTTGATCCAGAAGACTGGAGGGGAGCTCGCCTGCATGTCGCGCCAGGTGGTACGTCACGGAGACGCCCCACCGTTGACCGGAACCCACAAACCGCTCAATCAGTTGTGGGTGATCCCACAACACCATCTCAATGTCTTTCACGCCGCGTCCGACCAAATACTCAATCACATGCTGCAGAAAGGGCCGATCGACCAGGGGCAGCATGGCCGCAGGACGGTGATGCACCAGTGCGCCCAACTCTTCAGGACGGTCTCCAGCCAGCAGTATTGCTCTCATGATGCTCCCTCCAGTGCCCGGTCGGCGGGAGCACCGCGGCCGGTGATACGCTCATACAGCACGTGCGCCAGAAAGATGCCATTGCCCACTACGTAACGGCGCCACATGCGCGCCGGTTCCATCAGCAGTCGCCAACACCATTCCATACCGATCTCACGCACCCATTGGGGCGCCCGGGTGATGCGTCCGCTGTAGAAGTCAAACAGGCCTCCCACCCCCATACTGACGGGTATGGACAGGTCTTGCAGATGCTGGTGTATCCATACATCCTGGCGGGGGACGCCAAACGCCACCAACAGTACGGAGGCCCCTGACTCGCGGATCTCCCGGATCACTTGCGCTTCTTCCGCAGCATCGAAATAGCCGTGCCGGACTCCGCTGATGATGACATCAGGATAACTGCGACGGACCCAATCGGCGACGGCCGCGGCGACCCCTTCGCGCGCACCCAGCAGGTACAATCCCATGCCGGTTCCGCTGAGCGTCTGGCAGAGTCTGGGAAACAGGTCGGTGCCGTTCACATTCTGTTTGATATCACGCTTCAGCAGTTTGCCCGCCAGTTTCAGCCCGATCCCGTCCGCAAGGCTCAGATCGGCCTCCTTCAACACCCGCAGGTATTCAGTATTGGACCAGGCGATGTTGGCGCAATGGGCGTTCACGAACACAACCTGATGGGGACGACCGCGGTCGGCGGCGTCTCCGATGATGCGATCGATGGCATCGGTCATGGTCAGGTTGTGGATGGGTATGCTCTGGATCGTCAGCGAGTCAGGAGCAGACGCTACGCCGTCACCGTACAACAATGCTGGCAGAGCGCGCAGCGCGATACCGATGTCGCCTCGCAGACTCCAGGTCTCCGAGTAGTCGGCATCGATGTCCCACTCCCGGTCATAGTTAATGTTGGCTCGGCGGCGAATCCACCAGGGACCGACCAGTCCCGGGCGAACATTCTGCCGTCTGAGGAATGCTCGGTCTTCCGGAGCGATCTCATCCGGAGCCAAAGGGCGGGGTCCGATCAGTGACAGATCACCACGCACCACATTGATCAACCGGGGCATTCTGCCGATACCGGTGAACTGCAGGAGTCGCCGGACGGATGCGGACGGCGAATCGATGTAAAGCAGTTGAACAGGTTCGCAGTAACGTCCCAGTCGGTGCTGGCGGTGCAAGCCGCCTCCTGTGGCCTTGGCCAGCGCGGCGCCAATAAGCCACAGCGGGCTGGTGAGAGCCAGCAGCGCCGACGAGACGACCAGATCCAGAATGCGCTTGGATTGGGCGGTTAGTTGAATGATAAAGAACCACGTAAAACCGCGGAGGGCGCGGTGCACGCGGTAGCGCCTGCGGCTTGCCGGGTTCAACCGCATGAGCAGGGCATCTCTGGCCTGTTCGCGTTCGGTGCGCACGCCGCGCATGGGTCAGTAAGCCCCTTTGCCCAGCAGTACAGCCGGAACCGTCTTCAGCAGCAATACCAGATCAAGCCAGATGCTTTGGCTCTCGATGTACTTCACGTCCAACTCAACTTGCTGATCAAAGGGGATATCCCCACGCCCGCTGACCTGCCAGATGCACGTGAGGCCTGGTGTTACATCCAGCCGACGTCTGTCTCGCAACGTGTACAGCGCCACTTCGCGGGGCAGCGCAGGTCTGGGGCCGACCAGTGACATGTCGCCTGTCAACACGCACCAGAACTGCGGCAACTCGTCGATGCTCAGTTTACGGATGATACGGCCGATCCAGGTCACCCGCGGGTCGCGGCGCATTTTGAACGTCACTCCGTCCGATCCATGATGGCTCTGCGCCAGTAACTTGTCTTTCAGTTGTTCGGCATTGGTCACCATGGAGCGGAACTTCGGGAACGGGAACTCACGCCCATGCAGACCGACACGCGTCTGCCAGAACAGAACGGGGCCTCCATCGGTCCACTTGATTAACAGCGCGACCAGCAGAAACAACGGAGAGAGCGCGATTAACGCGAACAGTGAGACCACTACATCAATCGCACGCTTAAGCCAGCGCGCACCGCCCACCACCAACGTCCAGGCCAGGCGTTTGCGCCAGTAGGCCAGCCGTTGCCGTCGACCGCCTTGGCCATACCGCCGGTAGAGGGCTTCGGCCATTTCCATGCGTGATTCGCGTGCCGTGTTCCGTGGTGTGTCCATCATCGTTTCGGCGACTGGGTCATCACCGCCTCATGAATGCGATACGTCAGTGCGTTGATCAACTCTGTCAGCGGCAAAGATCCATCGAGTACAACATCCGCATACTCACGGGTCGGCTCAATATAGGTGCGTGTCATGGGCTGTACCTGCTCAGCGAATTGCCGGTGGATGTCCTGCAGGGTGCGGCCCCGCGTGCGCATGTCACGGTTGATGCGGCGGCGCAGCGCTATCTCCGACCCGACATGCACGTACGCTTTCAGATCCAGACGCTCCCGCAGGTGAGGGTCCCACAACACCATCGTGCCCTCAAGCAGCAGTACCGGATGGGGCTGCAGGCGCTGTTTCGTGTCTGTTCGCCGGGTATGCGATTCAAATTGGTACACCGGTGCATCCACGGCGTGTCCACCGCGCAACGTATCCAGATGACTGACTAACAGATCCCAGTCCAGCGCTTCCGGTACATCGAAGTTGACCAGTGCACGCTCCTCTTCCGGCATATGGGACAGATCGCGGTAGTAACTGTCCTGGTGTAGAATCGCTGTGGGGATCCCGAGGCTGCGGGCGACCCGTCGCGCAATCGTGCTCTTTCCGGATCCGGTCGGTCCGCCGATACCCACGGTCAATACGTTCACTGCTTACCACCCGCGTTGCGCAGTATCTCCAGTGTCTGAACGGCGGTTCGTTGCCAGGTGAACAGCGGAGCGCGCTTACAACCGCGCTCAACAAGCATGTGTGAACGGTTGGCGTCAGTCAGCACATGCTCCATGGCGAACGCGATCGAGTTGGTGTCCATGGGATCGAACTGCTCGGCCGCGTCACCGGCGACTTCCGGCAGGGCGCTCAGATTCGAGCAGGCGACAGGCACACAGCAGTGGAACGCCTCCGCGACAGGTATGCCGAAGCCTTCATACAGCGAAGGGAAGACGAACAGACTGCAGGCTCGATACAGATGCGGCAAGTCACCCCGTGCGGCAAACCCGGAAAAGATGATGTCCGCTGCGTACGGCGATGCGTGCGCTTCTGCATGTACTTCCGCAGCGCGTTCGCGGTCTGCGCCAACCAGCAGCAGCTTATGTGTCAAGCCGGTGCTTGACCGCATTTTGTTGTAGGCCCGGATCAGGCGGACGTGGTTCTTGCCGGGATGCTCAATGCGGGAGACATACAGTATGTAAGGGCCGTCCACGTGGTACCGGTCGGCCACGCATGCGCGCGACACTTCCGGGTCACCAGGGCCGAACAGTGTGGTGTCCGCACCGTTATACACGACCCGGATGCGATCTTCCGGCGTTCCGGTATAGCGGACAATGTCCCGTTTGCTGCTTTCGCTGACCGTGATCACCACATCAAGCCGTCGAACAAGTTCCGGCAGCACTTTCTCCAAGTACATGGTGCGACGGGAGTCGTACTTGAACTGAACATGCTTCCAAGACATGTCATGCACGGTGCCTACGGTGGGACACGGAGCGCTCCAGGGAAGCCGACGGTTGCCTGCAGGACAGAAGAGCACATCGTAGTGATGCTGACGACAATGGCGCGGCAGGTAGTAGGAATGCCACAGAACATCCTTAACATGCCCCCGCGGCGCCTTGGTGTCGATCCAGGGCTTAATCCGCGCATGACCTGCGCCTATGAACACGCCGACATCGGCTGCGGAAACCAGCACCTCAAACTGGTCGTCATCCGTGGCGATTCGGGGCAGGTCGTGCAGCAGGTTCACAATGTAGCTGCTGATTCCCGACTGACCGCTGTCTCCACCAAAGGTGGTGATCCCTACTTTCATAGTCTCCACCTGCCGTTCGGTCTCGGAACGCCGGACCGTTCCCCGCCGCACCCGATTTATACTTAATTCTAGCATCAGAGAACACGGGAATGATATGCGCTTAACCCCAGTTCCCGGTGGATCTGCGGCGCGATTCCAGCACTGGCGGGGTATGCTAGAGCCATGAAAACACCTGACAACCGGAAGGCAGTTCAACTGCGCATACAAGGAATGTCTTGCGCCGCCTGCGTACGGCATGTCGACCGGGCGATCCGGAAGGCGCCCGGCGTCATCGACTGTACGGTCAATCTGGCTACGGATAGCGCCAGCGTGCAGATGGAAGCCGATGCGTCCATACGCGCGGTGTGCGCCGCCGTGGAAGAGGCCGGATATGAAGCTGTACCAGAGGACGGCGACTCGGATGACCCCGCCGGGGATGATGACCCAGCGTCGGCTGCGCCGGATGCGGCGCAGCCGCTCGACAGGTGGCCCTGGCGACTAACCCTTTGCATTGCACTCACCGTTCCGCTGTTTCTCATCGGCATGTTCTGGATGCACCACCCTCCGGCCATGCTGGCATGGACAATGGCGGTTCTGGCGACAGTTGTGCAGGTCATCGGCGGCGGCCCCTTCTACTTCCGTGCCTGGCACGCCCTCCGCGCAAGAACGGCCACGATGGATACCCTGGTGGCGATTGGTTCCACCGCGGCCTGGGCCGGCAGCATGGCGGCGCTGTTCACTGACGGTCACCTGTTCTTCGAATCTGGAGCGGTCATCGTGACGCTGGTGTCGCTGGGCAAGCATTGGGAACGGCAGGCCCGGCGTAACACAGGCAAAGCGATCACCAACCTGCTGCGTCTGGCGCCAGATACCGTGACGGTGATGCGCAACGGCGTATGGGTTGAACAACCGGTGCAGCGTGTGCAGATCAATGACTTGCTGCAGGTGCAGGCGGGGCGACGGATCGGGGTGGATGGAGTCGTCGTGGACGGGGAGTCTGCCGTCGATGAAAGCCTGATGACCGGTGAACCTATGCCGGTGCACAAGCGTGTCGGAGACTATGTGCAGGCAGGCACAGCCAGTGTGGATGGTGTGCTGGTGGTTCAGGCGCAGGCGGTGGGATCGGACACGCGCCTGTCACGGATCGTGGAGACCGTCCGGCGCGCTCAGCAGTCGCGAGCGCCCGTACAGGATCTTGCCGATCGTGTGTCCGGAGTGTTTGTGCCCATCGTGATCTGTATCGCGCTGGTAACCGTTGGCGTGTGGCTGTGGGCGGGGGACGGCTGGGTAGCACCCTTGAGGGCCATGGTAGCGGTGCTGGTCATCGCCTGTCCCTGCGCACTGGGACTGGCGACTCCCACAGCGATCGTGGCTGGAACCGGCCGTGCTGCCCTGTTGGGCGTTCTGTTCCGCGAGGCCTCCGCGTTGCAGCGTCTGTCTGATGTCCGCCGGCTGGTGCTGGACAAGACGGGTACCTTGACCCGGGGGCGTCCGGCAGTGTCCGCGGTCACTCCGTTGAGCGTTATCCCCGCTGACACAGCGTTGCGGTACGCGGCTGCGGTGGAGCAGGTGAGTGTTCACCCGCTGGCCCACGCGATCATCGCACACGCGCAGGCGCGCGGCATGGAACTGCCCGCCGTCTCGCGCCACCGCACCGTTGCCGGTGGCGGCGTCAGCGGAGAGGTTGAGGGGCATGCGGTGCTGGTCGGAACCGACGCCTGGTTGCATGCCAACGGCGTGGAGTTGACCGACACGATCCGATCGATGTCCGCAAACAACACGTTGGTATATGTAGCCGTGGACGGTGTGCCGGCAGCGGTGATGGAGTTGTTCGATGAACCGTTCCCCGAGGGAGAGACCGCCCTGCGGGATCTGGAACGTCTGGGTGTGGCGTGTTGGATGGTCACGGGAGACGCGCCCGGGCCGGCCTGGCATGTCGCACAGGCGATCGGCCTTCCGGACGATCGGGTGATCGCCCGGGTCACGCCGGAGGGAAAGGCCGCCGAGGTAGAGGCCCTGAAGTCCGAGCGTGTCGTTGTGGCCTTCATGGGGGACGGCATCAACGACGCGCCCGCACTGGCCGCGGCTGATGTCGGTGTGGCTGTCAGCAGTGGCGCGGATATCGCCATAGATACCGCGGATGTGGTGCTGACACGGTATCCGGCCATCGGCCAGATCAGTACGGCCATACGGATCGCACGAGCCACGCAACGGACTATCCGTCAGAACCTGTTCTTTGCGTTTGTCTATAACGTGGTGCTGATCCCCGTGGCCGCTTTGGGGCATCTCGACCCGATGGCGGCCGCGCTGGCGATGAGTCTCAGTTCGGTGTCGGTTGTCACCAATGCGCTGCGGCTGTACCGGTTCCGCATCCAGGTCCGGTGACGCCGATCAGGCGCGTGCCTACTCCATCATGGCGACCAGGTCCGGTACTTCGCCAACACCGTCCAGCACATGGTTGGGCTGGTAAGGGAACCGGCTCAGCTCATCCCGATGGGTGACCCCGCTGAGCACCAGTACCGTCTCAATCCCTGACTCGATACCAGCCACGATGTCGGTGTCCATGCGGTCGCCGACGATCATCGTCTCTTCGCGTTGGGCGCCCAGTTTGCGCAGTGCGTGCCGCATGATCAATGGATTGGGTTTGCCCACATAGTAGGCCTTGCAGCCGGTAGCCATTTCAATGGGAGCGATCAGCGCGCCGCAGGCAGGGACCACGCCGTCTTCGGTGGGGCCGGTGACATCGGGGTTCGCACCGATCAACCGAGCGCCGGCTCGCACAAGATGCACCGCCCGAACGATCTTCTGAAAGTTGTAGTCTCTGGTCTCGCCGAGAACCACATAGTCGGGGTTATGCTCGTTCATCGAGATGCCAACGTCATATATCGCATTGATCAATCCCGGTTCGCCGATGACGTAAGCGCTGCTTCCCGGTTTCTGGGTGGCCAGGAAACTGGCGGTGGCCAGTGCGCTGGTATAGAAGTGGTCGTCTGACACTTCCAGCCCCAGGCGGGCCAGCTTCATGCTCAGTTCACGCGGCGACCGCTCGCTGCTGTTCGTCAGGAACAGGAACCGGCGCCCCTCGCGCTGCAGCCACTCCACGAACGCTTCGGCCCCGGGCAGCAGCCTGTTGCCGTGGTATATCACGCCATCCATGTCACAGATGAAGGCATTGGGTTTCATGTGACTCACCTCTGTGCCGCTGTGGCGGCCATACACTATTGTTACAGACACGCCTGACATCCCGACGACAGGCGCCTGCCCGCGCCCGTTATACTGAACCCTGGGGGGTATGTACCATGTTCGCGATATTCTGCGTTTCGCTGGTCTTGTGTGCGGTTACAGTGACCGCAGCTCCCGCCGTGATACAGGTGTCTCAGTATGGAGCGCGTCCGGATGGGAGCGATTGCCGGGAGTCGATCCATCGGGCTGTCCAAGCGGCCGCACAGGTGAGCGGTCCTGTTTGTATTCAATTTGCGGCCGGCCGGTACCGCGTGGCAGCCCCGGAGGGCCAACCGGCAATTTCGTTGGATGGCATGCGCGACGTGACCCTGGCCGGTATCCCTGGCCGTACGACGCTGGTGCTGACCCGCACCGGACGGCCGCTGATCCAGGCTGCCAACAGTCAGCGTGTGACCATCCGCGATCTCATCATTGATGCGGACCCGCTGCCGTTCACACAAGGAGTGATCATCGCTGTCGACCCGGAGCCCGGAGCGATTGATGTGCGTATAGATGCGGGATTTCCGCAGATGTCCGATGACCAGTTCGCCCGCGCCAGGAACATGTACGAGCGATGGGGTAT
>CAZHSN010000015.1:0-36073 GCA_964535125.1 uncultured bacterium
CCTATCAGGCCGCACAGCGCTTCGTGGCCGGAGCGCGCCCGGTGCGTGCGGTGGCCGTGCTGGTTGCCGCTGTCGGAACCGGTACAATGCATGCCCGGTTAACGGCCGACCCGGAGGAAGGCCCCATCTATGCCGAAACAAAGGTCGACATCACCGATCGCAACGTCTCCATGCGGTGGCTGCGGCTGGAATTCCCTTCACCCGTCCAGTTGCCGAACGGGCAGGATGTATGGCTGAAACTTCAATGGTCGGGAGCAGGCATACCGCTCTGGTTTGGGCGTACCGATGCCGCGGGGCATCGATGGGCGGGAGGACAGGCCAAAGACGCGCAGCAGTGGTATCGGCATCCAGCCAATCTGGCTTCGTTTGCGATTGACACAGGCCGACTGCGTTTCAAATCCACGAAGGGTGATTTCCTTGCGATCAGCCGCAACGATCAGTTGGATGGCAACCTGCATGTGATCTGGGGATGGGCGAAAGTGGCTGAGAGCGGCGTCGATCCCCAATGGGCAGATCGAACCTGGAAGCAGGCCGCCCGACAAATGGATGTCGCCTCCGATTGGCCATACTTGCCGATACAGCTGGCGCCCATGTGGCCCGGACTGGCGCGAAATGTCTGTTTTGAACACTCGCGAGAAGGACGTTATTGGGACACGCATGACCTGTTGACCAATTGCTGGATGGCCGAAGCCTTGCGCGCTATGGCTGCCGAGGCCGGCCGCCGCGGGGACGCAGAACGTCAGCAGCGGTGGACACAGCGTCTGCACGCTGTGGAGGCGGCGATCCATGCCAAGCTGGTTGCCGAGATAGACGGCAAGCGGATCTATGCGGAAATGCGCCTGCCGGACGGATGGGATGGTTCCATATACGACGGACTCAGTTGGGTGAACTGGGCGCCGTGGCAGACTGACTGGAAAGGCGCCGACCCGCACATACTCCGGAACACACTGGATGTTTGCCGGAGCAAAATGGAACGCGTCTACAACGGTAACCGCATTATATATGCTGCCTGGGGACCTGAAGGGCATGTGTCGCAGCAAGTTATCGGAAAAGGCGTTGGCTGGGACATCGATGCCTGTCCGCAGTACGGCGAGTGGGACCGCATCGCGGAGTGGCTGCGGTTTCTGGCAGAAACAAACACCGCAGAGCTGTATGCCGAGGCGTTTAACTATGTCGACGGGCGTATGGCGATGCAGGATCCGGGTAATGGAGAGCAGTGCGCGTGGTGGTGCCAGGCCATCGCCCGGGCCAGGAAGGCCGTGGGACTGCCTGTTGTTCCCAATGCGGCTAAATGAAACATCCGCTTGGGAAATGCTCCTGCGCGCTGGTATATATACGTCTCTTGTCGTGAAATCAAACTGACGAACTGACACGGAGGTGACTCGTGCAATGCGATGGATTTCTTGGTGTGCTGCCGCTGCGGGGGTGTTGGCGATGAACGCAGCGCAGGCGGACAACCCTGAGGTGGTTCGCGAACTGCTTTCCAACCCGAAAATGGAGCAGTTGTACGGACGGACTTATCAGAGTCTAGTGGATCGGGTGGAGCCTGACGGCTTCTTTCAGGAGTCATTAACCGGCGCATACGCCGGGATGTTTCCTCGAACAGTAGGGGCATTGGTGTCGCTGTTTGCAGAGACCGGTGAATGGAAACGCGCCCGAGACGTCGTCGACATGTGTTTTCGAGCCGCCCGTGATCACGAGCTGGACCGTAATCTGCATGTGTTCGACCGTCCAGTACATCATCAACCCGTTGAGCAGTCGGATGTGGCAGTGAATGTCAAGCAGGACATTGCCTTATACCGCCTGGATGCACCGTACATAGGGGCACAGCGGTTCATCGCAGGATCCAAACCGGTGCGGGCCATCGAGGCGCTGATCACGGGGGCGATGCGCGGCGAGATGCAGGTTCAGCTGATGGCGCATTTGGATAAAGGCCCGGTATATGCGCAGACAACACTGACCGTTAATGACAATAAGTCGTCGCTGCGATGGCTGAGAATGGCTTTCCCCAAACCCGCGGTATTGCCCGCAGGGGAGACCGTGTGGATCACCCTGCAATGGAAAGGCGAAGGCAGACCCGTCTGGTTCGGGCTGGCTAACGCCCCGGGCAATCCGCTGGCTGGTGGAGCGGCATATGACCCGGGACACTGGCTCAATCATCCCGGTCACCTAACGGCATTCGCGGTGGATACCGGCTCACTGAAGCATCGACGGTCCGCTGGACGTACGCTGTTGATCAGCCGGATGGATCAACTAGATGGCAATCTGCATGTCATCTGGGGATGGGCCAAAGTGGCCGAAAATGGAGTCGACCCGAAGTGGGCGGATCGCACGTGGAAGCAGGCAGCCCGGTTGATGGATGTGGCGTCGGACTGGCCCTATCTGCCGCCTCAAGCTCCGCCGATGTGGCCTGGTCTGGCGCGAAACATCTGCCTCGAGCACTCAAGGGAAACCCGTTATTGGGATACGCATGACCTGCTGACGAACTGTTGGATGGCGGAGGCCTTGCGGGCTATGGCGGCCGAGGCGGCCAAACGCGGTGATACGGCCCGTGCGCGCACGTGGACGCAACGCCTGCAGGCATTGGAACAGGCAATGCATAATCACTTGGTTATGGAACTCGATGGGAAGAAGGTGTACGCCGAGATGCGCCTGCCGAACGGCCGTGACGGCGTCATCTTCGATGGGCTCAGTTGGGTCAACTGGTCTCCATGGCAGACAGACTGGAAGGGCGCCGATCCGGCCATCCTGCGGAATACGTTGGATGCAGCGCGTAAACGGATGGATACCGTATGGAACGGTCACGTGATCGTGCTGGATGAATGGGGACCCGATGGGCGGGTCGCGCAGCAGGTCATCGGCAAGGGGGTCGGTTGGGATATCGAGGCCTCTCTGCAGTATGGCCAATGGGATCGCATCGCGCACTGGTTGCGGTTCCTGCTGGAAGAGAACAAGGCTGAGTTGTACGCCGAGGCGTTCAACTTGATTGATGGCAAGATGGTTATGCAAGACCCGGGTAACGGGGAACAGGCCGCGTGGTGGTGCCGCGGTATTGCCAGATTACGGAAGGCGGTTGGGCTGCCGGTGGTTCCCGCCACCGTTAAGTAAGAACGGTTGGGGAAAGGTCATACGGGCCTTTCCCAAACTCCACAGATCAGGGGGTTGACGGTTCAGATGTCTCATTTTGGCGCGATCGATGCGGGCATCGTCGGCCTGTATCTGATGCTCACAATCGGTGCAGGACTGTGGGTCCGACGGTATGTGGGCAAAGTCGAACACTTTCTGGTTGCCGGCCGTGAGATGAATGTGTATCTGGGTATCGCTTCACTCGCGGCTACCGAGTTCGGCGTCATTACCTGCATGTATGCGGCGCAGTCCGGGTATGAAAAAGGCTTCTCGGGTATGGTTCCGGGCATTCTGTATGCGGTCGCCATGCTCTTCGTGGGCATTACCGGCTTTTGCATTAAGCCGTTGCGGCAGTCCGGCGTGATCACCATACCGGAACTGTTGGAACGTCAGTTTGGGCCCCGTATCCGCTGGCTGGCCGGAGTGGTGATTGTGCTGGGCGGCTTGTTGAACATGGGCGTGTTTCTGAGGGTGGGCGGTGAATACCTGGTGTACAGCACCGGCATGAACGAGCAGCGGCTGGTGATCACCATGACCGTGCTGCTGGCCGGCGTGGCGCTGTACACGGTGCTGGGCGGCATGTTGTCGGTGCTGGTCACCGACTATATGCAGTTCATCGTGATGAGCATCGGCCTGTTGGCCGTAACGCTGCTGGTGCTGCATGATGTCGGCTGGTCGACACTGGTGAGTACGGTGCAGGCCAAATACGGCGCCGGAGGGTTCAACCCGCTGGTCGCGCCGAACCTCGGCTGGTCTTACGTGTTGTTCTTCTTTGTGTTGAACCTGTCGGCGGTACTTACGTGGCAAACGATGATCGCGCGCGTGCTGGCGGCTAAGGATGCCAACGTCGGCCAAAAGGTCTATCGGGGCACTTCCATGTTCTTTGTGTGTCGTTTTCTGATCCCCGGTTTATGGGGTATCGCTGCATTGGCCACGCTGGCTCCCGGCGAGGTGGGTAACTCGCTGCACGCCATGCCGAAGTATCTCGCCACATTGGTCCCGTCCGGGTTGATCGGTCTGGTGGTCGCTGCCATGCTGGCCGCCGAGATGAGTACCGACTCGAGTTATATGCTGACCTGGGGCAGCGTGATCTATAACGACATCCTGGCGCCGTTTCGACGCCGAAAACCTTGGTCCGAAAGCATGGGGTTATTGATCAACCGGTTTATCGTCGCCTGCATCGGCGTGTTCCTGCTGGTGTTCGGTCTGTGGTACGAACTGAAGGGCGATCTGTGGACCTATATCGGCGTCACTGGGTCGATCTATCTGTCCAGCATTTCGGTGCTGTTGGTCGCCTGTTGTTATTGGAAACGGGCGACAGCCTGGGGTGCGGGTGGTGCGATACTGCTGGGGGCGCTGTTCCCATTGGGATATTTGGTGATGGAACAGATTCCCGCGACCAAGGATCTGGCCAAACAGATCGGCCCGCACATCAGTGGGTTGGCCGCGTATGCGGCTGCGGCTCTGGCGATGATCATCGGCAGTTTGCTGACGCCGCGCCGTAACGCCGGCCTCTCGGCCGCGAAGGGAGGCGTGCAATGATCGTGACGTTTTGGTTTGTCCTGACGATCGCGGCGCTGGTCTGGTACGGACTGGTAACCGTCTATGTGGCGATCCGGGGAGCCGGCGACATCAAACAGATGCTGACCCATCTGCAACGGCTGCGTGATCAAGATGCCAAGGAAGCCAGGAAGGCCCGATGAGTGTACCATTGATCCCCTACCCCCGACGCGTGCGCTGGCGTTCGGGACAGGCGTTGCTCCGTCCCGGCGCCGTCTTGACCGTCGATCCAGCCTGTGCACAGGAGCCGGACGTGCTGCGTCAGGTCGCCGACGCGCTGGCGTTGCGGGGGCCTGAAGTTGGTGGCTCAACGGGCGACGGGGGGGTCCGTGTCGCCCGATGGACAGCGGGTGCGCCAATGGGAGCAGAGGGATACCGGTTGCTGGTCTCTCCCGACGACATCCGGATCGAGGCACACACACCGGTCGGAGCGCTATGGGCGGCTCGCACATTGGTGCAACTGCTTCCCGAACGGTTCGAACGCCACCCTCGATCGGCGAGTTCCTGGAGCGTCCCGTGTGTCGAGATAGCCGATCAGCCGGCGTTCGCCTGGCGCGGACTCATGCTCGACTGCTCACGAACCTTCTTGTCGTTGGACTACCTGCGCCGGACGATTGATACGCTCAGCAAGTACAAAATGAACACGCTGCATCTGCATCTCACCGATGACCAGGGGTGGCGCTTCGAAAGCCGAAAGTGGCCTCGACTTACCGAAACCGGAGCCCGCTGGGAGCCGGAGTACGCAGACGTAAGCGGGTTCTACAGTCAGGATCAGTTGCGGGATCTGGTGTCCTACGCTCAGGCTCGCGGCGTGCAGTTGGTTCCGGAGCTGGAGATGCCCGGACATGCGCTGGGGGCGCTGAAGGCGTATCCGGAACTATCGTGTACAGGCGGACCGTTCCGAATTCAGCCGTATATGTTGGGTCCGCGTATCCACTATGACGTGATGTGCCCTGGCAATCCCAACACCTTACGTCTGTGTGCCGATGTGTTGGCGGAGGCCGCGCGCATCTTCCCGTCGCCGTTCCTGCATGTGGGGGGAGACGAGGTGCCCAAGGGCAACTGGGACCGGTGCCCGAAGTGCCTGGAACTGCGTCGCACCGAAGGACTGGCCGATGGCGTGGCGCAACAGGCCTGGTTCACCCGGCAGACGGAACGGATGGTTCACCGATTGGGCAGACGGTTGATCGGCTGGGATGAGATCACCGAAGGCGGGTTGCCGCAGCGAGCGGCGGTGATGTCCTGGCGCAGCGTCAGCTACGGATTGGAAGCGATACAGAAGGGGCACGATGTTGTCTTCTGTCCCACGTCCCATTGTTACTTCGACTATCCGTATGGGGTTACCCCAACGACCAAAGTGTATCAGTTCGATCCAGCGCCGGCCGATGTCGGATCATCTGAGCGACAGCATATACTGGGCGTACAGGCGTGTATGTGGACACATATCGCCCGCACCGATGCAGACATCGACCGGATGATCTACCCGCGGCTGCTGGCGCTGGCGGATGTGGGGTGGCGGCACGCGCGTGGTGTGGGACTGGACGCGTTCCAGCGCCGGCTTCCCGCGCATATCCGGCGATTGCACGCCGCAGGCGTGGCGACCTATGAACTGAACCCCAGGCGAGCCGTTGTTCGACGGCGCATGGTGTTGGATCTGCCCCTTACCGGACAACCGGAGGCGCCTGGCCTGACCGACTGGAAACCGCACGGTGATGCGGGTGTCACTGCCGACGGGCTGAGGCTGTCCGGAGGCTGGGTGAATGCGCGCGACACCGGCGGGGTGTTGGGCGGTTGGAGCGGTCCGTTTGCTGTTGCGCTGCAAATCCGGCACGCGGGGCAGCCGGAACGCCCCTTCGGGTCCACATGCTTCAGCGTGGGTTCTCCGGGAGCCGGGGGCTGGCGCATCGGGTTGGATCATCACGGGGCGGTGATGTTCACGTTTTATGGCGTGAGCGACCTGGTGCTGGCTTCCGCTGTGGCGCCCGGCGATGATCGCTGGCATGGTGTGGCGGTGCAGTTCGATGGACGTGACCAAGTGCGTATTTGGGTAGACGGCGAACTGCGCGGAGAGTTGAGCTTTCCCTCGGCCGCCTGGCCGGAGGGCGAAGTGCCGGTAGTGATCGGCAGCGATCCCGGGGGACACACGCCGTATGTCGGCTCCGTCCGCTTCATACGCGTTTGGACGGGCGTATGGAGTTCTGCGGATATGAGCCGTCGTTCGATGACAGAGGGAGATGTACCGTGACATACGACTTTACCGCACACAATGAAGAGGTCCAACAGGTGATGGACAGCTATCATGCGGGCGACCCGATCCGCACGCCGGTGCTGTTCAGTCACAACCCGCGCTTCACCATGTGGATGCCCGAGGTGAACACGCGTCGTATTGAGTTTAAGCAGTATGTGATGGATCCGATGGTGATGATTGATCGCCAGTTGGAACACTTCCATTGGGCTCTGCACCATATACGGCATGATGTGCAAATGGGACTTCCTGACGCCTGGACTGTCTACGTTGATTTTCAGAACACCTATGACGCCGCCTGGTACGGTTGTCCCGTGAGGTTCCGTCCCGGTCAGGTGCCCGATACCGAGCCGATACTCACTGATGACAACAAACGGATGCTGTTCGACAAGGGGCTGCCCGATCCGTTCGGAGGCGAATGGATGGAGCGGAACTGGCAATACTATGAGCTATTTACCCAACTGAAGGAGCAGGGCTGGCGGTATGCGGACCGGCCGATTGGTGCGGTGGTTCCCACCGCGATGGGTACCGATGGCCCTGTCACCGTCTGTTGCAACCTGCGCGGCGCTACGGAGTTCATGACCGATCTGCTGGATGATCCCGAATACGCTGAGGAGTTGTTGCATTATGTGACGGAGGCCTCAATCGCGCGCATCCGTGCCTATCGCAAGCGTTTGGGCCAACCTGAGCTGGCTGCCACCTTCGGCTTGGCTGATGACAGTATCGAACTGCTCAGCCTGTCAATGTACCGCGAAGTGATTGCTCCGTACCACAGGCGGTTGAAGGAGGCGCTGGCTGAACCAGGGTGCACATCGTTTGTGCATCTGTGCGGGGATGTGCAGCGTTTACTTCCCGCCGTGCGGGACGAGCTGAACGTGGCGAGCTTTGATACCGGTTTTCCGCTGGATCACGGGCGCCTGAGGCGGGAGTTGGGCCCTGATGTCGAGGTCTGGGGAGGGCCGTCGGTGCCGATCCTGCAGCACGCAACGCCGGATGAATGTTTCCGTGAAGCGGCGCGTATCCTGCACTCCGGCATCCTGGAAGGTAAGCGTTTCATCCTGCGCGAGGGCAATAACCTCGCGCCCAACACCCCACTGGATAATCTGAACGCCGTGTATGAGGCGGCCAAAACTGCGGGGCGGTACCGGTTGAACTGATCGCACCGGTCAGCGGCGCGTTCCATAAACCAAGAACCAGCGCTCTGAACTTGCTCGGGACGCGAGCGATCTCAGAGCGCTGGTTCTTGGCGCAGAATATTGTTAAAATATTAACGATATGCCGTCGGGCATTGACGAGGATAGTGTCCCATGACTCAGGCCACAACACACGCTCAGGTCGTTTACACAAACAAGGCGCATTGCCGTGACTGTTACCGGTGCCTGCGCGTCTGTCCGGTAAAGGCGATCAAGATGGAGAACGGGCAGGCATTCGTAGTAGCGGAGCGGTGTATCGCGTGCGGTACGTGCATCCGGGAATGCCCTCAGGGGGCCAAGCAATACCGGCATGATGTAGAGCGCGCCTCCCGCCTGTTAGCGGAGTCGCCGCGTGTGGCGGTCAGTGTGGCCCCGTCGTTCGCCGCGGCCTACCCCGGTGAACTGCATTCACGGTTTGTGGGCGCTCTGCGGCGGCTTGGCTTTGCGTACATAGCCGAAACCGCAGTCGGCGCATGGCTGGTGGCGCAGGAGACGGCCAGGCTCTGCAACAGTCAACCCGACCGCTCTCACATCTGTACGGCATGCCCTGCCGTGGTCAACTATGTGGAGATCTACGCCCGTGATCTGTTGCCCCAAATGGTGCCGGTCGCATCACCGATGATTGCCCATGCACGTCAGTTGAAGCAGCGGATGGGCGCTGACACGCCGGTCGTGTTCATAGGGCCCTGTGTGGCGAAAAAGGCCGAGGCGGACAGACCGCAGTATACGGGGCTGGTCGACTGTGCGTTGACCTTCGAGGAACTGAACGAGTGGCTTGAGCGGGAGCAGATCAACATCGCCGATTGCGCTCCTGACACCTTCGATGAGTCGCCGGCGGGCGAGGCAAGGCTGTTCCCCCTGGCAGGGGGCAGCATCCGTACCGCCAGCCTGGACTCGGATCTGTTGTCGGCTGACATGGTGTCGGCGTCCGGATTTGACGAAGTACGTGAAGCGCTGGCGAACACCGGACGCGATGCGCCGCCGCAGGTTATTGAACCGTTGTTTTGTGATCAAGGTTGCGTGAACGGTCCGGCCATAGCGGCGGATGGCAGCCTGTACCGTCGACGTCGCGAGGTCATCGACTACGCGCATGCCCACCCGGGCGAGACGGCGGCATACACGCCTGACCCGTTGACCGTTCGCACAGAGTACGCCGCACGCCACGTGCCCGAGCGCACCATCAGTGAAGAGCAAATCCACCGCATGTTGGAGCGCAGCGGGAAGGGCAGCCCTGAGGATCAGTTGAACTGCGGCGCATGCGGATATGCGTCTTGCCGAGACAAAGCGATCGCGGTGATCAAAGGCATGGCCGAGCCGGAGATGTGCATCCCTCACATGAAACGTCTTGCGGAGCAGCGCACGGACCGGATTATTGAAACCAGCCCCAATGGGATCTTCATACTGGATCAGCATCTGCGCGTCATCCATATGAATCCCGCCTTTCGGCGGTTCTTTGGCTGTTCGGAGGCGATGCTGGGACATCCGGTATCGGAGATCATGGATCCCGAGCCGTTTATGCGGCTAACCTCCGGCGAGGTGGACAGCATCACCATGGTGGCGCGCCACGAGAAGTACGGCATGGTGTGCCATCAGATCCTGTACGCCCTTCCGGACGATGAGCAATATGCCGGGATATTTGTTGATATCACCAACAACCGCGAGAACAAAGAAAAACTGGATCAGTTGCGCGAACAGACGGTGGCGCAGGCCCGGGAGTTGTTGGACCACCAAGTGCGAATGGCCCAGACAATTGCGCGCTTCCTGGGGGAAAGCGCCGGACAGGGAGAAGCGCTGCTGGATCGCTTAATGGAACTGGCCAGCGGCGAGAATGGCGATCAGATGGATGAAGGCGCATGGTCAAGGGATACGTCCATGTAGAGATTGACGTCGTTCAGGCGTCGAAACGGCACAGCGGGCCCTGTGGCGATGTCGTGGAGTGTGACCGCACCGCTACCGCCACGACCTTGGTGGTATGTGACGGTAAAGGACACGGCACTTCGGCGTCGATCGCCGCGAATCTCTGTGCGGCGCGGCTGCTCACATTGCTGCGCAATGGCATGTCGTTGCGTAAGGCCTTCACCCGTGTAGTACAGACCATGGAAGAGGCGCGTGATCTCGATCTGCCGTACAGCGTGTTCACGGTAGCGCGTATCCTCAACGAAGGCGTCACGTCAGTGTTGACCTATGAGATGCCCCCGCCTGTTCTGGTAACCAAACGGTACGCGCAGCCGTTGCCTCAACGACCGATGCAGATCGGCCAAGCCACCGTGCAGGAAGCCAACTGTCATATTGCTCCTGATGAGGGCCTGATCATCGTATCAGACGGCATCACCATGGCGGGTATCGACTCGGGCATTCAGGGAATGGCTCGCGGGTGGAGTATCCAGTCGATCTGCCGGTATATTGGTGAAAACGTGGCTAACGGCGCCCGGTTCGGCAACGCGCCTCAGCGGGTGCTGCGCCGTGCACGCGAACTGTGGGGGCGTAGCCTGGGTGATGACTGCAGCGTGGTGTTGGCCAACTGCCGGATGGGGAAAACCGTGACTATCTTCACCGGGCCACCATCCGATCCGGCCAGCGATACCGACTGGGTTGACCGGTTCATGAGCGAAGACGGGTTGCGGGTGGTGGCAGGCGGCACCACCGCACAGGTGGTGGCCAATGAATTGGGTGTGAAGATAAGACCCGATACATCCGTGCGCAGTATGGTGTCACCTCCCGCCTACGTCATTCCGGGTGTCGATCTGGTCACCGAAGGTGCGATCACGTTGAACCAGGTGTACAACGTGTTGAACGCCCCTCCGGATGCGTTCGAGGAACGCAGTTCGGTTACCGAACTCTACGAGATGCTGCATGCAGCTGACCGCGTACATATCATGATGGGCATGGCGGTGAATCCGGCGACGCGTGATATTGCCTATCAGATGAAAGGGATCCTGCATCGTCACGCGATCGTACCGGTGCTGGCCGAGCGGCTGCGCGCCGCTGGCAAGCTGGTCATCGTGGAAGAGATGACCTGAACGTCGGCCCCAACAGCCGGTGATCCGAACCGATACAATGATAGAGAGACCCTACGCATACTTGCGCCCGGAGGCATACCCGTGATTGATCGATATCAGACCCCTGAGATGGCCGCGATCTGGTCCACGCAGCACAAGACACAGGCCTGGCTGGATGTGGAACTGGCGGTGTGTGATGGACTGGCTGAATACGGGTATATCCCCAAAGAGGCGGCGCGCATTATTCGTGAGAAGGCGGGGTTCGACCTGGAACGGATCGCCGAGTTGGAGAAGGAGACCCGCCACGATGTGGTCGCCTTTGTACGGAATGTTGAGGAGTTTGTAGGGCCGGAGGGCCGATATGTACATTTCGGGATAACCTCATACGACGTCGTCGACACAGCGCTCTCCATGCTGCTGCGTGACAGTACAGACCTGCTGATGCAGCGGTGCCGTACCCTGGGCGAGGTGATCGCCCGGCGGGCGCGTGAACACCGGTATACACCCATGATCGGCCGCACGCATGGCATTCACGCCGAGCCGATAACCTTTGGGTTCAAGTTGGCCGGCTGGTACGACGAGATGCAGCGTAACCTGAAGCGGCTGGCGTTCGCGCGCGAGATGGTGGCCGTGGGTAAAGTCTCCGGTGCGGTAGGCGTACACGGCAACATCAGCCCGGAAGTGGAGCAGTATGTGTGTGACGCGTTAGGGCTGACTCCGGCGCCCACCTCCACGCAGATTATCAACCGCGATATCCATGCTACCTACATGACGGCGTTGGCCGTACTGGCCAGTTCCCTGGAGCGATGGTCCACCGAACTGCGTAATCTGCAGCGTACAGAGATCCTGGAGACTCAAGAATACTTCGCGCCCGGACAGACCGGATCATCGGCGATGCCGCATAAACGCAACCCCTGGAACTGCGAGTCAGTCACCGGACTGGCGCGTGTGGTCCGCGCGAACCTTATCCCTGCGCTGGAAAACATCGCCACCTGGCACGAACGCGACCTGTCCAACTCCAGCGTGGAGCGGATCATCCTGCCGGACAGCTCGATGGCCCTGGACTTCATGCTGGTGAAGTTCACCGACATTCTGGACAAGTTGATTGTCTATCCCGAGAACATGAAACAGAATCTGGAGAAGTTCGGCGGACTGGTGTTCAGCGAACATGTCATGATGGCGCTGGTCGGCAAGGGGTTGGCCCGCCGGGATGCGTATAAGATCGCCCAGCGTAACGCAGCCGCCGCATGGGAGAGCAAAGATATGCTGAATGCGCTGCTTAACGACGCGGAGGTGATGGCGGTGTTGAGTGAAGCCGAAGTGCGTGAGTGCTTTAACCTGCAGCACCACCTGCGTTACGTGGATGAGACCTTCGCCCGGTTGGGACTGGACGCATGACCGAAATGCGGGTCCGCATTACTACCGACGGCGCCTGCAGCGGTAACCCGGGGCCAGGCGGCTGGGGCGCCATTGTGGAGATGGGCAGCCGCTTCTTCGAACTGGCCGGAGGTGAACCGCAAACCACCAACAACCGCATGGAAATGACGGCGGTGATTGAGGCGTTGCGGCGTGTTCCCCCGGATAGCCAGCCGGAAGTGGTGACCGACAGCAGCTACGTGCGTGACGGCATCACCAAGTGGATCATTGGCTGGAAGCGTCGCGGCTGGCAGCGGCCTGATGGCTCGCCCGTGCTGAATCGCGACTTATGGGAGCAAATGGATGCGCTGGCCTCATCACGTGGTGCGCGCTTCACGCTGGTGCGCGGCCACGCCGGGCATCCGTTGAACGAGCGCTGCGACCAACTGGCGGTAACCTGCGCCCGTGGGGAAACTCCGGAGTTGCGCACCGGTGACGTCGACTCTCTGCCCCGCAACCATTCGGCATCGGCTCCACCGGCTGGCGGCAGCCGCAAGTCCTCAGCGCCGTCATCCGGTTCGGGCGGAAAGCCGTGGTACCTTAGTCTGGTGGATGGCAAACTGCAGCGGCACGCCACCTGGCCCGAATGCCAGCAGACGGTGAATGGTGCGCCCCGTGCCCGCTTCCGTAAGGTGACCAGCCCCGAGCAGGAACGGGCGATCCTGGCGGAGTGGGGGTGCCGCACCGGTTTATCCGATTGATCCGGGTGTCCCGTGCAGGCGTGAATCGATCCCATATGGCGGTGTGTCTAACAGGTGTTGTTGCTTGCGCCTGGCTGCACAACGCATCTGTTCGATGACAGGAAGGGAGTTTTCAAATGGATGCACCGACCCCGCGTATTCCGTTAATCGGTGAGGACGCCCCGGCCTTCGTGGCCGAAACCACACAGGGTACGTTGAGGTTCCCGCAGGACTTCGCGGGTAAGTGGGTGGTTTTCTTCAGCCATCCCGCGGATTTCACGCCCGTCTGCACTACCGAGTTCATGACCTTCGCGGCCATGCAGGAGGAGTTCCGCGCCCTGAACTGCGAATTGCTGGGCCTCTCGATCGACAGCACCTTCAGCCATATCGCCTGGCTGCGCACCATCAAGGAGAAGGTCGAGTTCAAGGGTATGAAGGATATTGAGGTCACCTTCCCTGTGATCTCCGACCTGACCATGGAGGTCTCGCGTCTGTACGGCATGTTGCAGCCGTCGGCCAGCAATACGCAGGCCGTCCGTGCGGTGTTCATCATTGACCCGAACGGCAAAGTTCGCGCTATTCTGTATTACCCGATGAGTAACGGCCGGAACATGGACGAGATCAAACGGTTGATCATCGCCATGCAGACCTCAGAGCGGGAGAAGGTCGCCACACCAGCCAACTGGGTTCCGGGTGAGGAGGTCATCGTCCCGCCGCCGGGCTCCTGTGGCGCCGCCAAAGAGCGTATGGAGGCAGCCGATCCTGATGTCCGCTGCGTGGATTGGTTCCTCTGTTTCAAGAAGCTGAAGTAACCGCATAACGCACACCCGCTTCATCCCCCGGCAGGCCTCGCCCGCCGGGGGATGTTTGTTTGGCCGGCCGCCACTGGTGCGGAAAATGACCCTGTAAACGGTGCATGCTGGACGGTGTACCGCTTTCAACCGGAGGCACACCGTGCAAGACGCAGCAGCCGAACCGCTTTTGTCAACGCGTGACGTGATCGAACGCACCGGCTTGCCGTACAGTCGAGTGCTTGGCCGACTGCGCAGAGGCAGCCTGCGCGGACAGCGGATTGACGGCAGATGGTTCACCACCGTGTCAGCCCTGCGTGAATCATTTGGCGGCACCCACCGCGTGTATTTGGAATGGCCGGTGGTGTTTACTAGCAGGCCTCTGCCGGATATTACGAAAATGAGTCTGGTGCCGGATTGGGACTTCTTCAGCAGAACGGGCGAGACAATACCAGGACTCTACGGGGTTGGTCCCATCTATGATTTGGATGGCCTGCCCGTTGCCGTGCACAACACACTGCAGGAGCTACGGGAGGCGGTCGCCCGCCGTCCGCATGGTGAGTTGGCCCAATGGGCGACGCTTCTCATCGACGCCGACCCGCAATATGGGGAACTGATCGCCGGCATTAGACAAAACGACCGTGTCGTGGCCGCTGTGATTGCTGTGTGGCGGGAGTGAATCACCTGTGCTGCGGCGTGTCTGAATGCGGCGCCGCATCCCTGCAAAGGAGGATGTTGCTGATGCTCCCCAAGCGATTGATTGCTTGGCTGGCCTGTCTGTGTGCGCTTCTGCTGCTCGCCGGCTGTGCAGATAACGAAGCGTTATCTGCAGAACTGGATCAGCTGCGTGAGGAGAACGAGCAGCTGAAGCAGCAACTTGAGGAGTATGAGGAGGAAGTTCAGCGGATCAGAAGCAATATCGGGGCTGCCGTTGCTGACGCACAGTCGGCTGTAGATGATATCCGGCTGGAGAATAGAAACCGTTATGTACTGTATCTGCTGGATGACGTCAACAATGCCATCGACTCCATCGCAGCGGCCTGCTCGGATCTGTCTGACTGAGTGGAGATGGTATACTGGTAACATTCCGTGACAGATGCACGGTTGATCTGTGTGTGATGTCGCGGACGATGCATTTGAAAGAGGAATGTCCATGCCCACGTTCATGCTGTCAACGGTTGGTACAGCGTTGCTGACCAACGGAGCGGCTACCGAAGTACGTACGGAACTGTATAGAGCAGCTAACATCCGCAGTGCATCCGAAGCACCCGAGTCCGTCAGATCGCTGGTTGAGTGTCGGATCGGCGAGTTAAGGCGATCGCTTCCAGAAGCGCCGCCTGACGCGTTGCGCCGGCTGAGCCCGGAGTTGAACTCCATCTTGGCGTGGTACGGCGGTTATTGGCCGCAGAATTGCCCTGACCAGCACCGGCTGGTGGTCACCGACACCTGGCTGTGTCGGTTGACCGCCGAGTTGGTCCGAGAGACGCTGCAGCAGTACGGACTGAATACGGACATTTGGCAGCCCCCCGGACTGGATACGGCCGACCGTACTCGTTTTCTGCGCGGCATCGATAACCTGGTGGCTCAGTGCCAGCAGGAACTGCCGGGTTACCGGGACGCCCGATACCACATCGTGTTCAACACCACCGGTGGGTTCAAAGGGGTGTTGGGCTTCCTGCACGCGATTGCCCCGCTGTACGCCGACGAGGTGGTCTATCTGTTCGAAAGCAGCCGTGACCTGATCCGGGTGCCTTCGCTTCCCCTGCAGTTGAACGCGTTGCAGGTGGTTGAGCCGCATGCGGCGCTGCTCGGCCTGCTGGTGGAATCGAATGCCGTGATTCCTGCTGATCAGATGCCGTCGCTGCCGGCGCTGCTGGTGGAGGAGATGACCGAAGCCGGCGTCAACTATGTAGCCGCCAGCCCTTGGGGACGGCTATTGTGGCGCGAAGCGTGTGAGGCTATCTTGAGTGATTCCCTATTGGATTGGCCCGGGTTGACGGCTACAGATGCCTTCCGGCAGGACTTCCGAGGCCAGACGGACCGGGCGCTGCGTGTGGACTTGCAGCGAACATTGGCAAAAGTGGCCGGCTTATGGAAGGAATCCGGCGGCGATGCGGCAAAACTCCAAGATGGCGGCGGATTAGACTATAGCCGCCTCGCGCACATTGGGGACGGTAACAACGATCACTTTCGTGTGAACCGGCAATTCAGAGTCATCTCCCGGGTGGTTGCAGACAGGATCGAGTTGCATCGGTTTGTCAGTCATGCCGAAATGGATCGCATGAGGTAGTCATCATATGCCATGTACATTGGTCAGTTTCATAGGCACGGGGCGGAAGACAGATGATCGGACGCCAGGCCGTTATGTAACCACCCAGTATCGGTTCGCCGACGGACAGGTAGTGGAGACCGATCTGTTTGGAGCGGCGTTGTTACGCCATTTGGAAACGCAGGGCAACACTGTCGATACATGGCTGTTGCTGGGCACCAAGCAGTCCAACTGGGATGTGTTGAACGCCTGTGTGCCCGACACCCAGCAGATTGAAACGCCTTGGTTGGATGTGATCCAGGCGATCGAGCTGGGGCAAGTTGACCAACCGATGCTGGACCGTTGGGCCGACGCGTTGCGCGACGCAGGAATGGCGGCACTACCTGTACTGCGTATGGTGGGGCCCTGCGACACGCAAGAAAGCCAGAGCGCCCTCTGGGCCGCCCTGCTGGAAAGCATCCGCGATGACACCCGCGTGGTCATGGACATCACCCATGGCTTGCGTCATCAGCCGGTACTTGCCACCTTCATGCTGGGGCTGCTGCGCTCACTGCGGGATATCCGTCTGGATGGCGTCTACTACGGCGCGTTCGAGCTGAAGCAGGGAGGTGCTGCGCCCGTGCTGGAGCTGGCCTGGTGCCGGCAGCTGTTCGAGTTGACCGAGTCATTGGCCACCATGCAGCATACAGGTGTGATTACTCCTATGGTGACATCATTGGGTCTGCCTGCGTCTATTTGTGGAGACCTTCGTAAATTCGCGGTGCTGGACGACTTAATGCACCCAAGTGCCTCTGCAGAGATGGCGCATCGGCTTGTTACAGAGCTAAACAGGCAATCCCTTCAATCTCCGGTTCATCAGGCACTTCTGCCAGAAATGCAAAAACGCATGGAAGAGGTTTCAACAGTTGACCGTGCAGATCACCTAATAAATCGCGCTAAGAACAGTATGAAACGCAAAAGTTACAGTAAGGCGCTGCTGGAACTGCAGGAAGCCATCATGTCCGTTGTGCGTAATAAATACGGTATTAAAGACAGTGAGTCAGGAAATAGGCAAATCAAGTTAGCTCTATCATACATGAACGAGCCACACAGTTCCGTTTATAAGTCATTGAATAATCTTCGCGATGGTGTCGCTCACGGTTTTACCAATGAGCGCAAAATCAGCCCAAAAGACATTGATGAAATCGGCAGGTTACTTAACGAAGGCGTCAAACTATATTATGCCATCAAAAGTGGTGAAATCAAAATACAGCCATAAATGAGGTGATACACGTATGTACTACTAGATAGACACCAGTATTAACGGGTTATTTATGGATTGTAACAGGAGGAAACATGAGCCAACGCAAAGTGCCTGATCTTCCGCCCGCGAAGCTGGAGATATCGCGGAGAGCGCCGTTGTTCCAATGTCAAATCGAGGTGGTCACGCCGATGTTCGGCGGCGGCCACATAACACGTACCGTGGACCCCGAACGCCCGGTGACCGCCCGCAGCGTTCGGGGTCACTTGCGTTTCTGGTGGCGCGCCTGCAAGGGCGCGCAGTATGCCACCGCTCGAGAGCTATACGAGGCGGAATCGGCTTTATGGGGTTCCACAACTACGCCATCACAGGTGGATGTGGTGGTGGAAGTCACCAATGCAGGCAGAGATTGGAGACTATCGGCACAGGACCGGAACAACAGGCTGAACTACGGTTTGTTTGCTTTCAAGTCCGACGGTAACCAACCAGAGGCAACCGGTCGCGAGGGAGTTGCGTTCACCGTGTCGTTTATGGCCAACCCTCAGGTTAACGACCAAGACATAAGTAAGGTCACGAATGAGGTGAAAGCAGCTGTGTGGGCCTGGTTGTTGTTTGGCGGCGTCGGGGCACGGACACGGCGAGGCTGTGGCAGTCTGTACTGCTCCGATGGGTTCAAACCCGGCTTGGGCGACCATGGCCAGTACGTGGTTAGTGTAGAGCCGCGAGCTGGTTCCCGGATACCCATGTTAACAAATGCTCGGCTTTACCAAGGCAACGATCCCAAGGATGTAATGAAGGCGTGGGAGGAGTCGAACCGTTGGATGTTTGATTTCCGCCAAGGACCCGGAACTGGCCGGAACAGAGGTGATGGACCAAGACCCGGCCGCAGCTTCTGGCCTGAACCAGATTCCATTCGTCAGATAACCGGCACGTATGCGGCAACACATAGACCGGTGCATCCTGCAGAAGTCTACTTCCCACGTGCTGATCTGGGTCTGCCTATCGTGTTCCACATGAAGACTGCAGGCGATCCCTCTGATACCTTGCAGCCAGCGGGTGGTGGTAAAGTCCGTATGGCGTCCCCCTTCATCCTCAAGCCGTTGATGAAGGCAGCGGGAAAGGCCGTTCCCATGGTGCTGCTGCTGAACGCTCCGCACGCATGGGACCATCCCGATGGCCTGGAACTGATAGGTTCAGGACACCTTCTCGCATCAGACGAGATCTGCGACACCAGCAAGAACAGGAGGGTTGGGCCGCTCAACGGAAAACCACCGCGGGAAGCGTTTCTAGAGTATGTAAGACATCAGTTGCATGGCCATATGGCGGAGGTGACGCTGTGAGCCGATACCTCTTTGCGATCTCTCTGGGTCCCGTCCAGGAGTTCATCGCTGCCGGTCGTCGATTGCGCGATCTGGCCGCGGGGTCACGGCTGCTGTGTGAACTCGCACAGGCGGCGGCTGACTGGCTTCAGGAACAGAACGCCACCTTGGTCTTCCCGGATGCCGGGTCATTGACCAGTCAAGATGATATGCCGAAAACCGCCAACAAGCTGGTGGCGTTGCTGGATACCGATGAACCATCCAAGCAGATACGCCATCTCAGGCAATATCTGAATGAGTCCCTCAAACAGCGGCGTCAGGAGATGGTGGACAACGCCAGGTTGGACGGGCTGGTGGACCTGCACGTGTTGAACGATCAAACCAGTCACTTTCTGGAGTTTTATGCGGCCTGGGTCGAATGCCCTGACGATGGCCGGTACGCAGCAGCTAGAAAGCGTGCTGATCAGTTGCTGGCGGCGCGCAAAGCGACGCGCGAGTTTGTGCAGCCGCAGAGCCGTCCCGTCCCCAAGAGTTCGCTGGATGGCGGGCGCGACGCGGTGTTGATTTATCATGACAAAGCCGATGGCCCGACCAAAACCGCCTGTCGCAAGATCGGATTGCGCCCGCATGAGCAGTTGGACGGCGTGTCGCTGTTGAAACGCTGGATCGGTAAAGAGAATGACCGGTTCATCTCGATGGCGCGTATCGCTGCCGATCCGTTTATCCGTGCGTTGAGTCCGGAACAGCTCAGCCGGTTTGGCGAGGTGATGGAGCAAGCCGGCAGCGCTTCCCGGTGTTCCCTGCCGCAGTACCAAACGTTTCCGTGGGATACCGCCTGGTTCTTTGAACCAACGGCAGAAGACGGGGACGATGCATCAGCAGCGGCCGCCAAGGAGATGTATGAACTGGCCCATCGGCGCGATCTCAAGGTAAAGCCGCATCCATATGTGGCTATGCTGGTGGCCGATGGTGACGGCATGGGGGCTTGTATTGACGCCCAGACGGACAGGGCGTCGCATCAACGCCTGTCCCAGGCGCTGGCGCAGTTCGCCGCCGAGGCGGAACGCATTGTCACGGACCATCACGGGCTGGCCATCTACTGCGGCGGTGACGATGTGCTGGCGGTGTTGCCCGTCGACACCAGTCTGCAGTGCGCTGATTGCCTGCGGTGGGCCTTCGCCCAACAGATCCAACGGGCAGACGTGACCGGCAACGCGCCGACCCTCAGCGTGGGCGTGTCGATCAGTCATTACAGCGACCACCTGCAGGTGCAACTCGATCGCGCCCGCACCGCGGAGCGCGCCGCCAAACACGGCAACAAAAACCAACTCGCCGTCACGGTTCAGAAGCGGTCGGGAGGTACTGGTCCCATTGTTGTGCATTCCTGGGCGGATGACCCCGTGAACACCGTCTGGGCAGCTTGGCTGGCAATGTACGATGCGAATGCGGTCGCGCATGGAACACCGTATAAGCTGCGCGAGTTGTCGCGCGAGCTGATCGACCGCGACGGGGGGCAGCGCACGGTGATCGATGCACGGGTGGCCGTGGAAGAGGTGCGCCGGGTTCTGTCGCACGGTCGCGAGTCCGGCGGTGATCAACCGGTCGACCCTCGCATCGTGGCGCAGATCATCGACCGGCTGGACCCTGACTGCCTGTCGGACAGCCTGACACAACTGGTGGATGAAATGCTGATCGCGTTCGAGCTGAGTAACGCCGGCGACGGGGGAGGTGACTGATGACTACGCTCTTGATTCAACCGCGCGATCCGCTGATGGTGCGGGACGGTCGACCTTTCGCAGCAGACCCGGGTGCGCGGGCGTTCACGCTGGACTGGCCGCTGCCGGCTACATTGGCCGGTGCGATGCGTACCATGGTCGGCAATGCGATGCGGGTGAACTGGGCAGACTCCGTGGCAGCGGAGGAGATCCGTCGCATTCGGGTGGCAGGGCCGCTGCTGACGGTGTTTCAGGATGACACGTGGTGGTTATATGTACCAGCACCCTCCGATGCGGTTGTATTCGGCGATGACGCCAAACGGCTCGTTAGTCGTTTGGCGCCTGTCCAGATGGCGGAGTCGGAAGGATGTGATCTGCCTGATGGTTTGAGCCCGCTGTTGATGCAAAGTGGTCCGGGAACGAAACCCGCTGCGGATGCCCCGAGGTGGTGGCGTTTGGACGCCTGGACTGATTGGGCACAGGGACTGGTTCCCGACCTAAATGGCCGCACCATGGGCCGGCTTCCCGTTGAAGAACGGGTGCATGTGGCGATTGGCATGAACGGAACCGCCGCGGAGGGGCAGCTGTTTACCACGTCAGGTCTGTGCTTTGACGACTGCAGCCAGCCGGCAGCGCTCACGTGCCAAGTGCGCATGCCCGATGTCTGCCAACAAGAGATCAACCTGCCTGGCTGGATCACACTGGGAGGCGAACGTCGGATCAGCCGCATGGAGCCTGCAGGCGATCCCTGGCCGCAGATGCCGGACAGCCTGGTGCAGGCGCTGACCGGCACCACGCGTGTGGCGCTCTACTTGATGACGCCTGGCATCTTCAAGAAGGGGTACCGTCCCGGATGGGTGGGCGGCGAAGCGCCTGTGGATGGGCTGCACGGCGCCCAACTGGTCGCGGCAGCGGTGAGCCGACATGGAGCCGTCAGCGGATGGGATCTCAGAGAAGGTAAACCGCGGCCCGTACGCTGGTTGGCGCCTGCCGGAAGCGTGTATTACCTGGAACTGGTCAATCCGCTGACAGCCGACCAGGCGCGTGCGCTGTGGTTATCGCCTGTTGCGGATGAGCCCTTCCATCGTCATGACGGATATGGCCTGGCGTTGCCGGGCATCTGGGACTATGCGAAGTAAAGGAGCGTATGCATGAATACCCGTATGCTGTTCTTCCAAGCGCTGTCGCCGGTACACACCGGTACCGGGCAGTCGGTGGATGTCATCGATCTCCCGATCGCCCGTGAGAAAGTCACCAACTGGCCCTATTTGCCGGGATCCGGGTTGAAGGGCGTCTTCCGGGACGTTTGTGATGGGCTGGCGTTTCATCTGGAGGCGTTCGGTCCGGAAACCCGAAACGCATCCGAGAGCGCGGGGATGCTGCTGTTCAGTGACGCACGGTTGCTGTGCCTGCCAGTGCGGTCGTTCTACGGTACGTTCGCCTGGTGCACCTGCCCTGCGGTGATCACCCGCATAAACCGCGACTTGAAGGCCGCCGGGGCCGCAACCGATCTGGAGCTGGTGTGTCCCACAAGCGACACCGCTGCAGTCGGTACATCGAACGGTGTACTCAAGGGGAATGGCGCTGTCGTGTATCTGGAAGACCTGGACATCGCCCTGGATGCCGCCCCTGCGGATGCCTTGGCGCAGACGCTTGCCGCATGGCTGTTTGACGATGACCAGTCGCGCAAGCTGTTCCAGGAACGGTTTCTGGTGCTTTCGGACAACATGTTCACCTTCCTGACCGAGACGGCGACCGATGTCAGCGCGCGTATCGCCATCAGCGATCAGAGCAAGACGGTGGCGAAAGGCGCGCTGTGGTATGAAGAGGCGATCCCGATGGAGTCGCTGTTCTGGGCGCCGCTGGTTGCCGATGTGCGTGGCGCCGTCGCACCTCAACAACTCTACGATCTGATCAATGCCGTGGAGCCGAAGATCATCCAGGTAGGCGGCAATGCGACGGTTGGCCGCGGACTGATGCGGTTTTCCATGGCGGAGGTGTAGCCATGCCCACCCGTCAACAGGTATTTCTGGCGCAGGCCGCGCAGGATGTGGACAGCGTCAGCCGGGAAGACGAGAAGGTGAAGCAGATCTACGGTGGACTGTGTCATAAACTCCCCGTGATGATCCGCACGTGTGGATTGTGCCAATCCGCGGCGTTCATCGCCGACAAGGCGTCCAGTACAGACGACAGAGGCAAAGCCTACAAGCATTTGCAAAAGCATGTGCTGGGTGTACTGCAGTTACGCGGCATTCCTGCGGAAAACCACAGGCTGGAGGTCTTGGCGCGTGAGCTTCCGGTGCAGGACTATGTGCGGGCAACGCGGGAGTTGCTGGATGCCTGGGTGTATTACAAGCGTATGGCGGTGTCCATTCTGAAAGTGAAGAGCGCCGCCGACGTCGATGGAGACAGGCAATGAACGCCCGACGTGATGCCTTGAGCCATCTCTCTGTCGGTGCGATCAGTCATGCCGGGTTGGCCTTGGATCGGTACATTGCTGAACTGGGCAGCAACCAAGCGGCGATCGAAGCTCGAGAGAGCCTGTTTGACGCCATGGTCGGCACTAAGGCTTCCTTCGTCTATGTTACGGCCTATAAACGGTGGAAGCAGACGCTGACCTCCATGGACTGCGTACACGCGGACGAATGTCTGCTGCAGCGTGCGGTTCGCATCGGTGAAGTCGAAGTGTCGGACCGCCTGTTAATCGGGATGGGCAACGAGGGTGTGCTGGAGACCAACATCACGCTGCAGCGTGTGTACGGGGTCCCGTACATACCCGGAACAGCGCTCAAAGGGCTGTGCCGCCACTATGTACAGCACCATCTCCAAGGGGCGCCGGAGTGTTCTACCTTGATGCAGGTGTTGAGCGGCAGCACCGACGCGGCCGGCTACATCACCTTCTTTGACGCGTGGTATGTGCCCGAGAGCGCCCATGGAGCGCCGTTGGGTATGGATGTGCTCACGCCCCACCATCCCAACTACTACAGTTCGTCCGGAGGTGAATGGCCCACCGACTTTGATGACCCGAACCCCGTGCGCTACGTCAGCGCCAAGGGCAAGTATCTGGTGGCCATTCAGGGACCTAACAAAGAGTGGACCGATCAGGCCTGGATGCTGTTGATGCGCGCCTTGGAGGACTGGGGTGTCGGCGGCAAGACCAGCAGCGGATATGGTCGGATGAAACGGGTGAAGGAGGAGGAGATAATACTTCCGCCTTCTGCAGAGGTTGTATGGCCAAATGTTTCCGTACAACTAGATGCCGGGAAACAGATATTGTCGGCATCACATGACGGCAAGAAGGCCATTTCGACCACGGAGGTCACCAAGACAACGATGGAATCCTTGCCTCAGGAAGCTCGAGATCGTTTTAAGAAGAAGAAGACCATGACGGCTGACGTCACGGTCGAGATCAAGGGCAACAGTTACGTCATCGTCGCTGTGAAACCCCGGTAACTCTGCAGGGCTCCGTCTCATACCATTGCGGCGGAGCCCGACCCACAACCCCTCAGGCTTGTGTCCTATCCCGTGATCCTTGGCCGTGGCGGTTCGTACCACCGCGGGTGTATGGATCCAACCTCAGGACCGCACACCCAGACGCACCTCGGAAGGAATCGCACGCAACAGAGCCGTATCTGGTTGCCGGTCGGAAGGGCGGTGACGCAGAGATGACTCCACGGTTGGCCATCATCGGGCTGGACAGCAGCCATTGCATCGAGTTTACGCGGATTCTGCATGCCCATAAGATGGCGCGTGTGGTGACCGCGTTGCGATTCCCATCGGCGTTTCAGAGCGAGACGGGACAGGACGCACGCGCCCGTCTGCTGGAGGATATGGGGGTGAGAGTCACCACCGATCTGAGCGATGCCGTGGTTGGTGGTGACGCGCTGATGCTGTTGATCAACGACCCGGCGTTGCATCTGGATTGGGGACTGGCCTGCAGTGAGTACGGGCTGCCTCTGTTCATCGACAAGCCGTTTGCGGACTCCATGGCTTCGGGACGCGCACTGGCGCGCCATCTGAATGGGCGGAGTGTCCGCGTGATGTCGGCGTCGTCGCTGCGATCGGCCCCGGAGCTGAACACCGCCCTGCAGACGGTGCGTCGACCGGACCGTGTATGGATCTACGGCCCGTTGGGGAGGGCTCCGGCGGGCAGTTCGGTCATCTGGTACGGCGTGCATGCGTTTGAGATGCTGCACCGGGCTCTGGATGCGCCTGCTGCCTTCGTCCGCAGTGTGGCCGATTCGCAGGGGGCTGTGGCGCTCCTGGAGACCGCCGATGGGAGACGCGGCGTGGTGGAACTGACGCGAGACACGAACCAGTATGGGGGGTGTCTGCGTGACGGCGACCGCGCGGCCTGTTTCACCTGTGATGTCACCGCGGCCTATCAGGCACAGATGCGCGACCTGGTCGGCTTTCTGCAGGGAGCCCCGCCCAACGGTGACACGGAGAGTGCGCTGAGTGTGCTGGCGATGCTCGAAACGCTGGATCAGCAACTGGCCGCGGCTCCGTCGACGGACCATCAGAGCACGTAAGGAGACGGTATATCGTGACGCGTTCATACGTTGGGATCATTGCCTGTTGTCTGTTGGCCGGGGTTTCGGCGGGTGCTATTCCGTCGCCGCCCGGGCCATCCTGGGAGGACTCCTTGCGGGGTCTGTCACAGAACCTGCCTGAGCCGGAAAGAACGCGGCTGCGGGCGCAGCTTGAGTTTGCGTTGGGTTTGGCGGAGCGCACGCCCGGGAATAACACCGCGCTGCTGGATGTACCGCAGCGGGCGCTGAACGCCGCACTGCGTGCCGCCGAAGCGAATGAGCCGCCTGGGAAAGTCGTCGAAGCCGCTGAACGGGTGATGGCGCCGCTGGCCTCTCAGGCCAAACAGTACGTGGTGCACTGTGTGGGGCATGCGCACATCGACATGAACTGGATGTGGAGTTGGCCGGAGACCACCTCGGTGGCGCACGACACCTTTGTAACGGTGAATCAACTGATGACCGAATACCCGGCGTTTCGGTTTGCGCAGAGCCAAGCCGCGGTGTATGACACCATGGACCGTCTATACCCGGAATTGGCGCAGATCATCCGTCAGCGCATTAAAGAGGGACGCTGGGAGACTCCCGCGGCACACTGGGTGGAGGGGGACAAGAATCTGGTGTCCGGAGAGTCGCTGTGCCGCCATCTGTCGCTCTCTGCTCGCCGCATGCACGCACAATTCGGTGTTCCGATCGGCAGCATGCAGATCGACTGGGAGCCGGACACGTTTGGACATGCCTTGACGCTGCCGACCATACTCAACGCCGCCGGCGTACGCTGGTATTACCATTGCCGTGCTGGACGGGGTGAATGGCTCTATCGGTGGCAAGCGCCGGACGGTAGCAGTGTCTTGACCTGGGATGACAGCCGTCTCTGGTATAACGGCCCGATGGATGCACGTATCGGGTGGCAGGCGATTGAGGTCGATCGGCGCTACGGACTCAAGCACAGTCTGCATGTGTTCGGTGTGGGCGACCATGGCGGCGGCCCCACCCGGCAACTGATTGAGCGGGCGATTGAGATGGACGCATGGCCGGTGTTTCCCCGTGTCCGCTTCAGTACCGCGCAGGCGTTTTTTACCGCTGCAGAACAGGCGAAGCGTATCCCCGTGGTTACCGACGAGTTGAACCCGGTGTTCCAGGGGTGTTACACCTCGCAGGCGTGGATAAAGGAAGGCAACCGGGTGAGTGAAGCCGCGCTGGTGCGCACGGAACAGACTGCGGTGCTGGCCGGCGCATTGTGCGGCATGCCGTGGCCAGGCGCCACCCTGCAGAAAGCCTGGCAGAATACCCTGTTCAACCACTTCCACGATATCCTGCCGGGTTCGGGCGTACCCGCGACGGTGCAGTACACGTTGGGGCTGTATCAGGAGGTCGCAGCGGACGGCGGCGCGGTGCGGACGCGCGCGTTGCGCGCTTTGGCCAACCTGGCAGCTGGGCCGGGTATCATCGCGCCGCAGGGCGGTCAGTCCGCCGGTGCGGGCAACCTGACCTCCATGGGCGCCCTGTCCACCGCTTCTACGGGAGGCGACCGGTTCGTGGTGTTTAACCCCGTTCCCTGGCCGATGGACCGGGTGGTGACATTGAGGCTGTGGAACGATCCGAATGGTGGTCGTCCGTTGGCCGTACAGATGCCCGATGGCCGAACCGTGCGGGCGCAAGATGCCGGCCATGGCGGTTTTTGGGGGCACAATTGGCGCGACATCCGTGTACCACTGTCTGCTCTCCCCGCGTTGGGCTGGCGCGTGGTCCGTGTGGTGTCGGCCGACGAGAACGCTGTCTTATCGCCTCAGACGGTTCAGGTGAGCGGTCTGGAGGCGTCGAACGGATTGATTAAGGTGCGAATGGACGGCGACACAGCGGGTGTGGCCAGTCTCGTCGACCTGAAAACGGAACGCGAACTGGTAAGTGATGGACGGCCGTTGGGTCTGCTGGAGATGGGGTTGGAGCCGCCGCACGGGGGGACCGCGTGGGAACTGGCGGGCTGGAAAGAACGGCGCGAAGTGTCCAAGGGGGTGCAGTTGCACACCATCGAGAGCGGTCCCTACCGCGCCAGATGGCGTGCGCATGTGCCGCTCAGCGCACAGAGCCACGCCACCGTGGAGTACATTCTTGATGCCGGTGCGAGTGTGTTGCAGATGCAGGTGCAGGTGGAATGGCGGGAGCGCGGCGACGGGGTGCGCGGAGTGCCTGCGTTGCGCGTCTCCTTTCCTGCGGACGGTGTGAATGGGGTGCTGGCCGAAGCCCCGCTGGGATCGGTTCGCCGGCCTGCCGACGGCCGTGAAATGCCCATGCGACGCTGGCTTCACCTCGATCGGAAGGATGCCTCGTTGTGGATCGGTAACGACCGGTGTCACGGCTACACTGCCGATCCGTCGGGTGTAACCGTGTCTATGCTGAGAGCCAGCTATGATCCGGATCCGTGGCCGGACAATGGCTCGCATCGGTTCCGGTTCTGGATCGCGCCCTCTGCGGGGTGGAAGCCGGCTCAGGCCATCCGATATGCGGATGCGCTGGAGCATGAGCCGGACATCGTCAATGTGGCCAGCAAGCCGGGGCAATTACCTGCCGACCGCTGGCTGGTTCACCTGGAGTCACCGAATGTGACGCTGAGTACGCTCAGCCGAAGCAGTGACGGCGCATCGCTGTTGATCCGTGTGTATGACGCCGACGGAACCGGCAGTCCGGCCCGGATCCGTTTCGCACCGGGTATGCTGCCACCGGCTGCACAATGCCGGATGGTGGATCTGTTGGAGCGTCCGGCAGCCGGACAGGTATCGCAACAGGGGGGCCTGGTGACGCTGCAGATGAAACCATATGCGCTGCGTACCGCCCGCGTCAACGCAGTACCGCCGAAGCCGGCGCGACCTGCCGCCACGCGATCACCCAAACGAACCGGGAGGCGATAGATGAAACACCGCGTCAGCCTGATGGCCACACTGTTGATATGCTGCCTGACACTGAGTGCCGATACACCGATCCGCCGACTCACTCTTGAGCCGGCTGAAGGCTGGGTGATTTTCGATCCCACGCGCGATGGGGTTGCCTACCGGTATGGACCATCGCTGATGTTGCATCCGGACGGCACACTGGATGCCTGGTTCTCATCGCCGGGAGGCTGGCCGCCCATGCCGCCTCAGTTCCCTGAGCATATACCCTTCGGCAGTCCCTTGTTCAAAGGCCTGGATCCGCCGGAAGGATATCAGCCCACTCAGGGTGATGTGTATCAGTGGGACTGGATCCGGCACAAGCGCAGTACCGACGGGGGAAAGACATGGGGACCGGAAACCGTCGTGTTGACTCCCACCCCCTGGTCTCGGGATCAATACTCTGTGTGTGATCCAGGCGTAATCAAGCTGGGTGACTGGTACTACCTGGGCGTCACCGCCGTGGACAATCCGGCGGGCCATCGCAATGAGGTCTTTGTCGGGCGCAGCCGCAGCGCCACAGGTCCATTCGATAAGTGGAACGGCAGCGGGTGGGGCGGCAAGCCGATGCCCATCGTGCCATTCCGGACACCGCTGAAGGCGTGGGGCGCTGGAGAACCCAGCTTCGTGCGCGTCGGGAACACCTTGTATCTTTACTACTCGCTGCATTCCAGCGAGATGGAACAGGGACAACGCCGCGGAACCAACCGCACCATGGTCGCCACCGCACCGGCGAATCGGGACGACTGGCCGGCCCACATGACGTTCCATGGCATCGGCTGGGACCGGCTCCCTGGAGAAGACTCCATGGATGTAAAATACGTCCCGCGCTACCGCCGGTTCATTGCGATATCCACCGCCAGCAGGCTGACGGCGGACGCGTTCATCGCGGTCCGCACCTCGATGGACGGGCTGCGCTGGAGTGAACCCATCGCCGTGAAAACCAACCTGCGTGCCTGGCTGCATAATTGTGGTCTCAGCGCCGGTCCCGACGGGCAGATCGACATCAAGGGGCCGGTCTTTCTGGGATACGCCTTCAGTGACCAGCCCGGTGTGCACTGGGGGTTGTGGCATACGATGCTGCATCCGGTCACCATCCGGGAGGAGTCCCCGTCACGGTCACGCCGGTAGCGGTCCGGCCAAGTACACAACGCCGATCGACGTATAAAATGGGAGAGAACATGCCGCGTATGGATTACTTACTGTTGCTCTGTGTCGCGCTGCTGGGACTGACACTGACAGTCAGCGCTGACACGCCGATCCGCCGGTTGACGCTGGAACCCGCGGAGGGCTGGGTGATCTTTAACCCGAATCGGGATGGCTATGCGTACCGTTACGGACCATCCTTGATGCTGCATCCCGACGGTACGCTGGATGCCTGGTTTGCCTCACCGGGCGGCTGGCCGCCGCTGGGTGAGCGCTTTCCAGACTGGATCCCTGCGGGCGGAGCCTCTCCGGCGGGATATGTGGAGACCCGGGGAGACGTGTTCCAGTGGGACTGGATCCGGCACAAACGCAGTACCGACGGCGGAAAGAACTGGTCAGAAGAGACCATCGTGCTGCGCGCCACTCCCTGGTCGCGGGACCAGTACTCCGTATGTGATCCGGGCGTGATACAAATGGGGGACTGGTTTTACATGGGCGTCACCGCTGTGGATAACCTGGCGGGCAACCGTAACGAGGTGTTCGTGGCGCGCAGCCGATCCGCCACCGGACCGTTCGAGAAGTGGAACGGCGGCGGATGGGGTGGGAAGCCGATGCCGATAGTGGTGTTCCGTACGCCGCTCAAGGCCTGGGGCGCGGGCGAACCCAGTTTCGTACGCGTGGGCGAAACGCTGTTCATCTACTACACCATCACGTCAACCGAACTGGTGAACGGTGAGCGTCGGCCCATCAACCGTACCATGGTTGCCACCGCGCCAGCCAGTCGCGATGACTGGCCTGGCCATATCACGTTCCATGGTATCGGGTGGGACCGGTTGCCAAATGAAGACTCGGCCGATGTGAAGTATATACCCGCCTACCGCCGGTTTATCTCGGTTTCCACTGCCAGTCGGTTTTCTGCGGACGCGTTCATCGCGGTGCGTACCTCGGTGGATGGGTTGCGCTGGAGCGAACCCATCGCCGTGAAAACCAACCTGCGTGCCTGGCTGCACAACTGCGGTCTCAGCGCCGGTCCGGACGGGCAGATCGACATCAAGGGGCCTGTCTATTTGGGATACGCCTACAGTGACCAACCCGGCGTGAATTGGGGGCACTGGCATACGCAACTGCATCCGGTAGTCATTCGCGAGGAATAGCACCAGGCTGTGTGGTCACAACCTCGCAACAGACAGGCCTCCGGACGGTTGTCCGGAGGCCTGTCTGAATGGCTGGCTGCGTGTTACCGAACGTAGGTGGGACGTGCGGTGTACTTGGTGTGCAGCAGCTTGTGAGCCTTCTCACTGATCGGATGCTCCAGGAACTCTTTATACAGTTCCTGAACCATCGGGTTGTCGTGCGAACAACGCCGCGTCATCTGCTCATCTTCGGTGTATAGGCCGGCAGCACGCTGCATCCGCAACTCATCGGTCACACCGTAGGGCTGACCGCCGCCGCCGATGCATCCGCCGGGGCACGCCATGACCTCAATGAAGTGGTACGGCGGTTCCTCGTTGTTCTCTTTGGCCTCGCGCACTTTATCGAGAACCTGTTCGACATTGCCGATACCGTGGGCCACGGCTACCCGGATGCTCTCGCCGTTGATGTTCAGTTCCCCAACCTTCACGCCTTCCAGACCGCGGACGGGCTGGATGTTCAGGTCGGGCATCTCGCCATTGGTGATCAGCTTGTATGCGGTGCGCAGCGCGGCTTCCATGACACCGCCGGTTACGCCGAAGATAGTGCCGGCGCCGGTGTAGGCTCCCAGGATCTGGTCGGCCTCTTCATCCTGCAGGTTCTCGAAGTCGATGCCTGCCTGTTTGATCATGCGCGCCAGTTCCCGCGTGGTCAGCGAGTAGTCCACGTCCTGATAGCCGGACGCATACATATCCTTGCTGCGCGAGATTTCGCTCTTCTTGGCGGTGCAGGGCATGATCGAAACCATGCAGATATCAGCCGGGTTGATGTTTTGCTTCTGGGCGTAGTATGTCTTGGTCAGTACGCCAACGATTTCGTGCGGCGACTTACATGTGGAGAAGTTGTGCAGCATATCGCCGTACCGTTTCTCCAGGAAATCGACCCACGCCGGGCAGCAGCTGGTGATGAGCGGCAGTTCATCGGGACGTTGGGTGAACCGCTGCAGGAACTCGGTGCCCTCTTCCATGATGGTGACATCGGCGCCGAAGTTGGTATCAAATACCGTTTCGAACCCCATTGAGCGCAATGCCGCGTATATCTTGCCGGTCAGGTTCTCGCCCGGTTCGTAGCCGAACGCTTCACCCAGTGCGACACGTACGGCCGGGGCGATCTGTACCACGCAGTGCTTTGCGGGGTTGTTCAGCGCCGCCCAGACGGCCTCGGTATCGTCATGCTCGAAGATGGCGCCGGTGGGGCAGTGTGCGGAGCACTGACCGCAGCCGATACAAGGCGACTCGGCAAGGCCGATCTCACCCGCAGGGGCGATACGCGTGTCGAATCCGCGGTCCATGAAGCACAGCGCCCAGACATTCTGCATCTGCTGGCACACCACGATACAGCGGCCGCAACTGATGCACTTGCGGGGCTCCAGCACGATCGCCTTGGTGGTGGTATCCGGCTCCAGGTCGGGCACGATGTTGTCGTACGCCTGCTGGCGGATGCCGAAGTCAGCGGCCATGGTCTGCAGTTCACACGCGCCGTTGCGCCCGCAGGTGAAACACTCGTTGGGGTGCTTGGACAGGATCAGTTCCAGAATCGAGCGCCGGATCGCCACGATATCGGCGTCATGCGTCACGATGTTCATGCCCTGCTCCAGCGGGGTGCAGCAGGCGCGCAGCATTTTATTCGATCCGGCGACCTTTACGATGCAGATGCCGCAGGCGGCTGTGGGCGGCAGATCGGGGTGCTTGCACAGCGTGGGGATCTTGATATGCGCCATCATGGCGGCGTCCAGGATGGATGTGCCTTGCGGCGCTTCAATGTGCCGACCGTTGATGGTCGCGGTAATCATGGTCTGCGTCGGCATCAGTTGCTCCTCCCGCTGCTCACGCCGGCCTTCCGCCGGTCGATGGCTTCGCGATACTCGTGTTCATAGTGCTTAAGCGATGACATGACGGGGTTCGGGGCGGTCTGTCCCAGTCCGCACAGTGACGCCTTCTGCATGGTGTAGGAGATGCGGCGCAGCAATTCCAGGTCTTCCGGCTGGCCTTCGCCGTCGCAAATGCGATCCAGTATCCCCAGCATCTGTTTTCCGCCGATGCGGCAGGGGGCGCACTTACCACACGACTCATCCACGCAGAATCCCAGGTAGAACCGTACGATCTCTACAATGCTGTCCGTGTCGTCCATCACGATCATCCCGCCGCTGCCCATGATGGAACCCAACTCGGAGAGATGCTCGTAGCTGATGGGGGTGTCCAGATAGGGCTCAGGGATCAGTCCGCCGGACGGGCCGCCGGTTTGAACCGCTTTGATCTGCCGGCCATCCGGCACACCGCCGCCGATACCGTTCACTACCTGGCGGATGGTGGTGCCCATGGGCACTTCCACCAGTCCGGACTTCTGGACCTTGCCGGTCAGCGCGAATACCTTGGTGCCTTTGCTCTTCTCGGTGCCGATGCTGCTGAACCAGCGCGCACCACGCACGAGGATGGGGGCGATATTGGCCAGAGTCTCCACGTTGTTGATGTTCGTGGGGCTCTTCCACAGACCGGAAACAGACGGATAGGGTGGACGAGGGACCGGCGTACCGCGCTTCCCTTCGATGGACTGGATCAACGCAGTCTCTTCACCGCAGACAAACGCGCCGGCGCCCAGACGTACATCCAGATCGAAGCTGAAGCCGGTGCCCAGGATGTTCTGCCCCAGCAACCCGGCGCGTCTCGCCTGGCGGATGGCGGTCTCGATGCGCTCGATCGCCAGCGGGTACTCCGCGCGGATGTAGAAGATGCCCTCGCGTGCGCCGATGGCGTAACCGCCGATGATCATGCCTTCGATCACAGAGTGCGGATCACCTTCAAGGATGCTGCGGTCCATGTAGGCTCCCGGATCGCCTTCATCGCCGTTGCAGATGATGAACTTCTCCTGGCCCACGCTCTGGCGGGTGAACTTCCACTTGAGGCCGGTGGGGAATCCTGCGCCGCCGCGTCCGCGTAATCCGCTCTCAAGGATCTCCTGGATCACTTCATCGGGGCTCATCTGCGTCAGCGCCTTCTCCAGCGCCAGGTACCCGTCGTGTTCGATGTACTCATCCAGGCTGCTCGGATCAATCACACCGCAGTTGCGCAGCACGATGCGGTACTGCTGGGCGGGTTCATGCAGCCGGGGTTCGGTCGGTCCCTTTTCGTCGGCCAGCACGATATTGGCGGCTTCGGGGACGCGTAACCGCTCCACGACGCGCTTCAACGTGACGTGCGAGTCCAGCAGCCGCTCAGCGGTCCACTCGTTGATCTGTCCATACAGCGTTTTCGGAGCGCCTTCCACCTGAACTTCCACCAGGGGTTCGGCATAGCACATTCCCATGCATCCGCAGGGACGCACTTCAACATCCAGGCCGCGCTCCTTGACGCCTGCCACCAGGGCGTCGTACACTGCCTGGGAACCGGCGGCCACGCCGCAGGTGCTCATGCCGACTTTGATCCAGTTCTTTCCCGAATGGGTCTGCTTTTCGCGAATGGCGGCCATCGCCTCGGAGTTATACTGCGGCACTGGTCTGTTCCTCCGTCTTTCGGATGGTGTCGATGATATCCGCCACACCGCGCACGGTGACTTTGCTGTAGATCTTGCCGTTGATCATGACTACCGGTGCGAGACCACAGCATCCTAGACAGCGGACAGCCTGCAGGTGGAACAGCTTGTCGCTGGTGGTCATACCCACCTCGATACCCAGCTGATTGCCGAACTCCTCCAGGATCTCGCCGGCGCCTTTGAGATAACAGGCGGTGCCGAGGCAGACAGAGATCACATACTTTCCGGGGGGTTCCAGCTTGAAATAGTTATAGAATGTCAGCACTTCATAGATGCGCGCCAAAGGCACGTTCATTTGCTTGGACAGCTCCAGCGACGCCTCACGGGGCACGAAACCGTACTTGTCCTGCAGGTCGTGCAGGATCATGATCAGGTTGCCGCGCTTTTTGCGCCAGCGCTTGACCGTCATTTCGATGTCATGAGCCACTGTTTCATTGGGCATATCGAAAACCTCTGATCTTGTTAAGCGACAGATGCGGCGGAGTTCCGCCGGAACGGGTCATGTCAGGCGCTGGGTGCTTCAGCCGAAAGACCGGATCGCAGCCTGACGCAGTTTACAGGCGGGTTGAGCCACGGGGGCGTCGCGCCGCAGGATCACAAGACGTGCGCACCGCATACCTCAGTCGGTCAGCGCCAGGGGTCGAGAACCGTCTGGAAGCGAACAAACAGGCCGAATCACGGATGGGAAGCCGTCATTCGACAGGATGCGCAACTATGCAGTGACCGGTGCATGGCTGAACGTCTCAGCCGTACGGATTGTACATCAGACGCGCGCTTCTGACCAGTCACGGTTTGTACCGGCGTATTAGTACGTATCTGACCCCCTGTAATCCGGACCGCCCCTCATGGTCTCCGAACGGCGACGGTGACCTTTCTACAGGCCCGCAGCGTGTCCAGTGTGCGACGGCCCGATACGCTGTGCGGGTCGCCGCGCAGTCCGGTCAGGCGGATCTTGGGTTCGCCCGCAGGCAGATGAACGGTCTGCCCGGGCGGGATCGTCAGATCAATCACCCGCCAGATGTCCGGATGCTGGCCCGTTGCGGGCGGCTTGTCTCGCCAGAAGGTCGCCTGGAACGCTCCGCGATCAACAATGGCGCCGTATCCCAGCGCCGCTTGGGCGTCATACCACATCGGCAGATCCGCCGATGCGATCGGTTCATCGCCTGCATCCGACCCGCCGAGTCGTGAGGCGGGGTAGTGGTAGTATGACTTGATCCGGTTGGGACGGTCGCTGCGGTTCATAATGGACACCAACTGCACGTCCAGACAGGCTGTTTGCGGCATGTGGATGAGCCGGGCAGTTACGGTAAACGGCATGCTGGCGGCTTGTTTGGGGGCATACACGCCGTCGGGACTGACAGCGGTGATGGCTGCATCGTCTCCCCCATCGGCGGTGATCAACAACACAGTACGCACCGGTCCCTGCCAGATGCGGGCGTGTTTCCATCGAAGCGCGGGAGTCCAGAGCGGTTGACCGTTCTCCTGATGCAGCACCACGCCATAGTTACCCAGTTCCGCGCCATCCAGACGCAGGGACGTGATCATCGGGCCCGGACCCGACATGCGGTAGAGCGACAGTTTGCCCGGGAGCGACCAGCTGTCCGACAGCGGTTTTGGCTGCAGCACAGAACCAGAACCGGCCGGACGCAACCGGTAGATCAGTACGCTGTGCGGCGCCGCACGTTCGACCACAAATGCAATGCGGTGTCCGTCACTGCGGGCCTCTGTTTGCGAGCGGACCGCTCGGCCGTTTGGTCCGATCACGGCCCAACCCCGCGTGGAGGGCGCGGGTATCTCGATCACCAGATCCGACAACGGCAGCGCGCCGGGGTTGGTGACCACCACGCTGCCGGATGGTGTGCGCGACAACCCTGCCAGCACATCAGCCCGGTTGTTGCCCAAATCCACCTCGGGCAGCGAATCGTCGTCGTTGGCGGTCACGGTTATCAGGGCCGTTCCGGTGACTGGCAGCCGGAACTGAGCCCCTCGCCCGGGGCGCAGCGACACCAGACGGCGCTGGCTGCGACCCTGGGTGTCCACCCGGACGGGACACGACGTGGGTTTGTTGACCTTAGCCAGTATCTGCACATCGACGCCGGCGCCGCGCTCCTTCAGGCGGACTTCGCTCTCCACGCCTTCGCCGGCATGCAGCGTCACGGCCATGCGGTTCACGCGGGAGGCCATCTGCGTCAGCTCCGG
>CAZHSN010000016.1:0-35933 GCA_964535125.1 uncultured bacterium
AGCGCGCGCCGCCCCCGCCCCTCGTGTCCTCCCGCGGCAGGCATGAGTGCGCCTGCCTCTCCGGGCCAGTTTGGCCCCGCCGCCGCGCTGTAATCATGCACCAGCGCCGTCATACCGCCGTAGTCCAGCCGTTCATTATCCGCACAAGCGCCGGGATAGATATGACTGCTGAAAAAATCCGGTTGGATGCCGAGCGACCATCGGATGGGGTCGATCCCTACTATTCCATGGCCGGCCAAGCTGTAACAGACAGGCTTTTCCGGGCAGAGCGTGCGCCACAGGTCGACCATCCGCCGCGTCCAGGCGATTTCGGCGTCCTGCGCTTCCCATTGAAAGAAACCTTCCCAGGCCTGCTCATTGTAGATCTCCACCGCGAACACGGCGGGATGGTTGCGCAGTAACGGCGCCAGTTCGCGCAGATACTGCGTCTGCAGCGCGATGGCCTCGGGATCTGTGAAATATTCGCTGTAGGACGTCAACAGCTTTCGGTCAGCGGGATTGTCGGACATAAACCGGTTAAACGACCAACGGTTACGACGATATGAGTCGATACCCGCGCTCCACGGCGCCCAGTGCGAGTAAGCGGACGCGCGCGGCTCGGCGAACAGCGTCACCAAGAACCGGATCCCGTACCGGCAGCCGTCTTGCAGCACGGTATCCATCACACGCCAGATCTCCGGGTGTACATGTCCGGCGATGTCCAGCGGCAGATCCGCCGGGTGGCCGTCAATCGTCTCATGAACCCGGCAGAACATTCGCAGTGCGTTCACCCCTCTGGAGGCCAGCGTTCGGAAATAGGCGGCACGCTCCACCGGAGTCGCACGTTGCATCGGCGTGTTGCCCATCAGCGTATCCACCGTGATCGGCAATTCGGTTTGCATCAGGTTCACATAGAAACCGCCCAGCGGCCAGAATGGACGGCCGTTTCGGTAGGAAAACCTGCCGGAGCGGTACCGGATCTCTGCGCTCATCGCTGTCCCCTCGCGAGATGACGTCATGGAATGTTTATCTTCACCGAACACAGCCGGATATCCTGCCCCTTTCAATACGGAGCGCACAAATGCACGAACTGACCGCGGCGGCGATACAATATAGTGTTAGCTGTCGAATCCCCCCTGTCCCTCCGGATGGGAACTATACATATTTCGTACGGCGCCTGCAGGCGCCAGCCAGGAGAATACGCGACTTGAGCAAAGAGATCATCGTAAACATCGGCTCGCGGGAGACCCGTCTCGCTATCCTCGAGAACAGCAAGATCATGGAGCTGTTCGTCGAGCGCGAAGAGCGCATCGTGGGAAGCATCTACAAGGGCCGCGTCGCCAACGTCCTGCCGGGGATGGACGCATCCTTCGTCGACATCGGCTTGGAACGCAACGCGTTTCTGTATGTGGGCGACATCATCGGAGGGGGAGAGACCGAAGACGGTCACGCCCCCGCGTCTGTGCGGCGGTCCGTGTTGCGCAACCGCAATATCAAAGACCTGGTGAAAGTAGGCCAGGAGATCCTCGTTCAGGTGACCAAGGGGCCGCGCGGTACCAAAGGCTGTCGCGTCTCCACCAAGATATCGCTGCCCGGACGCTATGTGGTCTTGACACCCGAAGGCGAACACCTGGGTGTCTCGCGCAAAATCGCCGATGGCAAGGAACGGGACCGCCTGAAACGCCTGGGCCGCCAGATCCGTCCCGACGGCTTCGGTTTGATCATCCGCACAGAAGCCGAGGACAAGCCCGATGAGCAGTTAGTTCAAGATATCGAATGGCTGCAGGAACAGTGGGGGGAGATCGCTCAGCGCGCATCGAAGTCCAAAGCGCCTTGCCTGGTGCATCGTGACTACTCGCTGTTGTACAAAGCGGTGCGCGACATGTTCGGAGCCGATGTCGACCGGCTAGTCATCGACGATCCCGATGAGTACAAGAAAGCCGTGGAACTGGCCGACCGGTTCGCCCCCCGCCTGAAAGACAGCATTGAGCTGTATGACCGTACGGAGCCGGTGTTCGACTTCTTCAACCTGGAGCAGGAGATCGAACGGCTGTCCAAACGTCAGGTATATCTCAAGTCGGGCGGGTATCTGGTGATTGATGAAACCGAAGCGCTGACCACCATTGACGTCAACAGCGGACGGTTCACCAGCGGATCGAACCTGCAGGACACGATCCTGAGGCTAAACTTGGAGGCCGTCGATGAAGTCGCGCGTCAACTGCGCCTGCGGGATCTGGGCGGCATGATCATCATCGACTTTGTCGACATGGACGCCGCGTCGCATCGCAACCAGGTGACACGCGCGCTGGAAAAGGCGCTCAAGCGGGACCGCGCACGCACCAAGATCAGCCACATCAGCCCGTTGGGCCTGATCGAAATGACACGCAAACGCACCGGCGAAAGCGTGGTGGAGCAACTGGCGCAAAAATGTCCCTACTGCAACGGCAAAGGACGTGTGCTCTCCGGAGAGACGGTCAGCATGGATATTGAGCGTGAACTGATGCGCAAGTCACGGCTGGAGCGCCCCGAAGCCATCCTGGTGCAGTGTAATCCGCAGGTCGCCGAGATACTAGTCGGACCCGAGGGTGACAACGTGGAGGAGTTGGAGCATCTGCTGCGTACCGCGTTGTACGTGCGCGCTGACGCTCAGATGCACATCGAAACATACCACATCACCGCCGGTTCACAGACGGACATGGACCGCGCCTGGCTGGGTTACCGGAAGGCGCAGATGGTGGAATGCGACGTCACCGAGTCGCAGATGCAGACGGGAGACGCCATGCGGCTGATCGGGTGGTCTGACGGTTACCTGATCGAATTCGCGGAAGGTCTGACCAATGCCAAGGCCGGGTTGCGCTGTCGGGCGCGGTTGATGGATGTCCGCCGCTCGTTCGCCATCGCTGAAGCGGTGCCCACGCCGCACTTGGCGGCCGTCGATACGCCGCGGTAGGCTGACAACCATCTGATGGACACACGCGCGTTTATCCAGCGTCTCGAGGCCGAGGGCGAGCTTCAGCGTATCGAGCAGCCGCTGGACCCTGTGCTGGAGATCAGCGAAGTGGCCCGGCGCGTGATGCAGCGGCACGGTCCTGCGCTGTTGTGTACCCGGCCTGTGGGTTATGACATGCCCGTACTGATCAACCAGTTCGGTTCACGACGGCGTATGAGTCTGGCGCTGGGCGTGGACGATCTGCAGCAGGCGGCCGACGAAATCGAAGCACTGACCCAGTTGCGTCCACCAGGCGATATCGGCGGAAAGCTGCGCATGCTGCCGCTGCTTGCGCGTATGGCCGATACCCCAGCGCGTGTGGTAAAGTCAGGACCGTGCCAGGAGGTGATCCGGCAAGGCGACGACGCCGACTTGGAGGCGCTGCCCCACCTGAAGTGCTGGCCCGATGATGGCGGGCGCTACATCACACTGCCCATGGTCTTCTCACATGACCCTGCCACCGGCCGGCGCAACTGCGGCATGTACCGCATTCAAGTGATGGGCAGGAACCGCGCGGCGATGCATTGGCAGGCCCACAAGACCGGCGCTGAACATGCCCGGCAGGCACAACGGATGGGGCGGCCGATTGACGTCGCGGTGGCGCTGGGAGGCGATCCCGTATTGACCTGGGCGGCTACCGCGCCGCTGCCTCCCGGTGTGGATGAGATGATGCTGGCCGGATTTCTGCGGCGCAAGTCGGTCTCGCTCTGTCCCGCCATCACGGTTGATGTACAGGTGCCGGCCGACGCGGAAGTCGTCATCGAAGGCCGCGTCTATCCGGATGAACCGGTGCTGGAAGGCCCGTTTGGCGACCATACCGGATATTACAGCTTGGCAGACCTGTATCCGGCGTTTCACATTACCGCCATCACGCACCGTCGACAACCCGTCTACCCCGCCACTGTGGTGGGACCGCCGCCCATGGAGGACGCCTGGCTGGGTAAAGCCACCGAACGGCTGTTTCTGCCCCTGCTGCGTTTGATGCTGCCGGAGATCGTGGACCTCAACCTGCCTGCAGAGGCCTGCTTCCATAACTTGGCGCTGGTGTCCATCCGAAAGCGATATCCTGGTCACGCCCGCAAGGTGATGCATGCGTTGTGGGGGCTCGGGCAGATGATGTTCAGCAAGATCATCGTCGTGGTGGATGATGATGTGAACGTGCAATGTCCTGAAGAGGTGGTATGGCGCGCCACGAACAACATCGATCCCCAGCGCGACTTCGAGTTCGTTCAGGGGCCGGTGGATATGCTGGACCATGCATCTCGCCTGCCCGGATACGGCAGCAAGGTGGGGATTGATGCGACGCGCAAGTGGTCTTCCGAGGGGTTCACCCGTGACTGGCCGGAGGTGGCGCGGATGAGTGACGCGGTGGTGGCGCGCATTGATGCACTGTGGCCTTCGCTGAAGCTGGATCGGGCAGACTGATGCATCCGCTGCTGCAGTGGGACACCGATCTGTTTCTGGCGATCAACCGCGGTTGGCACCATCCCGCCGCTACCGTTCTGTTCTGGGTGTTCAGTTGGGTTGGACGCGGCGAGTTGCAGTTCGCCGCGGTGCTGATCGCGGCGCTGACCATCCGGATCACGCAGGGCGCCGCAGAACTGTCCCGCAGCGCCCGTCTGCTCTGGGGGATCACACTGGCGGCTGTCTCGGGGCTGTTGGTGCATCCCTTCAAGGCCATGTGGCCGCGATGGCGCCCTGCGCACGACCTGCAGTCGCTGGGCATGTGGCTGGCGCCCGATGAGCCGCTGTCGGGCCGCAACTCGTTTCCTTCCGGGCACGCGTGGAGCGGCGGCGCATGCTTCGTGGTGCTGGCGTTGTGGTTGTGGCCGCGCAACCGGCCGGCCGCGGTCGCCTGCCTGTTCTGCGCTTTCGGCGTCGCCCTGTCGCGCGTCTATCGCGGCGTTCACTACCCGCTGGATGTCACCGTGGGACTGTTGTTGGGCGCATGTTGCGGCTGGCTCTGCTGGAGATACATCGTCAAGGGAGGAGCGCCATGTGCTGCCGATACACCCTCTTCACCGAACCGGACTACCTGAAGCGGCTGTTTGGACTGGATGAAGCGCCCTGGCTGGAGCCGCGCTATAACGTGGCGCCCATGCAGCCGATCCTGGTGATCCGTTCGTTACAGCGTGTCTGCACGCATGTTCAGTGGGGATTGGTTCCCGTCTGGGCCAAGCCCGAGGCGTTGTCGCGGCGTTTGTTCAACGCCCGGGCAGAAACGATCGCCGATAAGCCGGCATTCCGGGGGGGAATACGGTACCGACGGTGCCTGGCTCCGGCCGATGGGTATTATGAATGGCGGCAGGAAGGCGACATCCGCCAACCGTACTATATACAGATGCCGGACGGCGCTCCATTCGCACTGGCGGCTATCTGGGAAAGCTGGCTGGCGCCCGACGGATCGGAACTGCAGAGCGGCGCGATCATCACCACAGAGGCTTCCGACGATGTGCGGGACGTTCATGACCGCATGCCGGCCATTCTGACGCCTGATCAGTACGACGCCTGGCTGGATGGTTCGATGGAGGATCCGGCACGCGTCACGCCCCTGTTGCGTCCGCTGCCGGCCGGTTCGCTGGTGGTGCGCCCCGTCAACCGCAGAGTGAACTCTGTGCGAAATGACGGGCCCGAGTTGTTGCTTCCACCCGACGCGGCTTGATACCATACCCGCAAGGGTGTTAATATCGCGTGGAATGAGACATCAAACGCATACACCGCCTAACCGATCGGCTACGGAGACGTCCGGCTCCTGCACAATACTGAACACCCGCACAGACGCCGTGACGATGGATACCGTACTGGAGCGGATAAACGGCTACGTGGCAGAGGGCGGTCCGCATCATATTGTGACCGTAGACGCCAGTATGGTGGTGATGGCTGCCGACGATGCGGAGTTGCGCCGTATTGTGGCGCAAGCCGATCTGGCGACTCCGGACAGCACCGGCATTTTGTGGGCAGGCCGCCGGCTGGGACGGCCATTTCCACAGCGCGTGAGTGGAGTGGACATCGTCACCCGTCTGCTGGACGAGCGCCGGTACAGCCTGTTCTTCCTGGGCGCGGCGCCCGGGGTGGCGGAAGCCGCTGCGGCCCGGGTTACGGATCTGTTCCCCGGGGTACGCATCGCCGGATGCCAACACGGATACTTCGGACCGGACGACGAGCCTGGCATCGTGGCGCAGATCCGACAGGCCGCGCCCGATGTACTGCTGGTGGCCATGGGTATCCCGCGGCAGGAAAAGTTCATTGATCGCCACCGGCAGGAGTTGGGAACGCCGGTCATGATCGGTGTCGGCGGCACGCTGGATGTGCTGGCCGGTCGGGTCCGCCGGGCGCCCCGGTGGATGCAGCGACTGGGGATTGAGTGGGTCTGGCGGATACTCTCAGACCCCTCCAAAATACACAAAGTCAAACTGTTGCCGGTGTTCGCATGGCGCGTCATCCGGCAGTCAACCAGATCACACAGGGGAGTTTAGCATGGATACAGTCGTTCTGACGCCCGAAGGTTTCGAGCGCATCAAACGCGAACTGGAGCAGCTTAAGACCGTTGGACGCACCGAGATCAGCGACCGGATCCGTAGGGCACGCCTGTTGGGTGACCTGAGCGAGAATTTCGATTACCAGGATGCAAAGCGGCAGCAGGGCATGATGGAAGGACGCATACAGGATCTGGAGAAGATGCTGCAGATAGCCGTCATCCGCGAACCGCAGCGTCTGGACGGCATCGTCAGCCTGGGCAGCCTGGTGACTCTCGGCGATCCAGAGACCGGTGACGAGGCGTTCCTCGTGCGGATCGTGGACACCACGATGGTCAGCGATGACGATGAGGACGTCGACGCGGTCACCGCCACCTCGCCGATGGGACACGCGTTGTTGGAGAAGTCGGTGGGCGACGTCATCGAAGTGAGCGCTCCGCGCGGTACGCTGCGATACCGTATCATCGCTGTCTCGCACGAGTGAACCGCTCACCCGCTCTGCAGTTTCACATCACCGCGCGCGACGCTGGAACCGCTGCGCGCACCGGACGGTTGACGCTGGCGCACGCCATCGTGGAGACGCCTGTGTTTATGCCGGTCGGCACACAGGCCACCGTCAAAGCAACCACTCCCGAAGAGTTGGAAGCGCTGGACTTCCGGTTGATCTTGGGTAACACCTACCACCTGTATCTGCGTCCAGGCGCGCCATTGGTGGAGCAGATGGGAGGGCTGCACCGTTTCATGGGATGGTCCGGCGCGCTGCTGACCGACAGCGGCGGGTTCCAGGTGTTCAGTCTGCAGGATCTGCGCACCATTACCGAAGACGGAGTGGCGTTCAAGTCTCATCTGGACGGCTCACGGCACCTGTTTACGCCTGAGTCCGTCATGCACATACAGCACCAGTTGGGCGCTGACATTATCATGGCGTTCGATGAATGCGCGCCGGGAGGCTGTGACAGGGACACCGCCGCACAGGCGATGCAGCGTACCCTGCGCTGGGCCCAACGGTGTGTCGAGGCACATGATACACCGCAGGCGCTCTTCGGTATTGTTCAGGGAGGCGTGTATCCGGACCTGCGGCGGGAAAGCGCGGAGGCGACCAGCGCCATGGGATTTCCCGGGCTGGCGATCGGGGGAGTGGCTGTCGGGGAGTCGAAAGAGCAGGTGCATGACATCGTGGCGCTCACAACTCCGCTGCTGCCCGAGACACGCCCGCGCTACCTGATGGGAGTCGGTGAACCTGAGGACATGCTGCAAGCCATCGGATGCGGTGTGGACATGTTCGACTGCGTGCTGCCCACGCGTCTGGCGCGCAACGCCGCGATTGTCACCCGCAGGGGACGCGTAAACCTGCGTAACGCGCGCCACGCATCCGATGCGCAACCGCCCGACCCGGGGTGCGGCTGCCCCTGCTGCCGGCGTCATTCAATGGCCTATCTGCACCATCTGTTCGTCGCCGGCGAGATACTGGGGGCGCGGCTGGCCACGCTGCACAACCTGTGGTTCTACACCCGCTTAATGGCCGAAGCACGCCTGGCCATCCGGGAGGGCCGGTACGGAGCGTTTCAGCAGGAGTTTCTGGCCGGCTACACGCGTATCGCCGGCCGATGACCCTTATTGCCCCTTCAGCTTGAAGTCTAACTCACGCTGTGTTTCCGCGGTCGCGTCATCCAATGCCTGCTTGGGTGTCTTGTTGCCGTACAGCGCGGCGTCCACCGCACGCTCCAGCGCGCCCATATAGTAGGCCTGCGCCGGCATTACAGGACGCTGATGTTTGCAATTCTGCAGCACCTCAAGGAACACTCCGTACTGCGGATCTTTCTTAACCGTATCGAAGTACTTACTGTGACGGTAGCCGGGCAGCAGGTTCTGGGTGCTTCCCACTACTGCGGTACCCACCGGGTCCGCGCAGCACCAGCGAATCAGCTTCCACCCCAGATCGGGATGACCGCTGCCTCTGGGTAAAGCCGCAGTCCAGCCGCCAACCCAACTGGATTTCGGTTCGCCCCCGGGCGGATTCGGGATGTACCCCAGCCCATAGTCCAGATTCGGCGCGTAGGTGCGCGCATCACCCACCAGTGAAATGTGGAACGCATGCATGCCTAACTCACCCGTGTAGAACGGGTTCTTGTCAAGGTTGCCAAATCCCGATTGCAGGCTGGAGATGCGCGTGATACCGTACTTCTTGGCGTAAGAGCACATCCATTCCAGCGCTTCAACCACCTTCGGATGGTTCGCGGTGATCTTGCCTGTCTCTTCGTCGTAGAAATCGCCGCCAAACGCCCAGCCCCACGTAAAAATCGAGTTGGCGCTGCCGTAGACGCCCCACGGGATGATACCGATGGAGGTCAACCGCCCCTGCGCATCGCTCTGAGTCAGCTTATCGGCGATGGCGTCCATTTCGGCGATGGTCTGGGGCGGTTTGTCCGGATCAAGACCGTTCTTGCGGAACACCTCACGGTTCCAGACAAACGCGAAGTTTGGGTCCGCACAGTATGTCATGGCCCATACATCGCCCTTGTAGAAACACTGCTTCCAGCAGGGTGTGAAGAAGTCATCCGGTTTTATGCCGCTCTCTTCGATATACCGGTTCAACGGCTGCAGCGCGCCCTGCACCGCCCACTCGGAGACCTGCGGCCCGTCCACAAAGATGACATCCGGTGCTTTGTTTGCGGCGATCGCTGTAAAGAATTTCTGGCTGTTGCTCAGCGAGTTGGCGGTAAACACAAGCCGCACCTTGATGCCGGGATGCGCTTCTTCGAAACGGCGCATCACCTGCTCCAGCAACTCCTTCTGTGTCCCTCCCCAGGGATGCCACACCACCACCTCGTTGTCGGGGCGTGTTTGGTCGCCGAAAAAACGGGGCGCGACATACGTCTTGACCGGAGTAAACCACCATCCGGCCGTCGCCGCCAGAATCACTATCGCCAACAGCCCCCACCGGGCCGGAGTCATCCATTTCACCGGAACCGCACCTCCCGAAGCGCCACGCAATCACCTGTGATGATAACAGGAAACGTCCGTTCCTCGCCGGGTCAGGCGCTGTTCAACGGTTCAGGACGGGGTTGCGGTACCGGCGGTACCAGCGGGTGGGTGTACAGGCGGTAAGGAACCGGTTCAGCGGGCGCCAGCGCAGCGCCAGATGCAGCACCAGGTACGCGACACACGCCAGAACGACGCTCCATACATATCCGGCCATGGTCACCAACCACCCGGGAAGATGCGATCCGGGTAGCATCCGAATCCATGCGGAGGACAACCACACGCCTACAGGCAGAGAACTGCCCGCGCACAGCAACACCGCCCAAGGATGGCTGGCCTGCACCGACAGTTGCGGGCACTCGGTCATACACCGCATGCAGCTTTCACAGCTGACAGTCCAGAACGGCCTGCCGGAGACCATCCGTATCGCCTGAAACGGACAGGCCTTCACACATCGGCGACAGCCATTGCAGCGGTGATCTGCGTAAAACAGCTTGGCCAACACAAACCGGCCCACAAGCAGGTATAATAATGAGATTTGCGCCACCAGCAAACCCAACAGAGGGGGGATCACATTGTAGTGGCGCTGTCCGCTTAACAGCCGATCTGTGAACCGATACACATGAGGGCGGGCGCGCACTTCCAATGCGTCCACTGCAGCCGGCCGGTACCCGGCATGCAGCGCCGTCCAGTTACTGGGCATGTCAAAACCGGCAAACCCAAGCACCTTGTACCCTTTCAACCACAGAATCACCGCCAGCAGCAGACAGGCGGTACCCTCAAAGCCCGGCAGATACCAGCCCCAGATCCGGCTGCCGGCGCGCGTCGCCGCACAGAATGCAGACCGTCCACGACCCACGGGAAGCGACCAGGCAAACTGAAGCATGGCCCATGTGGCGGTGAACCCATGCGCCGGTGTCAGCAGACCGATGCCGTGCGTCACCGATGCGGAGCCGGCCGAAGAGGGAACGGGAAGCAGCGTAATACTGACAGGCACGCCTGCTTCCGCAGCGTGCTGCTGTATCCATCGGGCGACCTGCAGCGTGTTTCCGGTGCCAGTGAACACGTACAGGTCCCATTGGCTCAAAATGGCCGATGATGTTTCCATACAAGATCAGTATGCCGTATCACCCGGCTCCAGGGGCTTGCTGCATGCTTACACGCGTTGGATACGGTGTGACGCATCCTGCTTGGTTGCACTGATGAGCCCGGTTAGATATCATGTCAAGGTTATGACGTTTTCCTCACTGCCTGCCACCACACCTTGGCGCACTCGCTGGACGCAGCCTGGCGGCTACCGCGATGTGCTGATGATCGCCTGGCCGTTGATCCTGTCCAACGGTTCGACGACGATCATGCAACTTATTGATCGGGTATTTCTCACCTGGTTCTCCGCAGAGGCGCTGGCCGCGTCTGCGCCCGCCGGAGCGATGTCGTGGACTATTCTTTCGTTCTTCACCGGCATCGCGGGGTATGCCGCAACCTTCGTGGCTCAATATACGGGTCGACGCGACGCATTGAAGGCGGTGGGGTCTGTCTGGCAGGCCATACTGTTCAGTGTGGCAGCGGCGGTCGCACTGCTGGCGTTCATCCCGCTGGGACCACCCATGATCCATCTGGCAGGACATGAACCGGGCATGGCAGCGCTGGAGTTCGCCTATTACCGCATATTCCTGCTGGGCGGCCTGTTCTTTCTGCTGCATGCCGCACTGGGCGCCTGGTACGTGGGACGCGGCGAAACGCGCATCCTGCTCTGGGTCAGCCTGATGGGCGCGCTGATCAACGCCGTGCTGGACTGGCTGTTGATATTTGGTTACGGCGGAGCCCCTCGGTTGGGGCTGGTGGGAGCGGGATGGGCGTCGGTGATCTCCGCCGGTGTGACATCGGTGGTGCTGTTTGTTCTGTTCTTGCGCGACACACGCCACCTGCGCCCTGAACTGTGGGACCCGGCGCTGATGCGCCGTTTCCTGCGCTTCGGGTTTCCCGGCGGACTACAGGTCACCCTGGATGTGCTGGCCTGGACGGTGTTTCTGATGTTTGTGGGCGGGCTGGGAGTCACCGCGGTGGCAGCCACCGGATTGACGTTTCAGATCAACACCATCGCGTTTATGCCCATGTTTGGCTTTGGCATGGCGGCGTCCACACTGGTCGGTCAACGTCTGGGTGAAGACCGGCCTGATCTGGCATCACGCTCCGCCTGGGCATCCCTGCATCTGGGATTGGTATACTCCGCCCTGGCTGCGGTGTTGTTTGTCGGCGCTCCCGGAGTGCTTCTGGCGCCGTTCGGAGCTAAAGCCGACCCGGAGTCGTTCGCCGAAACAGCACGCGTGGCCACGATTCTGCTGCGATTTGTGGCAGTATACGTGGTGATGGACACGATCAACATCGTGTTCATGTCGGTGTTGAAGGGCGCAGGTGACGTGGTGTTCGTCATGGCCGCCTGTACGGGGCTGGGGATCGCCATCATGGTGGCGCCTACACTGCTGTTCTGCGGCCCCAACGGTCTGGGCCTGTATGGTGCATGGACGTTCCTGACCGCGTTCATCTGCACACTGGCGCTGGTGTTTCTCTGGCGTTTCCATCAGGGCAAATGGCGGAACATGCGGGTGATCGAACGGCGATCCGCTGAGGCCGATCCGCTCAACTGAGCGGATTGCCCGCCCGGTCGGTGGCGGACAGCCGATCAAAGGGATCCCGCGTGCGACGGATCCAATCGCTCAGTCGGGCATGAAGCGTCTCCTGAACCGCGGCATACTCCGGATCGCCCGCCCGGTTCATCAACTCATCGGGATCACTCTGCATGTCATACAGCTCCGGGTCGTGATGTCGATACAGCACGTACTTGTGGCGTATGGTGCGTATCATCCGGGCGGGGTTCAGCCATGATTGTTTACCGTGGTATGCGGCATATACGGCGTCGGCGCGCCCGGGATGACGCCCACTCAGCGTGTCCGTCCAGGATGCACCTGACATGCCTGCAGACCGGACACCCGCCAGGTCACAGATAGTCGGAGACAGATCGATCAATGATAGCAGCGGACCGGGCTGCCGGCCGCGTACCCATCCCATGCGGGACGGCCCGTGAACGATCAACGGGACGCGCACCATCTGGTCATACAGAAACGGCCCTTTGAAGATGAGCCGATGATGCGCGTCCATGTCCCCGTGGTCGGATGTGATGATCACAACGGTCGACTCCAGCAGACCGCGCTGCTGCAGGGCCATCCAGACACGACCGACCTGATCATCAAGCGTCTGAACACATTGGCGGTACCAGCGGCGGTAGCTGCGCCAGACCGAGTCGGCTTCGGACATGATCGCTCCCTGATCCTCCAGCATAAACTGCCGTTGGATTGAAGGCTTACCTTGGAACGTCTCCTGATGGTACGAGCGTGGCAGCGGCGTCTGCCCGGTCTGTCTGTCGGCCTGTTTCGGATCGAAGTCATATACGGTGTGCGGCTCCACATAGTTGACACACAACGCGAATGGCCGACGCGTGACGGCGACGTTGCTCAGGAAACCCAATGCGTCATTGGTCACATCCGGGGCGCGCCAATTCTGTGAGTCGAACAACGCCGTCTCCAGCCCGCCGCCATGCGACTCGGCGTTTCCCAGATGCCACTTGCCCACATAACCCACCTGGTATCCCGCGGCACGCAACCGTTGCATCCACGTGGTGTGCTGCTCGGCCAATGCAGGCTGAGGGGCGCCGTTCAACCCCAGCGCATCGAGATTGGCGACGACGCCTGCCGAGTGCGGCCACAGACCTGTATAGATGCTGGCCCGGCTGGGCGAACACTGAGGGCAGGTACTGAACGCCTGCGTAAACAACGCACCCTGTTCGGCAATCTGGTCCATCGCAGGCGTACGGAAGAAGCGGTCCATGCAGCCCAACGCCTGCCAGTGCTGCTGATCCGAACAGATTAACACGATATTGGGACGCATGACGGTTCCCTCCGCTGACGCCATGGATTACAACGCTGGTTACTCCAACGCCGCCGATGTCATGGCAAAGTAGTGTTCTGCTGGCAGATACCACGGAACGGAGTTGCCCGTACCCAGTGCATACCCGCCGCGCTCCCGGCTGCGGTCGAGCATCGCCAGACAACGCGCACGGATCTCATCCGGGGTGCGGCGGCACACGAAGTCCACATCAATGCCCCCCAGTATGGCGATCCGCCGTCCCCACCGCTCGTAAGCATCCTCCACGGGCATGATCTTGTCCTCATACGAATGCTTGCCATCGTACCGCATGTCATCGATGATATCGTCCATGACATCATCCAGACGCCCGCATGAGTGCAGTATCGCCGGTCGCCCGGCGTCATGGATCGCCTCGACGATCCGTTTATGCCAGGGGAAGACATACCGTCGCATCTGCTCCGGACGCAGCATCGTCTGGGTGCTGAAGCCCCAGTCGTCATTGGAGATCACCGCGCCCACCATCGGATGCGGTGAGACGATCTCATAATAGCGAACCAGCCGGCTGCCGACCGCGTCGAAGATCTCCTGGACCAAGTCCGGATCGTCGGCGATCAACATGCACAGGGACTCATAGCCTACCAGCTGCATCACATTTTCCAGCACGCCACCCGGCCCGGATGGGATCAGCTTCATGCCAGGCTGCAGCGCGGCGGCCAGCGTGTCCAGCATCCGATAGTCTGTCATATCCGGGTCCGGCCACGGATACGCCTCGAACGTCGCACGATCCGAAATCCAGGCGGTGTCGTTCATACTGCGGCTATACGCATGGTCCACGGGCTTTTGGGGAAAATGAAACGGCAGCGCGAAGGCGGTGGCATAATCGTAACCCGCTGCGCCGAACGCCCGAACGGTCATCAGACGCCATTCATCTGAAAGCACTTCGGGTCCGTCTCCATCAGGATAGCCACCCAGCTTGCGGTACAGTTCATCGTTCAGAAAGAACTCGAACAACGTGGGTCTTCCGGACGGTTCACAACGTAAAACGGCTTCCAGGCAACTGAAATCAGGTGTGCGCATGGTGTTCTCCCGCATTGGTAGGTGTCTGTGTGATCTATTCGGGATTGGAACTGCCTATACCTGCTTGTCACACTCTATCGGTCGATACATGCGTCGAGCTCGATCTCAAACAGCAGTTCGCGCCGACAGATGTGATCAACCGCCACCACGAACGGAGCGAACGGCAGTTGCCGTCGCCGATGAAATGCCGTGTAAGCGCCCGCTCCCTGCGCGTTCTGCACATACGCGATACTCCGGCGTACATGGATCCAGTCCATACCCTGATCCGCCAGGATCGCCTGCACCACCTGCAGGGTGAGTTCGATCTGCGACTCCAAGTCATCGATGTGAGCCGACGCGCCGTCGGGCGCGATGGAGGCGGTTCCGGACACGGACACCCACACCGATGAGGGCGTTTCGATTCTGACGGCCCGGCTGAACGCACTGCCATAGGTTAACGCGGGGCATTGCAGCGGTGATGGCAGTGCCCGTACCCGGGTTACATCATCACTGCAGGCATAGGCTCCAGCCATCAACGCGGCGCCCAAGGCGTTGGCGGTCCCGATGCCGGTGCTGGCCGGCACGCGATGGGTAAACAGGCCATGTTGCGAGAACACGCGGTGACGCGCTGCGTTGAACGCCGGATACCAGTCCAGTATCTGGCGGTTGTAAAACCAGGTGCGTCCTATGGCCGTCATCGGCAAGCCGGTTTGGTACAACAGTTGATTCAACGCCTGAAACACCGATGCAGCCTGTGTTTGGGGCGTATCGTTCAGCGACTCTGGGACTACGCCTGCCAGCAGACAATGCCGCGCGCCACTCCGGTCCCAGACAGAGCCGACCACACGGTTATCCTGACATATCCGGTCCACCGATCCGCCTGTCCACTCAAGCCATTGAGTCCCATACGGCCCATTACCGCTCTCGGGCATCAGGCTATGACAGGGCCAGTCTCGGGGTCCATCGGGAAGACCGAAGCGCCATTCAGCCAACACGGGACAACCGGACTGCGCATGCTGACGTTCAGCCGTGCCGGCCACTGCGTCTTGATCCATGCCGCAAACGCTGTACACAATGATCTCAGTGTCGGCATCGGCGCGATACATACTGATGGGTTCTTCGGAAAGAAAACGAAAATCGTCGGACATTCGACTCACCTGCGGTGTTGCTATCAGGCGCATTATAACCGGCGCCTGCATGATGGGACGCAAAAGAAGAGAGGGCGGTTCATCGAACCGCCCTCACTTAGGCGAGGTCTCTGTCCGGTGAACGTCGACGCGTCACCGGTATCAGGCTGCTTACTGCGGGCAGCGGGAGGCGGGCCAGCCGGTCGCCGGGGTCATTGACCACTTGCGGCCGTACGGAGCCAGCTTCGCGTGGCCATCGAAGAACACGCAGTTATAGCCGGTCATGTGGTTCACGTTGGCCTGGCGGCCGGGATACGGGGTGGTGACGCCGTCATCCGCATAGCTGTCGGGGCCGTCCCAACCGAACACACCGCGCTCCACCACAACGGTCCGCTCGGCTACCCACTCGGTGGACTCGCTGACGGGCTGCGCCCCAATGTTGCGGTACTCAGGGGCATTGGCGGTGCCATAGTTGCAGCATGGGAAGCTGTCCCCGGTTGCACATACGTTAAACACCCAGTTGGGGAACCAGTGGTAGCTCTGGCGGCCCAAATCTGCATTGGCGGCGGAATACTTGACGGTGCTGCTGGGGCAGTACCACATCTGGCGGGCCTTGACATAGCTGCCCAACTGCCGGTTCATCAGGAAGCGGTAGAACCGGTAGCCGTAGCAGCCGGCATCCTGGTTCTGCTCTTCGGTGACCTCGGGGTTGGTCTCCCAGTTGCGCTCAGCCAGCGGGCCATCGACACCGTTGTAACAGCCGTTGGGGAAGACGCCGTCGTAGTCATCGGCATACATCTTCATACCCAAACCGATCTGCTTCAAGTTGCTGAGGCAGCTGGTCTGGCGGGCCTTTTCACGGGCTTGAGCAAATACGGGGAACAGGATAGCGGCAAGTATCGCTATGATGGCGATTACCACCAATAGCTCGATGAGCGTGAAAGCTCTGCGCATGGAATCCCTCCTGATAGCGTAGTACATGTACTCCCGGGTGGATGATCTTCCGGGTGATACTCCCATATTGCACTATTTCGCCGGTTCTGTCAACCCTTTTTCGCGCCTGCGGGCTACGAGTTCCCCAAAATACGTTGCTAACCAGGCAACACGTCCTGTTGAGGCTGTAACGGCACATCATCGGGTAATGAGACCAACCTGGTCAGTAATGCCAACCAGTCGATGTGTGTATGCGCATGTCCGCCCTTGCGGAAATGAACGCCCGCCCGGTCGACATACCGCAGACGGTGGAATACCTGCAGCGCAGCGATGTGGGTTAACCAGGTTCCGTCCGGATTGGCCCAGTGGTCATCCAGCGCTTCTGTGGTATAGAGCCACCTGGGCGCTACCGCAGCCTTTAGAAAATGCTGATCGAACGGCAACGTCTGCACCTGATCTGCATACGCCGCCATACCAGGGCCAAACCAGTATGGAAAGCGCTGCAGCAGATCCTCAAGCGACTCAGCCCCCGGCCCGAGCGCCCGATAACACCCCGCGCCGCCGGCTCCGCTGCCGTTAGCGCCGGTTAACCGTATCCGCGTATCGGTCGCACCGGCCAGCAGGGACGCCTTGCCACCGCGCGAGTGCCCGACAACGGCCATACGCTTGGAGTCGACCAACCCGGCGGCTTCCAGCACATCCACACATCGGTGATATCCCCAAGCCCAGGCGGCCAACGCCCCGAACGATCCCTTGGCTGAGGCATAAAGATGCGTATCACGATCTGGGACGGGATGGTCCGGAGCCAGATCCTGCCGGTCAAAGTGCGCCAGCGCGACACCCATCGACAGCGCCAACGCCGTCACCGCATCGGCAACGGCGCCTCCTAATCCATCACCGGTTAACACGACCGGCGGTCGTATCATTCCATCAGGCAGCCAAAGCGTTAACCGAAACGCATAATCGGGATTCTGACTCGATACCACTCCGGTACACCTGACGCGTCCCGGTATCGGCGAGGCGTGTGGTGTGTCGACATTCCAGATGGTGCGTTGGGGCGTGGGCGGCAGCCCGCCGTATTGAGGACCGACCACGCAGTCGAGCAAACACAGCCTGTGACGCGCCCAGTCGGCGGGTGTGCGGAACACGGAACGCTCCAGCGTGAACAGGTCTGGCAGGACACCCATATCATGACTCCAGCGGGATCCGACCGGAGTCAGATCCCGCCGTCCGATCGCAGTTTACTGCGGGCACCGTGACGCCGGCCAACCGGTGGCAGGTGTCGTACCCCATTTACGTCCGAATGGGGTGAGTTTGGCGTGGCCGTCAAAGTAGACAGCGTTGTAACCGGTCATGTGGTTGGTATTGGCCTGTCGTCCGGGGTACGGATTGGTTACCCCGTCATCCGCATAGCTGTCCGGGCCATCCCATCCGAAGACGCCGCGTTCGGTGATGATCATGCGCTCGGCGACCCACTCGGTGCCGTCGGACATGGGTTGTGCGGAGAGATTCCGATAGTCGGGTTGCGTCGCTGTCCCGTAGTTGCAGCACGGGAAGCTGTACCCGGTTTGGCATACGTTGAACACCCAGTTGGGGAACCAGTGGTAGCTCTGGCGGCCCAAATCTGCATTGGCGGCGGAATACTTGACGGTGCTGCTGGGGCAGTACCACATCTGGCGGGCCTTGACATAGCTGCCCAACTGCCGGTTCATCAGGAAGCGGTAGAACCGGTAGCCGTAGCAGCCGGCATCCTGGTTCTGCTCTTCGGTGACCTCGGGGTTGGTCTCCCAGTTGCGCTCAGCCAGCGGGCCATCGACACCGTTGTAACAGCCGTTGGGGAAGACGCCGTCGTAGTCATCGGCATACATCTTCATACCCAAACCGATCTGCTTCAAGTTGCTGAGGCAGCTGGTCTGGCGGGCCTTTTCACGGGCTTGAGCAAATACGGGGAACAGGATAGCGGCAAGTATCGCTATGATGGCGATTACCACCAATAGCTCGATGAGCGTGAAAGCTCTGCGCATGGAATCCCTCCTGATAGCGTAGTACATGTACTCCCGGGTGGATGATCTTCCGGGTGATACTCCCATATTGCACTATTTCGCCGGTTCTGTCAACCCTTTTTCGCGCCTGCGGGCTACGAGTTCCCCAAAATACGTTGCTAACCAGGCAACACGTCCTGTTGAGGCTGTAACGGCACATCATCGGGTAATGAGACCAACCTGGTCAGTAATGCCAACCAGTCGATGTGTGTATGCGCATGTCCGCCCTTGCGGAAATGAACGCCCGCCCGGTCGACATACCGCAGACGGTGGAATACCTGCAGCGCAGCGATGTGGGTTAACCAGGTTCCGTCCGGATTGGCCCAGTGGTCATCCAGCGCTTCTGTGGTATAGAGCCACCTGGGCGCTACCGCAGCCTTTAGAAAATGCTGATCGAACGGCAACGTCTGCACCTGATCTGCATACGCCGCCATACCAGGGCCAAACCAGTATGGAAAGCGCTGCAGCAGATCCTCAAGCGACTCAGCCCCCGGCCCGAGCGCCCGATAACACCCCGCGCCGCCGGCTCCGCTGCCGTTAGCGCCGGTTAACCGTATCCGCGTATCGGTCGCACCGGCCAGCAGGGACGCCTTGCCACCGCGCGAGTGCCCGACAACGGCCATACGCTTGGAGTCGACCAACCCGGCGGCTTCCAGCACATCCACACATCGGTGATATCCCCAAGCCCAGGCGGCCAACGCCCCGAACGATCCCTTGGCTGAGGCATAAAGATGCGTATCACGATCTGGGACGGGATGGTCCGGAGCCAGATCCTGCCGGTCAAAGTGCGCCAGCGCGACACCCATCGACAGCGCCAACGCCGTCACCGCATCGGCAACGGCGCCTCCTAATCCATCACCGGTTAACACGACCGGCGGTCGTATCATTCCATCAGGCAGCCAAAGCGTTAACCGAAACGCATAATCGGGATTCTGACTCGATACCACTCCGGTACACCTGACGCGTCCCGGTATCGGCGAGGCGTGTGGTGTGTCGACATTCCAGATGGTGCGTTGGGGCGTGGGCGGCAGCCCGCCGTATTGAGGACCGACCACGCAGTCGAGCAAACACAGCCTGTGACGCGCCCAGTCGGCGGGTGTGCGGAACACGGAACGCTCCAGCGTGAACAGGTCTGGCAGGACACCCATATCATGACTCCAGCGGGATCCGACCGGAGTCAGATCCCGCCGTCCGATCGCAGTTTACTGCGGGCACCGTGACGCCGGCCAACCGGTGGCAGGTGTCGTACCCCATTTACGTCCGAATGGGGTGAGTTTGGCGTGGCCGTCAAAGTAGACAGCGTTGTAACCGGTCATGTGGTTGGTATTGGCCTGTCGTCCGGGGTACGGATTGGTTACCCCGTCATCCGCATAGCTGTCCGGGCCATCCCATCCGAAGACGCCGCGTTCGGTGATGATCATGCGCTCGGCGACCCACTCGGTGCCGTCGGACATGGGTTGTGCGGAGAGATTCCGATAGTCGGGTTGCGTCGCTGTCCCGTAGTTGCAGCACGGGAAGCTGTACCCGGTTTGGCATACGTTGAACACCCAGTTCGGGAACCAGTGGTAGCTCTGGATACCCGCGTCGGCGTTGGCCTGTGAATACTTATACACGCTGCTGGGACAGTACCACATCTGGCGGGCCTTAACGTACTGGTTCAACTGCCTGTTCATCAGGAAGTTGTAGAAGATACGCCCATAGCCGGGCCACGTCCCGTTGTCTTCGGGGTTGTTCTCCCAGTTGGCGATATCCAGCGGAGCGTCGACACCGTTATACGCGCCGTTGGGCATAGCGCCATCGTAGTCGTCGGCATACATCTTGATGCCCAGACCGATCTGCTTCAGGTTGCTGAGACAACTGGTCTGTCGGGCCTTTTCACGGGCCTGGGCAAAGACGGGAAACAGGATAGCGGCAAGGATCGCTATGATGGCAATGACCACCAACAGCTCGATCAGTGTAAACCCTCTTCTCATCGTTGACCTCCCTGTCTGTGAGACAACACGCTTCAGCCGACCCTTTCGGCGGTCCGGCTGTTGTAACCAAGATAGACCAACCACCAGGTTCTGTCAAGAGGTACAGATACGTAATGTGGAAACTATGGCAGCACACCCCCATAAACGATCAGCATTGAAGGGTGCGCCAGTGGCCTGTCTCCGGATCGGCAGAAGCCTGTCCGGGGCGGTTCACGAACCGCCCCTACGGCAGGTCGTCAGATATCCACAGCATGCGGAGGGTCACCAAGGGTACAGGTGATGGGCGAGGATGAACCCCTACGTGCGGCCACTGGCCACACGGGGGGTGATGCGCCTGCGCACCGCGCTTCACCCGTGGCGCGACAGCGCCGACATCCCCGCGTTGAGCGGGGCGAAACGCCTCACCCCCTGCAGGTAGAACCGGCTTGCCCGTGTGTGGCGACAGCCACACACGGGCTGTCGAGCCGATCACCACCGGCGACGCACAGTGTAGGTCACTTTACCCTCGGCATTCGGCTGCAGCGTCATCACGAAGTCGACCGTCTGGGCGTCCTTCTTGACGAACGGCAGGTTATTGTTAGAGATCGTCCAGTCGCCCCAGAAGCGCTCGGTCACGGTGACGGTAGCCGCTTCCTTCTTGCGGTTGCGAATAGTGATCTCCCAGGTCTCTTCGTTGCTGCGGTCGCCCAACTGTTGGAAATTGGTACGTTTGCGCTCCCCTACCACATCAAACGCGTCCCCGATGTATAACCGCACCGTCTCCTCACGCGGGGTGTGGTCGATCAGGTCCTCGCCCAGGAACTGCAACGCTCCGGAGGCATCAGCCTTGTAGACGCGCACCTTACCCTTCGGCAGCGGCATACCCATGTTATTGGTTTCTGCGTTCACTACTTCGAGCACGATCGCCAGCTTGCCCTCAGCGGTGTCGCCGCCACGCCCCGGCTGGCTGGACCGGCGCGCGGAGTCGAACACCAATTTCCGGGTTACGGCGGCGTTTGGCGCGCTGAGCAGGGTCATCTGTTTGGTTTCGTTCTGCCGGATATCGGTTTTGCCCTGCAGTGTGTACAAGTGGTACTCGAAGAACGACTCCTCTTCGAACCCGCCGCCTTTCCCCATGGCCATGCCGTCTTCCATCATGGCCGGGGCGGCCATCATCCGATTGCGCTCGGGCTGCACGCGACGCACATCACCCGCCATCAGTTGCAAGCTCGCGTTTTTATAGGTGGCCCCGCTCCGGTTATCCAGCGTGACCCACCCGGTCAGGTCAAGTTTGGCCTCATCCTGCGATATCACCGCCACATAATCCGCTTTCCAGTTGATCCGATTGGCCATGTATGAGGCCTCCACTTCGCGGGTGGCCCCTGACTCTGAATGCAACTTCCACAGCAGGGAGGGACTGGCGATCAGGCCTTCCGGCAGTTCGGCCAACGTTATCTCACCCGATGGATTCAGTATCAGCCGTCCATCGGTGAGTCGCATCACCAGGCCCTGATAGACCATTCCGGCATGACCGTCCGTATCGGCCACCACCGATGCGGGAGGCGCCAGCAACGTGCCCTCCAGCCAACTGATACTGCCGTTGGGGGCCATCTGCCTGAGCTTAAGCGTCTTGCCTACCGACTTCGCCAGGATCGAGATCGGGTTGATCAGGTCATACTGGTAGTTCTGTTCCAGCACGCGCAGATCACGCGGCGCCGTGAGCGACTTGATGCTGATGGATGTCGGATCGATCTGGGCCGCGACGTCTTCAAACCGCACCGCGTTCAACCCCTGCTTGAGCGTCAGCGCGCGTGTCTCCCGCACGACCGCAAAGTCACCGTTGTACACCGTCAGCGCCACGCTCTTCTGGTCTTTTGCCGTTGATACCGCCACTTGCGCCATTGCGGCAGCACCCGCAAGGCTGATCCACGCGACTGTTGTCGCCAACCGCAACATGATGGACATATGCGCTCCTCTCAGTGGTCACGGACGGTACCATTCTACCGACCGAGGCCGATTTCCGATGGTTAGACGCGTTCGTTGACTGAACCTTTTCAACTATACACCCCGTCTAATCGAATGAACACAACAGAAAGGGGTAACGACTATGAACAGCTGTGCAGACGCGACCTCAGTGATGACGCTCGAGTCGAAAATCATCGGATTGGAGCGCCTGTTTGAGGCTAAAGCGCTACCCGTTCCCCTGATCATCAGCGAAGCGGAGCGGTTGTCCGCGTCACCTGTTGCCACGCCCGCGCAATTGGGCCGGCTGGTCTACCTGGTAACTACGGCGGCGCTTGATCGCACCGACATGGGATATTTCTACGACACCGCTTGATCAGCGGAGCGTTATCCATACACCATGCACCGCGGGGGTCGGCAAGCCGACCCCCGCGGTGCATACAGGCTGGAAGGTCTAGCCGGATCGACCGACGAATTGATCGACATCACTATACTGGAGCGTATACATGAGTTCCCTGCGTCCCTTCGCGTACACCATTGATGCCGCCGATATGGGCGATGAGAACCCACTCCCGGAGTTCAGGGATCCGCAAGCCGATCACACATACACGCTCAGCGACCGGCTAACGGATGATGAGCGCCGCTACATGGGATGGCAGGTAGGCTCCCGCGTGCTGCCCTGGATGATGCAGGACGGGTATACACGCCGCCGACAGCCGCGCACGTTTTCCGCATGGGTGTTAGAGAACCGCCATCTGCGCGCGCTTGTTCTTCCGGAACTGGGCGGTCGGCTCGCCTCGCTGCTCCATGTGCCTTCACAAACAGAACTGCTCACCGCGGTCACCCACTACCAGCCGGCTAACCTGGCGTTGCGTAACGCATGGATCGCCGGCGGAGTGGAGTGGAATATGCCCCTGCTGGGACATCACTATTTGACGTGCGCGCCGCTGTGGGCCGGTCGGGCGTCCGGCCCGGACGGATGCGATGTCCTGCGGCTCTGGTTCTGGGAGCGCACCAAGCGGTTAACCTGCCAGATCGACATGTGCCTTCCGGACGCGTCGCCGGTATTGCTGGTGCATGTCACCGTCCACAACCCACACCCGGAGATGGCGCCGATGTACTGGTGGTCGAACATCGCCGTACCCCAGGCACCCGATCGGCGCGTGCTGGCGCCGGCTGATGAGGCGATCTACAACACACGTGATGGATTTGATGTGACATCCATCACCAACTTGGATGGCGTCGATGTCAGTCGCACAGAAACCATTCAACGCGCCCATGAGTTCTTTTTCCGGATCGCTCCTGAGCGCCGGAAGTGGATCTGCAGCCTGGATGGACAGGGACGCGGCCTTGTACAGACATCCACCGACCGGCTATTAGGCCGCAAGTTATTTGTTTGGGGCGCCAGTCCGGGAGGTAACCGCTGGCAGGAGCATCTGCTGGAACCCGGTCGTGCCTATGTGGAGATTCAAGCTGGCTTGTGCCGAACCCAGATGGAATCCATCCCGATGCCGGGCAACACCATGTGGGACTGGACCGAGGCGTATGGATTACTGCAGGCCAATCCGCAGACGGTACATGGAGCGGACTGGCGCGCAGCCACCAACCATGCCGAGCAGGCGCTGGAACGTCTGATCCCGAAGGCGCGGTTGGACACCTGGCATCAAGAGATGCAGATCTACGCATCACGGCCTCCCGCAGAGATCCTGCACGCAGGCGATGGGTGGGGCAGCCTGGAGCGGTTGCGTGCGCAGGCCGCATCGGAGCCCGTACGGATTCCTGCGTCAACCCCGGTCCCGGAGTCGGCCATCGGCGCTCCGCAACGGAAGTGGTTGGCCCTGCTGCAGGATGGCCGATTCCCCGCCGGGGCGGTCACCGACCCGCCCACCGAATGCATGACACAACCGGAATGGGAGGCCCTGCTCCTGAAGGCTCTGGAGCATCCCGACAACAACCACTGGCGCAGTTGGTACCATTTGGGCGTCATGCGCATGGAGCGGGGTGATCACGCAGGAGCCCGAGACGCCTGGCTGCGCTCCACGGCGTGTACCGCTAATCCCTGGGCGCTGCGCAATCTGGCCGTCTGCGCCATGCACGACGAACGACCGGATGAAGCATTGGCGTGGATCGATCAGGCGTGGCAGACGGGCGTCCATACCGTCGCTCTCGCAGTGGAGTACGCCCAGCATCACCTGCGCCATGGCGACTGGGCGCTGCTGCACGACTGGTTCAGCACGCTGCCGGACGCCATCCGCACCGCAGACCGCATCCGGATGGCCGAAGCCCGTGTCGCACTGATAATGGGGAACTGGGACCGCACGGAACAGTTGCTTGAGCAGGAATACGCGCAGATCCGTGAAGGCGAAGTCTCCCTCACGGATATCTGGTTCGATCTTCAGGAGGCGTTACATCGCCAAGCCACCGGGAGGTCGCTCACCGCTGAGGAGCGCGCCGCGCTGCAGCCGCCGTACGCCATCGACTTCCGCATGAGCGGATAGCACACGGGCGCCCCGGCAGTTTTTGCATCAAGCCAGTTCGATCCAGTGCGCCAGTCGCGGGAGCGCAACCTGCGACGCGCGCGCCTCGGTGGGGGTCAGGCCGTAGGCGCTGTGGAACCGGCGCGTGAAGTGCCCCGGTGATGCGAAGCCACAGAAATAGGCGATCTGCGTGATGCTCTGATCGGATTGCGACAGCAGCGCCGCGGCCATATCCAGCCGCGCCAGATAGATGGCCCGTGACGGGCTGACACCCAACTGGTGCTGGAACAGGCGGCACAGATGCTCCGAAGTGACGCCGGCCGCCGCGGCGAGTGTAGTCAGGGTGATGCGCTGGGAGGGATCACGCGATAACGCTCGAGACAACTCACTTAACGCGCGGCGCAGCGGCTCAGACGGTTGCCGGGTCCGCATCTGTGAAGAGGTCATGAATGCGCTGGTCAGAGCAGCCAGTATGTGTTGCTGTGTACCGGGTTCGGCGTCCGGTTCGGGCATCGCCAATGCGCGCATGCAGACCGCGGGCAGGCTGCCCACCGGCGCCATCCGCATCATGGGCCAAGCCTCCACAGCCCCCCATTCAGGCGGCGCATCCAGAATGTTAAAGTGCACAAAACTGTGCCGTATGGCGGATGCGTGACGCCAATGGAATGTATACCAGACGCCCGGTCGGCAAAGTACCAGGCTGTTCTCCGGAGCATGCCACTCCTGGTCGCCCGAGCGCAGAAGCAACGCACCGCGCAGCATATGAACGAACTCGAACTCGGGCTGCAACCGCGGTCCGATGCGCGACTCCGGTGGGTACAGCACCACCCCGCCATACAGCGGACCGCTCACGCGCAGCACGGTCAGCTCTTCACGGCGCCCCGCGTGAGGCCTTCCACGTAGTACTTCATACCGGCGGCAAACAGCAGGATCAACGGGACCGCTCCGATCAGATACCCGGCCATCAGCGGGCCCTGATCCAGGTTGCCCTCCGAACCGAACTTCGTGACCCCTACAGAGAACAACTGGATTTTGTCATCGCCGATCGTCACCAATGGCCAAATGTAGTCGTTGTACACCCCCACGAAGCCCATGATCGCCAGGGTCGCCAATATCGGAAGAGACAACGGCAGCGCCAGACGGTAATAACACTGGAACTCGGTGGCGCCGTCGATCCGCGCGGCTTCAAACAGCGATGACGGGATCGACTCAAAAAACGTACGGCACAGGAATGTACCGAACACCTGTCCGCCCGAAATGGCGGCGATGATCACCGCCCATCGCGTATCCAGAAATCCGTGCCCCCCCACACCCAGCCAGTCGTTCCCTCCCACCAGCGGGAAGCTCTTGTACCAGAGGAACGCCGGAACCAGCGTCAGCAGCCCGGGTATCATCATGAGCGCGAGGATCAACAGATACAGCACGTTCTTGCCGCCGAACTCCAAGCGGGCGAACACATATCCGGCCAGCGAGGAGAGGAACACAGAGCCGGTAATGGCGATCAACCCGGTCGTCACCGAGTTCAGAATGTAATGGTGGATGAACTGATACGCCCGGCTGAAATACTCGGGATGCCACTCGCGAGGCATCGCCCAGAAGTGGTTCAGGATTTCACCATTGGTCTTTTGCGAGATCAACAGCGTCATGTAGAACGGCAGTAACGTCAAAGCCGCCAGAACGACCAGCGCCAAAATCACCAGCGCCTGCCCAACCGTAAACCGTGTGCCTCTCATGATTCCAACTCCGATCGCTTGAGTACCTTCATGTTCAAAATGGTCAGCCCCATCACCACCAGGAACAGCAGCAAGCCGATGGCCGAACCGTAGCCGTAGTGGGTGAACCGGAATGCCTGATGGTACATCCTCAGTGCGGGTACCGTAGTCGCCAGTCCGGGACCGCCGTCTGTTAACAGCAGGATCGTCTGGAAATCCTGCAGACTGCCGATGAAGCAGAGAATGACCAGCATCCGGATCTGGCTTTTCACCAGCGGGATGTCAATGGTGAAGATGCGCTTCAGCACATTACCGGACTCCATGCGGTACGCCTCATACACGCTGTCCGGGATGTCCATCAAACCCGCCATGAAGATCAGCAGTCCAAACGCTCCCACCCAGGGAAAGCCCATGAAGATGATGCTGGGCAGCGCCAGGGAGGGCTCTCCCAGCCAGTTGCGCTCCAGATGCTCCAGCCCCAACGCCTGCAGCGCCTGGTTCAGCATGCCCATGTTCGGGTCGTAGATGAACCCCCAGATCAGAATGCCCACCATACCGGGCACCACCATGGGCAGCAAAAACAGCGTACGAAACACATATCGAGTGCGGTCGCTGATCAATGCCAGGATCAATTCAGCAGCGATGAACGGCGCCACGATCGACTTGAACAACCCAGCCAGCAACAGCACGATCATGTTGCCCACACCGCGCCAGAGCACCATGTCACCGGCCATCTGCTGGAAGTTGGTCAGCCCGTTAAACACCGCGGCCCGGCCCTCCTCCCACCGCGTAAACGCGTGGTAAAGCCCGGACAGCGCCGGGAAGTAGTTAAACGCACCCAGCAGTGTGAACGTGGGAAGCAGTAACAGGTACGCCGTGATGGTCTGACGCCGCGCCAACCCCTGTGAGCGCCGGACGTGCCATGTGCCAAACGCGACAAACACGGCGATGATGATGGCCAGCATCAGCGAGCCGTTTTCGAACGGATTCCAGGGAGACCGCTTCTCTTCCACATCTGGCGGGTAGTCGCGCGTGCGGGGATTACCGTCCGTACCGGTGCGGGCGCGCTGGCGCGGGATCGCCTGACGCATCGACTCGCGGTATTGCGTCAGGAAGCTGTCCAGTTCCAGACGGCCGGCCATGTACTCCTGCGCCAGAACGCTCCACTCAAACGTGCTTTCCTGTTCATCCTCCAGACCGCGGAAGTTGATCTTTTCATAGCCGTTTCCAGTAAACACGCTCATCTGATCGGCGATCGCTGGAGGCAGCGGTACATCGCGCACAGTCATCGGGCCGACCAGCGGCTGATCATCAGCCAGCGTCTTCTCGATGAACAACCGGGCGTTCTCTGGTGTGGTCATGAACATGAGGAAGTCAACCACACGGTCGTGGTGTTTCTTGTTCTTCTTGTTGGTCACACACAGCGGCGTCCCTGGCCCTCCTACACCGCGGAAGGGACCACAGGCCATCGGGTCGTCGGTGATGGGTGGGAACCAGAAGTTGCCGAATCGGAAGTGATCTTCCTTCGGCATGCGCTTGAAGTCACGCACAATCCCTGTAACCGATGAACTGGTCAACATGATCATCGCGGCCTTCTGGCGGTACCACAACCGCAGTGCGGACGCCGGATCGGTACCCAGGTATCCGCGTTGGAAGTACTGCGAAAACTCCTTAAGCTTGACGTACATCTGGCGCATCTCGGGGCCGGCCAAGTCGATGGTTCCGTCTTTGATCGCATTCTGCAGCCGCTCACCGTTGACTATCACCATCAAGTCGCTGAACGGGTTCTGGCCATCGTATGTGTAGCCTTCATTACGGGTGGCATCGTAGTCCCAGTCCCCCGGACGTGACATAACATGCGGCACAAACTTGCGCATATACACGTCGCCAAACATACGCACCAGCCACCCCATATCGCCCGCCCAGAACGACGCGGCGTTTCCACCAATCGCCACCGGGGCCAGGCCGGCTTCCTGTATGCGCTTGCACAACTGCAGCATCTCTTCCCAGGTGCGCGGCTCTTGCAGTCCCAGACGCTCGAAGATGTCCTTGTTGTAGAACATCGCGATCTCAATCGTGTCGATCGGGAACCAGTACAATTCACCGCCGATCTTGAACCGCTCCATCTGGTCGGTGTAAAACATATCCCACCAACGCTTACCGGTGTAGGGATTCACCGACTGCAGATAGGGCATCAGGTTCACCAGTTTGCCCATACGGTCGTAACCGACGGTATAGTTGGCGTTGTAGATATCAGGCAACTGATCGCCGCCGGCCGCGAAGCGCGTACGAATCCAGGTCTCGAAATTCTGCGGAACGATCAGCACCTCCACCTTCACTCCGGGGTGCAGCGCCTCGTACCGTCGGGCCACTTCCAGCAAGGCTGCCCTATAGTTGGCGCTGAGCGTGGCGAATTTAATCGTTTCGCGTTGTGCGCCTGCAGGCAAGACGGCGCATATGACCCCCAGCCAGACAAGGATACGTGCAAGATAACGGACCATACGGGTTCACCTCGGTTCTCGGGCAGCGGTTCTGATGTGGTTTCCAGAGGGTGACTGCGTCGTGCGTCGGCACTACCACATGATTGTATTATCCAACCCATGCCGTTATTGCCGCAACAAGGTATTATTCACACATGAGTACTTGGATTACGGGACCGCGGCATCTCCGCTGGGAAGCGGTAACCATTCGGCTCGTCGCGGTCTATACGGCGGTTGTGGTAGGCCTGATCAATCTGTTTATCCTTCAGAACGGAGCGCCTGCGGCCCGAGCCATCATCATCATGGCCGACGGACTGATCCTGTTATGGGTAGTTGGCTTCGGCGTGTTGACGTTGCGGAAACGCGCCGTGCTGACGGACTGGATCCGCCGCTGGGACATCCCCTGGCGTCGCCGATTCGTCTGGGCCTGCATCGCGCTGGCGCTGCTGGAGGAGGTCATCACCACCAGCATGACCAACACCGCCCCCTTGTTCGGGCTGACGCCGCAGGAAGCGCATATTACGGGCTCAACCAACTACCTGCATGTGGTGCTGTTCCACAGCGTCGTTGCGTTCGTACCCATGTTCATCACATGGGGCTACCTGCTGACCCGATGGGCTTTTCGCCCCCTGGAGGTGCTGGTGCTGTTCGGAATCAGCGGTACGCTGGCCGAGGCTGGCTTAAATCCCAGCAGCCTGTATGGCGGATTCTGGGTATTCGTATACGGATGGATGATCTACCTGCCGGCTTGCTCTATCCCACCCCACAGAGGCGCACACCGCCCGCCCTTCTGGGGCTATCCTGCAGCGGTGCTGCTGCCGATGGTGGCGGTGGCGCCCATCGTTCCGGTTGTTGTCTGGTTGCGCGAAACGCTCCAGATTCCGCTCTTTGTCCAGTAGCGGGAGACGCAACATCCGTGACATCAAGATCACACCCAATCAGTGCGAACCTGCGAGGTATGACCATGAACAGTGATAAACAACAGGCGGAGAGAGCGCCGCTGGTGCGGTTCTACTGCGTAAGCGCAGACAAAATGGAACTGCAGTACTACCAAACCGTACCGGAGATATGCGAGGTACTCACTGACCTTCCCGTTCTGGACATGAAGGCCGGCCCCGACCGGATGGTGGCGGTGCAAACTGATGACGGCGATCACGCCGGCGGATTGGTAGTTATCTACCGCGAGGGACGGAAACTGGGACAGAGACCCGTGCGCGGACAGACCATCAGGCTGCTGGGATGGAGTCAGACACGCCTGCTGGTGCGTCAGGACGATCGACTGGCTGAAATCAGCCCGGCAGGTGCACTGCGCGACCTCGGACGCGCCGATGGACTGCGCAGCGTGGTCAGCACCGGTAACGCACTGGTGAGGCTGCATGATGTGTCCCGTTCACTGACCCTGGAGATTCTGGACGACGGCCCGGTGCAGCGTTGGGATCGCAACGGACTGGCGGGCGAACTGCGCGCCATTGGCCAGCGGTGGGTAGTAGCCGAGATGTACCCGGCACAAACACCCGCGGACAGCCAGTCACCCGGCTGGCTGTGGGCGGTATCACTGCCCCAAGGTCGCGACAAGCTGATCCCCTTGCCGCGCGGGTACAAAGGGTTCTGCCGGGGGTCTGCAGCCGACCAGGTGTTGGTCGGGGTTGAGGAAGCCCATGACCGGTTTACCGTGCTGAGCAGAAGTCTGGCCACCGGTCACAGCCGGCCCTTGTCCCGTCTGTCTGCGGACGGTTCGCATACATTGCTGATGGACATCAGCCCGGATGGGCGATGGGCCATTCTGTTCACCGGCTACGCCCGGGTGGGCCCCGGCGAGGTACGCGCGTTACGACTGATAGACGGCCGCACACGCGTTCTCGCCGAGAACAGCTACCCTCCCGTTATGGTGTAGGGGTGTTTCCGCGGCTCAAGGCGCACCAATGGCGGGAAGCCAGCCGGAAGCGTTCTCACCGCCTTCGCGTACATGGGTGATTCCGCACTCCCGAATGATCGCCGCGATCTCGGCGGCCACCGCCGGGCGCCGGTCTTCGGAGAGGCCGTAGATATCCGGCCAGGTCACCTGCATGTACCACAACGGCAGCAGCAGCTTCCGAACCCGACGTTCCACATCGGGATTGTCCGCCTGTCGACGCGCCAGATCCAGCACACGCAGTCCGTCGCGCACCAGGTACGGCTTCACCGTGTCTGACGGTGTCCACGCTCCGAATGCATGGACGTTCGGATCCTTGGCGGCCAGGTCCATCATGGACAGCCAGCGCAGCACCTGCTGAGCCGCCTTGCCGTAATACGCGTTGCAAAACTCCCGCCGCAGGGCCATGGGATCTTGAGCGGGATCCCACATCAGCCGGGCCGCAAGATACTGCCGCAACTCGGCCAACTCTCCGCCCGGGCCCTGATAGTTCGCCTGCACCATCAACCCGTTGACGCCATGTTGTGCGTAGTACCGTATATCGAGGCAGAGCCCCTCCAGGTTCTGACACGGCGCAATATAATGCGCAAAGTTGGTGGCGTAGTGCCAGATGAAAATCCGCCGGGTGAGCTTGCTCCATCCTTCAATGTACTGCGTCAGATTGGCGCCAAGGCCGCATTTTTCGAACCCATGGAAGTAACAACCGGCGTGACACAGCCGAATGATCACGTTGGGCCGCGGCCGGGTCAACGCCGGCGGTCGCATCGCGTAGGCATAGGCGAGCGTTTCGACCCACCGATGGGGATCCTTTCGAGCGACCTCATCGGCGATCGCGTTCACAAACCGCAGGATCGGTCCGTGCTGTGAGCCCTCTTCGGCAACGACGCGGGCGCAGACATCACACTCGCACGCCCCTTCTCCATCATTCTGGGACACATCGATAATGGGCACATCCGGATACTCGTCCATCCACTGCAGCACCTGGGCGGTGGCGATCTTCAACACCTCAGGATTCGTCCAGCAGAGTTGTGCGTGTACTTCGCCATGAATGCGCTTACCGTTAACCAGACTGAAGTACTCCGGATGCTCGGCGAAATACACCTCAGGCGGCACCAGCTTGTTGGCGCTGTGCACGTAAGGCTGGAACGCGATCTTTCCGCCTGTGGAGGCATCGTTCCTGGTCATCGGCCCGTTCAACCGATGGCGTGCAGCCATCGGCAGCGGAAAGCTGTCCCAGTACAACGTCTCGCGATACATGAAGGGCGGCGCATACCGCACCACACCGGCCGGCGCCGTCCAGGTACGGCTGCGGGGAACCACCGTGCAGTCATGCGCGATAAACCGAACGCCCAGCGTGCGCTCCAGCAATTCGTATACGGCGTACAACTGACCGCGCTCATTCTGGCCGCTGACCAACAGATCTTCGCGATCAACGCCATACAGAACGCCATCCTCCGCCAAACCCTTCAGCTTCGACGCCAGAGGCGATTCGAGGAATCGGCGGGTCGGGCCCAGATAGATACCCGGCCCGGAAATCCGCGCGCCTTCCATCAGGATGGACAACTGCACTCCGGTCGCCTGCTTAACGATCTGTTGCAGTTCATTCGCGGCGGTGTTTACCGCCGCCGTGGCGCGCATGGGAACGAAGATGCGATAGCTGCTGCGCCCCTGCGCGATAATCGAAAGCCCCGAGTTGGACGCCGCCTTCATGGCCATGTGAGTGTCACCTTCCATTGCCTGATGTATGAGCTAGGTGTTCACCATACACCTGCAGACTCCCTTCCATCAGGCTCTAAGCGAAACGGCCCTGCCACATCAGCCGGCACGAACAACCGAAAACACGTCGCCGTGATTACGGCACGCAGGAAATGACGCAGGCACAGTGTCCATCGGGCTGCAGACTGCACGCGCTCAGTGAAGCAGGCAACAGCAGGCTGTCGCCCATAGCCAATGGCTCTGCTCCCCCGTCCCAATGCAGTTGAGCTTTGCCGGCAACCATGTTCAGCAACCGGAAGGACGCCGGATGCGCGTCCAGCGTCACCGGTTCGGCGGCTCGCAGCAGATCCATATGGAACAGAGGGCACCGCACCAGCGGCCAATTTCCATCAGTCTCAGGGGGACGCACGGCCGTCGGTTCCACATCCTGCCAGTCGGTAACCGCCAGTGCGTCATCAATGTGCAGCGCGCGTCCCTGACGGCCCCAGTCATAAACGCGGTAGGTGGTGTCGCTGCTCTGCTGAATCTCCAGGATAGTCACTCCCGGCATGAGCGCATGGATACGCCCGGCTGGAATAAACAGCGCATCGCCTGTTCGCACCGGAATGCGATGCAGGAATGGGGCGATATCGTCTCCAGACCGCAGCCTTTGTTCGAACGCCTCCCGAGTGGCGCCCCGGGCTAGTCCAGCGATCAGGCAGGCGTCCGGGTCGGCATGCAGCACATACCAGGCTTCCGTCTTCCCCAGTTCGCCCGCATGTTCCCTGCCATACGCGTCATCCGGATGTACCTGCACAGAGAGCGGCTGCGCCGCGTCAATGTACTTCACCAGTAGTGGAAACGCAGCGGGAGGGGGCGCGACGGCGGTCCCCAGCAGATCGGCCCCGAATTGGATGCCCAGATCACTCAGCGTGGCGCCGCGCAGCGGCCCGTTCGCCACCGGCGAGCGGCCGTTGGGATGATCGGAGACCTCCCAGGATTCGCCGATCCGTGCATCCGACGGTACCGGCCGTCCCAGCAGTCTGCCCAACCGGTCGCCAGCCCACACCCGTTCCGCCAGAAACGGTTCAAATCGCAGAGGGTACAGGTTCATTCAGACACCCCCAGTCGCTGTCGGATCATCTGCTCCACCTCTGAGGCGGAAGCCCGCCCTCGGGCCAGTTTCATCACCTGTCCCACCAGGAATTTGATCGCCTGCAGTTTACCCGACTGCACCTTCTGCACCGCATCCGGGTTATCGGCCAGCGCCTGGTCCACCAGTGACTCCACCACGCTGGCGTCCTGAATCGCCGCCAGTCCGCGCACCTTGACCACCTCTGCAGGCGTCTCTCCGGTACGCAGGGTCTGCTCGAAGACCTGTTTGGCGGAGGCCCCGGTGATCGTGCCGGCGCTCACCAGACCGATCACATCGGCCAGCGCCTGCGGCGTGAGCCGCGTATCGGCCAATGCCACTTGATCGGCGTTCAACAACCTCAGCAGTTCCCCGTTCATCCAGTTGGCGACACCCTGGGCAGGCGCGCCCAGCCCGACACAGGCTTCAAAGAAATCCGACGTGCTGCGGTCTTCCACCAGCAAACGCGCGTCGGCCGGGCTGAGTCCCCAGGTCGTCTGGTACCGCTGAGCACGCGCATCAGGCATTTCGGGCATGGACGCACGCAGCGCATCCAGCCAGCCATCACTGAACTGCACCGGCACCAGGTCCGGATCGGGGAAGTACCGGTAATCGCTCGATTCCTCCTTGGACCGCTGGGGCCGGGTGAGCTGCGCGGCGTCGTCCCAGCCGCGCGTGACCTTCGTCACGCCCGGATCGCCCAGCTTCCGGCCCGTCTCCCGGAACTCCGCGTACTGGCGCTGGGCCTCATGGGCCATGGCGCGTTCCACGGCGCGGAAGCTGTTCATGTTCTTGACTTCCACGATGGGCGTGGCGGCCGTGCCGTGCGGCGTGGGGACGTGCAGGTTCACGTTGGCGTCCACGCGCAGGCTCCCCTCCTGCATGTTGCAGTCCGAAACGCCCAGGTACTCCAACAGCAACTTCAGCTCGGTGAGATAGCCCTTGGCCTCCTCGGGCGAGCGGAGGTCGGGCCGGCTGACGATCTCCAAGAGCGGCGTGCCGGCGCGGTTCAGGTCGATGCGGCTGTCGGCCTTGCCGGCGGCCTCGTCGTGCATGCTCTTGCCCGCGTCTTCCTCGAGGTGGACCCGCTGGATGCCGACGCGCTTGGGCTCGAAGCGATCCTTCGGATCTTGGATGGCCAGGTGACCTTCGGCGCCGATGGGCAGGTCGTACTGGCTGATCTGGTAGCCCTTGGGGAGGTCGGGATAGTAATACTGCTTGCGGTCCCACTTGGTATAGGAGGCGACGCGGCAGTCGAGCGCGAGCGCGGCCCGCACGGCCAGCTCGACCGCCTTGCGGTTCAGGACCGGCAGGGCCCCCGGCATTCCGGTGCATACCGGGCAGGTCTGCGTGTTGGGCGGGGCCCCGAAGCGCGTGCCGCACGCGCAGAACAGCTTGCTCGCGGTGAGCAACTGCACGTGGACTTCCAGGCCGATGATGAGGTCGTAAGGACTGTCCATCGTGCCACGCGTCACTCGGACCTATCCCGAATCGTCATGTGCGCCTCGCAGCGGGCGATTTCCTCCTTCAGTTGATTGATCATGCGCTTCAGGGAGCGGAGCGTGAGTCCCCGAACGTGCGCATCTCCTGCCTTCTCTCGCCGCGTCAAATCGTAGCTGTCCTCCAGCAACCCGAGCTTCTCGCGGGTCGCTTCAAGTTGGCGCTTGGTTTCGATCCTCATAGAATCACCTCGACCATCCCTCTCGGGCGAAGCTGTCTGTCGGTGGCAAAAATACTCTCCACGAACAGATCGAAGTTCTTCTGATTCACCTAATCGACGTCCAAAAAAGGCAACCCATCAATCAGTTCCTTTTCAGCCCGCGGGTCACGCGGGAAACCCGGTCCCACGAGCAGCACACAGTCGACATCGTTCGGCTCGATTTCTTCAGTCACGAAACTCCCGTCGATCACCAGCCGCTCCGCACCCGCCCTCCTTGCCAAATCGACCAGCCAGTGCAGCGACTCCATCTCGATGCGGCGGATCTCCGAGTCGCGGCCGAATCGTTGCTCGATCTCGTCCAGCGACGCCGGGTGGATCCCGGGCGGAAGGTTGCCGTGCTCATCGAATTCGGGAATCATCGCGTCCTCAACGAGCGTCCATTC
>CAZHSN010000017.1:0-13927 GCA_964535125.1 uncultured bacterium
ACAGGGCGGTGAGCCGATCGATTTCGGCCATGATTTTGGCTGAGTAGTCGAGCGCGATGGCCGGATTGGATGCACTGCGCATCTGTATGGTCTCAGCCATGGCGCGGACCGAGGCCAGCGGTGTGCGCAGTTCGTGGCTGACATTGGCGACGAAGTCGCGGCGGATCTCTTCGGACTTCCGTTGCTCGCTCAGGTCATGCATAACCACCAATACCCCCCGATGCCCTTCGGTGACGTCAAACGGGGATGTGTATACGTTCATGCTGGCGTTGATCTCAGGGATGTCGATATCCAGTGAAGCCGGCTGATTGGTCCGTATCGCCCGGGATACCAACTGGGCTATGGAGGCAGCGTGGGGAACATCAGCCAGTCTCAGACCATCCATACGTCCCCTGTAGTGCAGCAGCATACGCGCGGCTGGGTTCGCCAGTTGAACAATCTGTTCCCGGTCCAATAACAATAACCCGTTATAGGTGCGCTCGTAGATGACCTGCAGCTTTCGTTTTTCTGCGTTCAACTGCTGCATCATCATCTGCAGATCATGCGCCATGGTGTTCATCGCTTCGGCCAACTCGTCGATCTCATCATGCAGCAGGTGGTTTACTGCAATCCGTTCGTTAAAGTGGCCGTGCGCCAGCCTGCGGGCTACGGCGGTCATGTGGTGAGCCGGCGCTGAAATCCGGGTAGTGATGATGATGCTGAACAAGGCCGCAAGCAGTGCGGCGATGGAACCGCCCGCCAGAAACGCTCGGCGGATCTGGTCGCGTGCCTGATCCATCTTCGCCAAACTGACGGTCAGGCGTGAGACTCCGAGCGGGGAACCGGCAGGGCCGATGCGTTCGGCCACATACAGCATACGTTCGCCTAACGTGGCGCTGAAGCGTACGGAACTTCCGTGCCCGTGGCGCAACGCATCCAGCACTTCGGTGCGGCTGCGATGGTTGGTCATGTCGTTTGGGTCGTGTTCGCTGTCCGCGAGTACCGTTCCGTCGACCCGTATGATCGTCACGCGCCTGTCGAGCGCTTCGGAAATCTGGCGTGTGGTTGTGCGGATGACATCGGCAGGACCGGTCATTTCGTCGGCGATCAGACTGGCCACCAGTTGCGCCTCGCGATGCATCGTTTCCTGAAGGGTACTGACATACCGGTCGGTGGCCCATTGCGTCAGGTACCAGTCCAGCATGGCGATGACCACCCCGACCAGCGCCAGAAACGCCAGCGTGTACTTCCAGCGGACAGACAGATGCCAGTGGTGGTGTGTTTCGGTGCTACTCGGCAAATTTGTACCCGACTCCGCGAACGGTTACCACACGCTTTGGGGAGCCCGGATCATCTTCGATCTTCTCACGCAGGCGGCGTACATGCACGTCCAGCGTTCCCTGGTCGATGTACTCGTCTTCTCCCCAGACACGGTCGAGCAGGGTGGAGCGATCCAGCACGCGCCCGCGATTGGCCAGCAGGATGTGCAGCAGGTCGAACTCTTTGGGGCGCAGCTCCACGATCCGGTCGTTGACGCGCACCTCGTGCTTGGCGGTGTTCATTTCCAGTCCCAATCCGCGCAGGATCTCTTGATCCGCCTCATTCCGGCGGGCACGCCGGAGCGCGGCGCGCACACGGGCTACCAGTTCCATCATGCCAAAGGGTTTGGTGACATAGTCGTCAGCACCCACTTCCAACCCAACGACTTTGTCAATTTCCCGTGCGCGGGCGGTGAGCATGATCACCGGGACTTCATCCGATTGCCGGCGCAACCGCCGGCACACCTCCAGGCCGTCCATGCCCGGAAGCATGACATCCAGCAACACCAGGTCCGGACGTTCCCGCATGATAACATCCAGCGCCTGCGCACCATCAGCAACCGTGATGACGTCATATCCCTCTTCCCGAAGGTTGAACGCCACGGTTTCGGCGAGAGAGGCTTCATCCTCGACGAGTACTATTTTATGCATGTCTGTCATTTCAGACGGTTTCGCCACCTCTAATTATTGTAGCAATGATAATACGCCGAAACCGACACGGTTCCGTGCCGGTTCCGGCGTACGGGCGTACGCTATCTTACAGGATGCTTGCTAAGGCAGTTTGCGTCCCATCCCGGGTGGGATCGCCGAACTGGGTGTCACATAGGTGAATCCCAGTCCTTTGATACCCTGCAGCAGTTCCCGCAGCAGCGCCGGATCGAGGAACCAGTGGAAGTACATGCCCACCCAGCCGTCACGTACCGCCGTGTAATAATAGGGGGCGCGCGCAATCAGGTCCGCCGGCATCTGCTGGTAAGCGCCGGGCGTTGGGTCCACGTAGTCGATGTTTTCCGGCAAACGTGCGCAACCGGTGATGTCGCGTTTCAACACGTATGGCGTGAGTTGCAGCAATGCGTCCCATCCGCCGGAATCGTTCTTGGCGGTATAACAACCCCGGTCCAAGGATGTTCCATAGACCTGTCCGATCGCCTCGTACGCGTTCATAGAGGCCACGTAGTGAGGTGTTAACCAGGCAACCGGGTTGAAGCCGAGTTCATTGAGCCAGGCATACCCGTTCAACACGCGGTCGCGAGCCCACGGGATGCTGTCCTCGGGCGTTGGGCCGACCATCTCGTACCCGCCTTGTCCGTCCGATTGCACGACATAGAACTCCCAGTCCTCTCCGCTCACTCCGGAGAAGGGGTTCAACCAGTTGCTGTACTGGTGTGTGGTGCCGTGCTGAATGATCTCTCCGCCTTTAGAAACCATGTACCGCAGTGCATCGACCATCTCAGGGCGGTCTTTCCAGTCGACGGTCAAAGGAACGCCCCCGTTCCACGTTCCCAGCGGATCTTGATATTGCGGGATGACCGAGATGGCGAACGGAACGTTCTCGGATGCCATCATATCCGCGATGGCCCGCAGTGCAGCCGGATCGGCATTGGGATGCACATCCTCTACACGGATCAACGCCTTATGATCGGTCGGATGGTTTTCCTGCAAAAAGTCATGCAGCGTATCGGCCAGCACCAGATACCGGTCTGTCATGGTCACATAGGTAAACGGGATGTCGGCCATGTACCACAACTTGCCGCTGCGCACCAGATACGGGTGTTTTGTGGTCGACCCGACTGGAGACATATGCGCGACGATCGACGCCAGAGACGCATTAAGAACAGTGACGCGCCCTACCGGTCCGGCATCCGGATGGCGGATCAGTGTCTGGTTGTTGTAGTAGACCTTGTCATACTGAACGGTCTCTTCCATCAGGTTGAACCGGAAACCGAACCGGCTCTCAAATGCCGGCTCGGGCGCGCCATCGGCATCCCAGGCGATCTGCCAGAGGTTTACGCCGATCCAGAAAACCGGCGTTTCTCCAGTTAATACGTCGCTCTTAAAACTGTCGGGCAGCCAGTTGTCATACCAGGTTCCCAGATACAGACAGTAGTCGTACGCCTCCATCTGCCCATCCAGGTAGGTGTTAACAGGTCTGGCCACCAGTTCGACCTCGAAATGGCTGATCAGGTTCACCAGGTGCATGGCATACAGTTGGCTGTACGAGTCTATGGTGTCCGGCTGATCATACAGCACCAATACCCGTTTCGTGGGGTATGTCTGCTGGGCGGTGAGCGGCATAGCGATCCAGGCGCCGACACAGATAAGGCAGGTGAGCAGTGTCAGCAGTTTCACAGGTCACCTCTTTCGGCAAACACGCTGTCTACCACCAGATAGTCAAACAGCGTGACAATGTCGTCTCCGTCAAGGTCAACGGGCGGGTTGGACACCCCGAACCAAGCGTCCAGGATCAGAAAGTCGAACAGGGTCACCGCGTTGTCCCCGTCGGGATCACCGTACACCAGCGCCAACGGCACAACCACAGGCGCCCCATCGGCTTGGAGTCCTGTTACGGTCTTCCGCAGCCCCTTGGGCATCTGGAACGCCGCGTCAAACGGCCCTACGAAATCCAGACTCATTGTCAACTGACCGTTGGCGGCCAGTTGCTGTTCGGTCATCACCGGGGACAGTCCGGGGCGCCGGATCTCCACGTTGACCACAGCGCCGCCGCGTGCTGCCAGGTCATATCCGCGCACTGTGGCCGCCACACGGATCTCTGAGACGGGCGCCTCGCCAGCCAGAGCGATAAAGCCTGCCTGGCGGCCGGGCAGCGGTGACGGCTCTGCATCATACGCCGTTGAACGCGTTCTGCCGGCGACCAGCACGCGTGCCGCCGAGTTGGATGCGATGGCGTTCATCTGCTCATCCTTGTTGCCTCGCAGCACGTCCGAAGTGATGACGCCATCGGCGACACTGGCGACGAATCCATGCACACCCGCTGGGTGTCCCGCTCCGGTTCCCGGGAAGTCGTTCGAGGCGGTCTGACCGCACAGCCAGATCGTGTTGTTGATATCCGTGGTTACCGCAAGAGCAAAGTCATCTGCCGATCCGTCCAACTGCCAGAACTCCACCGAAGCTCCCAGCCGCAGTATGAATACGCCCGACTTCGACACCAGCAGCGTCTTGATCGGGCAATCCTCAGGGAATGTCCAGGAAGAACTGCTTCCCACGATGACCAGGCGGCCCAAGGTGTCGTATGCGACGCCGCGGATGCTGTCGGTCGAGGCTCCGCCGGCAAAAGAGTATTGCAGTAACTGATTTGTCGCGCTGAATACCAGCCAGAAACCATCCGATGAGCCCCCCCCATACATCCATTGCGGGGAGTCCAGCGTAGGCGCCGTCGGGCTGCTGGTTGTTCCGCCCACCGCATATCGTCCATCCGGGCCCACCGCGACCGAATTGAAGCCGTCCTGGCCGGTACTCCCGGCGTATGTGGAGAACGTGATTGCGCCTGCTGCGGACATGCGAACAATGAACGCGTCCGCATTAGCGCTATACCAGTTCTGCCAGGCGTTCACCAGCGGAAAGCCGGAAGACCACGTGGTACCCACGATGATCGCACCGCCCGATGGATCTACGGCGACCGCCCTCGCTTCGTCAATGCCGCGTCCGCCCAGGTAGGTGAGCATAGTAATACTGCCATTAGGAGCCAACCTGGCCACGAACGCGTCGCCGTCATACACCGTTCCTGCATAAGCGGGTTGGTGTGCGTTTACCACGGGCAGATCGGTTGAGCGGGTATTTCCGACGACCCATATATAACCGGAAGGATCTACCGCAATGCCGGTCGCCTCATCCAGATCGGATCCGCCGAATGTGATCGTGCGCCGTACCGCTCCGGTCGGGCTGACTTCGGCGATGAACGCATCCGAGTTCGTAACACTCGTGCTGGATGGGCGGCCTGGGAAGTCAGGCGATAGCGTCCGACCGCACACCCAGTAAGACGTGGCCGTGGAGGCGGCGCCGAGTATTTCATCCGACGCCGAACCTCCCAATACAGTTTTTGAAAGGAACTGGGCATGAACGGCTATGGGGGCGAACAGGCCGACCCAGAGCGCAATGCCCATGCGGATGATACTGTGGCGGCTATGCGTCATGGCATACCTCGTTCTTCTTGGTCGAACGGGATCCCTCAGGGTTGCCGTCTGTGTGAACCGACTGAAGCGCAACCGATGTGAAATCTATCATTGTATGGTACCCGATGCCTGTGCCGATTGTGTCGACTCATGGCAGCACAGGTGTTCCGTTCGCAACCGTATCGGAAGGCCGGATGAACGTGTATCCCAATGCCTTGATCCCGGTGATCAGGTTCGTCAGCGGATTCTTGCCGAAGAACCAGTGGTAAAACAAGCTGGCCCAGCCGTCGCGTACGCATAGCATGGCTTTGGCCCGATTGATCAATGTATTGACGGTTGCCTTGTCGGCGCCGGTTCCGTCGGGATTATAATAGTCGCAGGTCTCGGGTATACGACCGATGCCCTGTGCGTCACGCCGCACCGGATACGGCGTGATCATCAGCAGCATCTCCAGAGGGCCTTCGGGATCCTGGTCCAGATACAGACCTCGGCAGACGGCTGCCTGGTAAATCCGTCCAATCCCGGTTAAGTCCGCCTGGGAGGCGACATAATGCGGGGTCAGCCAGATGGTCGGGTTCCATCCCAGCGCGAGAAGCTGCTGCCGTCCACGCAGGACGCGGTCATACGCCCACTGCTCGGAGTCCTCAGGGACCGGCCCCACCAGATACTCCTCTCCGTCGCTGTTGAACGCCACCCGATAGAACTCGTAGTCCATTCCGGTGACGCCGTTATACGGGTTGAACAGGTCGCCGTACTGATGCGTGACGCCATGCTGGATCACTTCTCCGCCGCGCGCCTCCATGTAACGGATCGCATCCACGATCTCGGGCGCATCTGCGAGTGTCAGATGCTGAGGTATTCCGCCGTTTTCGGAACCGGTGGGATCATGGTATTCAGGGATCAACGAGATAGCGAAAGGCGCTTCGAGTTGCGCGTACACATCGGCCTGACCGCGCAGGTTGGATGCCGTGACGGCGGGGCTTACGTCTTCCATACGGATGAACGCCGGATGGCGCACCGGATGGTCTTCATCGAGAAAGTCATGCAGCAGGTCCGCTATCGCCAGCATCCGGTCGGTGCGTGTCATGGAATCGAATGGGATGTCAGCCACGTACCAGAGTGAGTCGCCCCGAACCACATACGGAAACAGTCGGGAGAGATTCGCCGTCGAAATGGTCGCCAGCGAGGCCGCACGCTCAGCATCAACAATGGAGGTGCAGCCGATCCCCGAAGACTCTGAAGGACGGGTGAGTGTGGTCTCTTTATACACCACCCGGGTGTACTTCCGGGTGTCGTCGACGCTGTCGAGCCGGAATCCGAAACGGGTGGCGAATGCGGGATCGGGTGAACCGTTGGGCAGCCACGCCAGTTGCCACAGGTTCATTCCGCACCACATCACGTCAGGATGGGGAGCCGCCAAGTCAGCGAGCCATTCGGATGGCAGCGCATGATCATAGACCGTACCCAGGTAGATAGTGCGGTCATACCGCTGAACATCACCTGACCGGTAGGCGTTGATCGGCCGGATCTCTGCGTCCGCCCGGAAGTGCGCCAACAGGGTGTACATCGCCCACGCATTCAGCCGCGAAGCGGCGGCGGCCCCGGCGGGTGCGTCATATAGTATCAATACCTGTTTCCAAGGACTTGAGGTTTGACCGCGTGCCGGCGCCATGGATCCCAGTGACATCGCCAGCAATGCCAGAATGAGAGACCGGGTCATGGCTGTCCTCGTTCCCCGAAGTGGCGATCGACAAGGATGTAGTCAAACAACGTGATGGCGCCGTCACCGTCGAGATCAGTGCCGGCAAGGGAGTTTCCGAATGTGGCGTCCAGTGCGAGGTAGTCCATCAGGGTCACCTGATTATCTCCATCAGGGTCACACACGATGATGTCCAGTGGTAAGGCGACCAAGGCGCCATCCAGTCGAACCTGCGGGATGCGTCGGGATAAGGCGTTGTGGGCCTGAAACCAGACATCCGCGACTCCCGGATGGTCAGTCGTGATATGGAGTACGCCGTCCGCCTTCACATCGGTGGTCATCTCATCGATGCGGCCGTCCGTCCATCGCAACGTAACCCGTGCAACACCGGACGGACAGGACGTCTCGCCACTGGTCAACATCAACTGGATTGGAGTGGGGCAGGGCCTCCCAAACACGGCGGACAATGGATCAACAGATTTGCCCGTCTCTCCACGAATCCATCCTGCCCCAATCAGACGTTCCCCGAGAACCGCCGCAACGGTTTCGAAGGCGCCTGCGTAGTTGACGGCTTCCATGCCGAGGATGCCTTGACCGTCCGGCGCGATAGTGATCAGACACGGATTGCCTTGCAGCGAGCCGGCAACAACCACTGTGCCGTTATCGTCCGTCAGGGAGCGTCCAATGAAGCCGGCAGGCAGGACGGTCGCGGTCTGGCTACCTGGCAGCAGCACAAAGGCTCTGGCTGGAGGGATGCCATACAGCGGGTGGCTTGGATCGGGTGTGCTGGAGCCACAGGTGCCCAGCAGCGCGACCCCTTCGGCCGTGCGGCAAACGGACACAAGCCGGTCAGCGCCATTGGTTCCGATCAGAGACAGGGACTGCAGACCGCCAGCCTCAGACAGCACCACAGCCAGTCCATCTAGCCCGATGGCCGGTGGCGCGGATACGTGTAATCGATCGGCCAGATCAGGCGAAGCGGTATACCCGACCAGACGTATATGGTTATCTGCATCAAGAGCCAGACCGGCCGCTTCGTCATGCCCGCTGCCGCCTAAACACGAGGACAGCGTTAACACGCCATCCGGTGATAGCCGGCAGATGAAAGCATCCATGCCGCCTCCGAACGCGGCTTGTATGGGCGCCGTGAGGGGGAAGTCGTTCGACTCGGTTACGCCGGCAACCCAGGCGTTGCCGGTCACATCAATGACGATGGCATGCGCAGCGTCACGCCTGGATCCTCCGATGTAACGGGTCCAGAGAAGCCTGCCGTTTTGGTCGAAACGCGACACAAAAGCGTCCCCTTCGGTGAACCCGCCGGAGTATTTCGAGCCTATGGTCGATGCACCTGGCATGTCGGCGGATGTGGTGGAGCCGCAGACCCATACCGCCCCGGACGCGTCAACCGCCACTCCGGCTGCCGCATCCCGCCCGGATCCGCCCCAAGTCACGTGGCCTGTCGGCTGAGCCAGCACGTCCACCCGGGTGAGTAGGGCGTCCGAGGCGGCGAATGCCGTAATCAGCCCACGCTCAAGGGGCCAGTTGCTCGATAACGTATAGCCGGCCAGCCACGCTCCGCCGGCAACGGGTGCGGACGCCATGTACGCATCGTTTGCCGGTCCGCCGGTGATGGACCATGTGAGCGCCTCAGCGGCCCACACCGGATTACCTGCAAACAGCCACAGGCAGAGAATACGTGTGATGATGCGCCTGGCGTCGCGGTCAGTCGGTACAACCATGATCACAACCTCGTTTGCATGCCCTTGGCGACCCGATGAGGCAGGCATCGCGTTACACTGAATATTAGCACTTCGGGTTGATCATATTCCGTTCTGGGTTCCGGAGGTGGTTGCGTTTGTTTGGTGGCCGTGTTTACCCGGTTCACCCCGGTCAGTCACCGGAGGATGTGTTGGTCGCGCTCTGTGACCGGCTCGCGCCGCCTGGCACTCTACACACGGTGTACCTGGTCGCTCCGTCGTCACACTGTGCCTTGCACGTTCGCCGCATGCTGGCCCTCCATCGGGGCGTTGCCGGCGTTGAGACCATGCCCATGGCCCGTCTGGCTGCCGTGCTGGCTGACAGCAGCAGAGCGTCGTTGAGCGTGGCTGACGGATGCGCGGCAGTCTGCAGGGTGTTGCGGGACCCTCCGGCGCTGCTGAGACGGCATGGTCAGCACGACCAGGCCCGCTCTGCCGTCTGGCGTGCGCTGCGCGCTGTTCGTCGGATGCCTCCGGAGTTGCTGGATGCGCTGCGCGAGGAACCCACGCGCGGCATGGATCTGCATCAACTGTATGCCTCGTTTCGTTCACTGGTAAATGGACGGACTGATGAAGAGGATCTATACGAGATGGCCTCGGACCGGGTGTCTGCATGGGGTGCTCACGATGTGATGCCGTCGGTGGTGCTGTACCTGCCGCGCCGCGGCTCTCCAGGGGCGTCGCGTCTGCTTAAGGCGCTGGAAGACCGGGACGTGCTCCACACGGTAACGCTGGACGATGACCCGGCGAATGCAGGGGTATTGCCTGCGTCCTCGTCTACAGGCGTATCCGCTGCGGATGCCGCGGGAGTCCATGCTGGTGTGCGCATAGTGCGCGCGCACGATCCCTATGACGAAGTGAGCGCGGCGTTGTCGCATGTCCATCTGCTGAGTGAGCGCGGCGTACCCTTGCACCGCATCGCGATTCTGGCGCCGCCCTCCACACCGGTCGCACCGGTGACCGACTTATGCCGGGCCGCTGATGTGCCTGTGTTCTGTCCGGCGTACATGCGCTTGGATGGGACGCTGCCGGCGCGTCTATTACTGGATGCCTTACGTATGGCTGAGGAACCGCAGGATGCGGACGGCTGGCGCGCATGGCTGGTGCAGGCGCCCAGTGCTCTGCCCAAGAGCTATGAAGATGCTCTGAAACACCTGGATGTTACGGTGGATGCGTACCGGCTTGCCGAACGTTTACGTGCGGATGCCGCACAGCCGGATCCATCGGCAGACGTTGGGACGACCGACCTGTATCGCTTACTGACCTTGGATGTGTGGCGGCTCAACAGCCGTTCGCCGGCTGACTGGAGCGCAGTCAGTTGCGCGTTAATTGACAGTTGCCTGCCGGATGGGCATCCGCAGCTCGACGGGGTCATCAGAGCGGTCGAGCGTGCGGGAGGATGCCAAATCGCCTCCCTGAACCGGTCGGAATGGCGCTGGGTTGTGCAGCAGGAGTTGAGCCACACCGTGCTTCCCATCGGTAAGGCCGGGGAAGGGGTGTTTGTCGGCACACTGGCGCATGCGCGGGGCATCGGCTTTGAGCACGTGTGGTTGCTAAACGCCGTTGAGGGGGAGTTGCCCGGGACGCCGGAGACTTCGCCGTTAATGCCGGAACTGGAACCCTTGGTGCATTGGCGCCATGAGGAGTTGGCTCAGGTGCGCCAGGATGTGCGGGAGCGGCTGGCGCTGAGTTCGTGCACGGTGAGTTTCAGTATGGGGCGTCCGGTCACAGGGCAGGTGTTGTTCCCGTCGCGCTGGCTCATTGAGATCGCCTCCGCGTTGCATGGGCAACCTGTCAGCGGAACGGACCTGATGCAGATGCGTCCCTGCGCCTGGCTGCATCACACAGACGGACTAGTCACCGATCCTCGGGTGGAACGTCCCTGGAGTGTCGCATCCTTCAGGCTGCAGCGTCTGTATGAACTCCGGGGCGATCTGAGCGCCCTTCAGTCGCATCCTCTGGTGCGGGAGGATGAGTCGCTGATGCGGACGCTGAACGTGATCCGCGCTCGATGCGGAGGAGACGCTGCCTGGCTGGGTGTCGGCATGCCGGCGCTGGCGTTGGATAACGCCATATCCCCGATGAAGCTGCAGATGTGGGCCGAATGTCCAGCGCGTTTCGCGATGAACTGCGAACTGGGGCTTCCCATGCCTGTGGAACCAGACCCCGGCGGCAGAGTGAAAGCCGTGGACATTGGATCTGTGATTCATGCGTTGATGCGCCGATGGGGTGTGGCACGTCGTGCGGATCGAGACGTCAGCAGCCGCGAGATGCAGGAATGGGTTGCGGAAGAACTGCAGCGGTTGCCCTCATCCACGAGTGTGTGGCGTGAAGCCGATGCGGAGCAGATCCTGTTGATGTTTCAGCAATATGTCCGCTGGGAAAGCCAACACATCAACGGTGCAATACGCGCCGTTGAATGGAGTTTCTCACTGGACGCGACCGGTTTGGAGCCCATGGTCATCACAGGCAGGGTGGATCGGATCGACAGTGACGAGCAAGGTGTGTGCGTGATCACTGACTACAAGACAGGGCGCAGTCTGAAAAAGAAACAGTTCGATCAGGACTGCGTGGTCGGCGGCAAGCAACTGCAACCCGCGTTGTACTCCATGGCTGTTGAACGCGGGATGGCAGAGCGTGTCGCCGGGTTTCGGTTTGTGATGCCTGGTCCCATCGATACGGCTGACTGCCAGACCATAGATTGGCCATGGAATGACGCATCCAAACAGCGCAGCCGTGAGGTGCTCCAGCGAATCCGGACCGGTTTGAGCCGCGGGGAGTATCCGATGAACCCGGGAGACGACCAGAAACACTGCCGTTATTGCTGCTTTACCCATATCTGTCCTGTAAACCGCCAGCGCTGGACACGACACGCATGGGAGTGTAGCAACCTGTTTGACGCGTATTTGGGGCTGATCGCCGGAGCGGAGAGCAGTGAGGACGCCGAGGATGAGTAGCGCGATGTCACTGGTAGACCAAGCCGCCAGGATACGGGCGATTACAGAGACAGGCCTCAGTTGTTTTGTCGAAGCAGGCGCTGGGTCGGGTAAGACGCGGTGTCTGGTGGAGCGTGTACTTACGCTGCTGGAGGCTGGCACGCCGGCTGAGTCCATTGCCGTGATCACATTTACACGGAAGGCGGCCGGTGAACTGCGCGACCGCATCCGGATGACGGTGACGGAGCGTCTCCATACCGATCCGTGGAACGAGACGCTGATTGCCGCCAGCACGACGCTGGATCAGATGGCGGTGGAAACCATTCACAGTTTCTGCCGTCGCCTGCTGCTGCGTTTCTCTCTGGAGGCAGGACTGCCAGCAGGACTGACCGTGATGAACAGCGTGGATGAGCAGGCGGCGCAAGAGGGTGATGCCTGTGAGTTCGCAACCTCTGTTGGGCCGGATGTCCGCGAAGCCATGTTGGAACTGCTGCGTGCAGGCATCACAACGGCGCGACTGAGTGAGTTGTACAAGACATGCTGGTATCAACCGTCTGACTTACCGGTGCCTGCGCCGTTTCAGGAAGCAGCCGTTCGCGTATGGTTTGAAGACCTGCAGCGGCTGTCTGAGCAGTATGCGGATCTGCGTACAGACAAGTACGTGCAGCGCGTGATTCAATTCGTGACCGAAGTTAGACGGAACCTGGACGGCGCGACTACCGCCACGACGTTCCGGCGGATGCCTCCCTGGCCCTCACGCAGTTTTGGTGCGCGGAGCGGCCGCGTTGTGCAGCTTAAGAGCGACATGTTGCAGATGAAACACCGATGGCTGCAGGATGTCTGGCGTGCGTGGGCCGCTCAGCATCTTCAGGTTGTGGCGTCGGCTATGGCGGAGCATGCACAGGCAGCGCACGCCCGCAGGCGGGACGGTGGCGTTCTGCGCCAGGACGAGTTGTTGCGTTTGACAATGGATCTGTTATGTCACCAGCCCGCGTTACGGGAGCGGGTACGGAGCACCTGCCGTTATCTGCTGGTGGACGAATTTCAGGATACCGATCGGGAGCAAGTGGAGATCATCGCCCGGATAGTCTCCCGACCCGACGCTGACAGCGGCATGACCCCGATGCTTCCTGACCCTGAGCCGGGCCGCCTCTTTGTCGTCGGTGACTATCGTCAGGCCATCTATGGGTTCCGTGGTGCGGATGTCACACTGTTTGAAGCGGTTCGTGACCAGATGCCCGACGACGTGGTGCGGTTGGTGACCAACTTCCGCAGCAGTTGGCCTGTGGTTCATGCGGTGAACACCCTGTTCGAGGCTCTGGACAAGGTTCATTTTCCCCCCATGGCAGCCATTCACTCACCGGACACAGTGACGGACGGCGGTGCGGCGGCGTTCGGGGGACCGCTGGAGGCGAAGGCCGCAGAGGTGCGCCGCCGCGAGGCTCGAGCCGTTGTTCAGCTGGTTTGTTCAGAGTTAGGCGCTGGCTGTCGCCCAGAAGACATCGCGGTACTCATGCGCAATCGGTCGATCTTGCGAGCCTTGGAGTCGGAGATGGATGAGGCTGGGATCGCGTATCGCGTGGAGTCGCAGTCTTTGCTGTGCGCAACGCAGGAGTACCAGGATGTGCGCAATCTGTTAGCCGCCATCGCGTTCCCCGGTGATGAGGCTGCCGTAGTCGCGGCGCTGATGGGGCCTGCATGTGGTTGTACGCTTCGCGAGTTGCAGACATGGCGTCGGGGAGGAGGCGTATGGTCGTTGCAGGCGGAACCAGCCGACATCCCACCGGAGAGGGTCGCCCACTCCCTGCGCCGGTTACGTGACTGGCGTGCTCTGTCGCATCAGATTTCAGCGCCGGCACTCGTGGTTCAATTGATATCCCGTTCCGGCCTGGTGGAGAGCGCCGCAGCCTATGCACACGCACGAGAGAGTTGGAGACGGTATAAACTGCTGCAGCAGATGGCGCAGGATTGGGATGGAAGCGGGGGGTTGATGGGATTTGTGCGATGGCTGGATGACCTGGCCGATCGGCAGATCCGGCAAGACGAGTCGGTGACGCCTGATCTGGGAATGCCCGCTGTGCGCCTGCTAACCGTACACGCAGCAAAG
>CAZHSN010000017.1:13937-33848 GCA_964535125.1 uncultured bacterium
TGGAGTTCGACACGGTGGTGGGGGCTGGCTTCGCCGGCCAGGGCGGCAACACACGCTATCCTTTGCTGGCTCGACAAGGGAGCACGAGCGCCTGGTGTCCGGGTGTCTGCCGCACGCAGAAGAACGAAGGGTGCGAGGGCTGTGAAGGACGGAGTGTGCACCTGGCGCAGCGTGAGGCCGCCCAGGCTGAGAGCATGCGGTTGCTGTATGTAGCCTGTACACGGGCGCAGCGGCGTCTCTATCTCAGTTTTTGGAGCCCTTCTGCCAAAGCCGGCGAACCGGAGTTAATGGAGCGGGTGGCTTCAGCCTGGCAGAACGCAGGCTTGTGCGTGGTTGAACCCCAGGAGCCATCGCAGCCGCGGCGGGAGGCGCCGCCGCCACCCCCTGATGAGGTGACGCTGTCAGACTGGCAGAGGCAGCGGCACGCCGCGTTTCAGGATGGTCGCTTGACCATTGTAACCCCCAGCCGTTTGAGCCATGCCGACTGGCCGCTGGACGACGCTGGTTCTCCTGAATGGGAGCCGACCATACAGGCTGCAGATGAGGTGCGGCTGACACCGGATCAACGGCGTGCGCTGCAGCGCGGTCACGCCGTTCACCGCACACTGGCGACGGTGTCGCTTCCCGACGGGGGCGATCTGGAGGTGCGGGCCATCGCCGCAGCGCGGGACGCCGGATTGGGTGACGATCCAGAAACGCTGCGGCTGGCGTCCATACTCCTGCGCGGCGTCCGTGACTTATGCAGGCACGCGTCCTGGAAGCGGGAGGTATATCTGGGCCTCCCGTTGGGGAAGCAGCGCCTGCTGGAAGGGTATGCTGACCTGGTGATTGACCGCCCCGAGGGTCTGATCATCGTCGACTATAAAACCGACTTCCTTGCCAGCGAGGCGGAGGTGCGCCGGAGGGCGCAGTCATACCGGCCCCAACTGGCCTGCTATGCCCATGCGCTGCATGAGGTCACCGGAAGACCGGTGATCTGCGGTTATGTGGTGTTTGTGCTCAATGGCGAACCGCTCTGCATTCGGCTGGATGATCTGGAGCAGACATGGAACGCGCTTGCCGCCTCCGGGTTTACAGAGCCCCGATCCGGGACAGATAGTCCTTGATGCCGCTCTCAAGCGTTTCGAACGGTAGATCGTATCCGGTTGAGCGCAGTCCGTTGATGTCGGCGCAGGTGTAGTTTTGGTACTTGCCCAGCAGTGAGTCGGGGAAGGGGATATATTCAACTCTACCCGTGCCCAGCAGGTGGATCAATGTGCTGGCGATGTCGTTAAAACTTCGGCTGACGCCTGTGCCGACATTGACGATGCATTGCCGAGGTTCCGCCTGACCGAAATGCAGGTTGACATTGACCACATCGCGTACATATACAAAATCCCGCTCCTGCTCTCCATCCGCGATACCATCAGTGCCGCAGAACAACTTGGCAACCCCAGTTTGTGCCAACTGCCGGTACAACTGCCAGATCATGGAGGCCATGCGCCCTTTGTGCGCCTCACGCGGGCCGTACACGTTGAAGTACCGCAATCCCACCAGCGTCGACCGCGCGGCTGGCATCAGCGACCGCACATGCTGGTCGAACGCCAGCTTGCTGTAACCGTATACATTCAAAGGCGTCTCGGCGCCTGGCTGCTCGCTGCAGTGCCTTGAGTTGCCATACGTGGCCGCGCTGGACGCGTACACGAACGGAACATGTCGCTCCAGACACCAGTGACACAAGTCGCGGGAGAACGTGTAGTTGTTATGCATCATGTAGCGTCCGTCCGACTCCATGGTGTCCGAACAGGCGCCCTGGTGATACACCACTTCGACCCTCCGGTCGAAGCGCCTTCTGCACAGCAGTTCGTGAAAGTCGGTCTTGTGTTCGTAGTCGGCGATGGTGAGGTCTGCCAGATTGCGGCACTTTTCTGGCCGGGTCATGTTATCGACTACCAGAATATCCGATCGTCCGAGTTGGTTAAGGCGTTCAATCAAGTTGCTGCCGATAAACCCGGCTCCACCGGTAACCACGATCATATGTGCATACCTCCTGCATGGTCCGAACCCGCGGCTCAGCGTATCCATGGCGTTCCGTGTTATTATCCTATTCGGGTCCCTCGAATCACCATCATGGGGCAACCGTCAGGGAGGGTACTGGTGCTGTTTTTCATGTTCGGTCGTAACCGCGTCCGAAAGGCGTTCCGCGATGCGGTCGGTGACCGGAATATACCCATGATTTCGGGGTTATTACAAACTCACCCCTGGCTGACGCATCTGCGCGACGCCAAAGGATGGACACCGCTGCATGCGGCGGCGTCGAACGGATTCGATGACATCGTGTCGATTTTGCTGGACCGCGGTATGGATCCGAATGTGACCGACCGGTATGGCCGCACCGCATTGCATATCAGCACCGCCCATGGACACATTGAAGTGGTCCGGGTGCTATGCGAGGGGGATGCCAATCTGGACGCGACCGACAGGGACGGCAATACGGCGCTGCATCTGGCCTTTCAGCAGCGGCTATCCAGTTTGGTCAAGTATCTCATCCAAGAAGGCGCTTCGCTGGAGATCGCCAACACGCTGGGCGAAAAGCCCGTTGATATGGCCCGCGATGACGCTTGGGCGCAGGCGACGCTGGACAGCGCGCGAACCACACCACGCTGATCAGGCTTCCTTCACGGCGGCCGCCATACGCGCCGTGTAGCGTTCGATCCACGGATTGGTGAACACTACCATCACCACGGCGGCTGCACCATGGGGCAGCGCTACCAGGAGGCGCTGATTGATCCACGGGGCCGCCAATGACGCCGCAAGAGCCGGAAGGCTGATCAACACACAACATGCGAGCGCCAGTGCGACGGCAACTCCCGGGTGATCGGTACGGACGTACCGGAACCGTCGTGACAGCCAGACCCCAGCCAAGTTGAGCGCAACAGTTGCGAGTGTGAGCGCCGTCGCGTGCCATGACCATATCCAGTCATGCCGCCAGTAGGATGGTTCAGGCAATGCCGGATCAAAGCGTCGCATCCCCCAGATCACGCTGGCAGTCAGCAGGGTTGCGGTGAGCGCCTGTATCCACGCCATCAGGCGCGCTGCCCGCAGCGAGACGGCTGCGTCCATCATCAGCACGTTGCGACCTGGCCGAGTTGATGTATGGGTCATGAATATGTTGCCTCTGTGCCTTGATCGGAGGTATACTGGAATGCTAGAGCGCCCGGAAGGTGACCGGGTAGATCCCCTACAGGAGCGCCCGATACCAACATGATTTTGCCACAACCTGACCTGATCAACCGCTACAATGCGTATGCATTGGTGGTGGTGGCCGCCAAACGCGCCAAGTATCTGCAGGAACGTTTACGTGCGGACCAGGGTCATACTCCCATAAATACAGACGCATCCGCCGTTGAGCATCATCGCCAGGATGTACCGTTGCGGTCGGTGATTAAGACGGACTCGCGCAATCCGCTCACGGTCGCGCTGGAAGAGATCGCTGCGGGCCGTGTCATCCCTTCGCTGGAGCGTAAATGGCCGGACGAACCGGTCGCGCTCCCGCAGCAGCCGGATATACTGCAGACTGCGTTCCAAGAGCGTCTGGCTGCCGGGCCGGAGAGTGTTGAGCCGTCTGCTGATGACTTTGACCGGATCCACGCATCGGAAGAGGCGGACGAGTCAGGCGATAGTTTGGTCTCTTACGACGAAACGCTACCGCCGTCCGCGGTGGCCGGTGTGCCATTGCATGATCTGCATCCATCGGCAGACGAAACCGATGCCGACGCTGACTATGATGCGGACGCGGCGGCGCGCGATGCGGCGGCAGATATGGAGCGCATTGAGCTTGATCCCGTTGAACATGCCGCTCGCCTCGCTTCATTGGACCAGATGATCCGGGGCGCCCTGACTGCGGAAGACGAGGACAGCGATGCGTTGAGCCTGGCGCCGGCCGATATCCCTTCCGACTTCGAGGATGAGGTTGAGGAGACCGCTGCCGACGATGATCTGCCATTGGACGTCTCGTAACCACAGCATGAGAGGTCAGACCAACAGAGATGCGTAGCGACGTGGCGGATTACTACCAGATTCTGGGTGTTGATCGCAACGCCACGGCTGACGATATCAAACGGGCCTACCGGCGGCTTGCCAAGCAATACCATCCGGATGTGAACCCGGGTGACGCGCAGGCCGAAGAGCGCTTCAAGCAGATCAACGAAGCGTATGAGGTGCTCGCAGACGATACACGTCGCCGCAACTACGACCTGACGGGTGATCCAAACGGGCAGCAATCGCCGTTTGGCGCCGGTTTTGGCAGCCCGTTCGATAACATCGCCGATGTGTTCGAGTCGTTCTTCGGAGGCGGAGCCGCCGGCGGCCCCAGGCAGGCGAGCCGGCGTGGTGACGACATCCGCGTCGATGTGGATGTCACACTGGAAGACATCGCCAATGAAGTCACTCAAACGGTGCGCTTCGCCCGTCGCGAGGTGTGTCCGGGGTGTCATGGAAGCGGCGCACGCGAAGGCGCCGCGCCCGGACCCTGTTCCACTTGCCGGGGGGCCGGACGGGTGCGTCAGACACAGCAGACCATCTTGGGCTCCATGTCGACGGTGACCACCTGCCCCCGCTGTGGCGGCGAAGGCCAGGTGATCAGCGACCCCTGTACTCAGTGCCGCGGCGATGGAGTCGTCAGCAAGGTGGTTGAGCGCCAGACACCGTTGCCGGCAGGAATCGATGACGGCATGTACTTGGAGTACACGGCCGAGGGGCACGCCGGCCGACGAGGCGGTCCTGCAGGCGATCTCTATGTGGTCTTCCATGTCAAGCCCCATGAACGGTTCCGACGTGAGGGGCGTGACCTGCATGTCGAGCAGCCCGTCACGTTCGCGCAAGCGGCCCTGGGTACGCAACTGCAAGTTCAGGGATTGACCGACACCTACACGCTCAATGTTCCGGCGGGGACACAGCCGGGTGCGGTGCTCAAGGTAAATGGCGGCGGATTGCTGGACCAACGGCGGCGTCAGGGAGACCTGTTTGTACACGTAGCGGTGCAGGTGCCCTCCCGTTTGAATGAGACCCAGCGCGCCTTGTTGAGACAGTTCGCCGAGGCGTGCGGGGAACGGTTTGATGATGTGCCCGAAGAGGAACAGTCATTCTTTGAACGCCTGATCGGCAAGGGCTCTCGAAAGAAAGACTGACAACACCTTCATGCGCTCCAACCGTTCGGGTATGGTGAATCCGGCAGCACGTATACGACATCCCCAGGAGGCGGCGCAAGATGGCCAAACGCGTTGAAATCGTGACCACACAACCCCAGCAGGCCCCTGAAGCGCCGCCGGGGGAGCGTTATGGCAATATCCTGGTTGCCAGCCTGGATGAGATGGTGAAGTGGGCGCGTGTCAACAGCATCTGGCCGGTCACTTTTGGCTTGGCCTGTTGCGCCATCGAAATGATGTCCACTGTCAGCGCCCGCTATGACCTGTCTCGCTTCGGTATGGAAGTGTACCGCCCCAGTCCACGCCAGGCGGATTTGATGATCGTGGCCGGACGGGTCTCCAAGAAGATGGGACCGGTGCTCCGTCAGATCTACGATCAGATGGCTAATCCCAAGTGGGTGTTGTCCATGGGGGCATGCGCTTCATGTGGCGGAGTGTTCAACAACTACGCCATTCTTCAGGGTGTGGATCAGATTGTACCGGTGGATGTCTATGTTCCGGGATGTCCGCCTTCACCGGATGCGTTGATGTACGGACTGTTGCAATTGCAGCGCAAACTCAGACAGCAGCAGTCCGGCTCCCTGGTTGAGCTGCGGCCGCATCGGGAAGGAGAGCGAAACGCATGATCCGCCGGTTCATCAACGCCACGGTGCCGATCATCAAGGGACTGGGGATAACCTTCCGCCATCAGCCTGCATTCCACCGCCCGATCACGGTGGAATATCCAGAGGTGAAGCGTCCCATGCCGGAACGCGCCCGCTGGCGCCACGTGTTGACGCGGTATGACACAGGCCTGGAGCGCTGCATCGGATGCAGCCTGTGCGCGGGCGCTTGTCCGGTGCGCTGCATCTATGTTCAAGCTGCAGATAATACCGACACCCAGCGGTTTTCTCCCGGCGAGCGGTACGCCATTCGATACGAAATAAACCTGCTTCGTTGCATATACTGCGGATACTGCCAGGAGGCCTGCCCAACAGGCGCTATTGTGCTGCGCAGCGACTACGAACTGGCCGAGTACCACCGGAACGCCTTCATTATCACCAAAGAGATGCTGCTGGAGCCGGTCTCTCCGCGTTGATGTCGACAGGCGCCGACGACTCCCGACGAGGCGGAGCAGCGTCAGCCAGGGAACAGAGAAAGGGCTGATTGCGTATGCAGAAACGGGAGGAGCGGCAGATGAACGACACAACCAGCGCATCGCTGAACATCGCGCGTGACGGAGCCGTCGCGTTCGATCAAATGGTCCGCAGGCACTACCAGCGGGTGTTTCAGGTGGCATGGCGCCTAACGGGTAACCGTGCGGACGCGGAGGACCTGACCCAGGAAGCGTTTGTACGGGCTTGTCGTGCTTTTCATACCTACCGCTCCGAGATGCCCTTCGAAAACTGGATGTTCCGCATCACCCGTAACGCGTTTATCGATATGACCCGGCGCAGACCCAAAGCGCCGCATTACTCGCTGGATGCCGGTATGCAGACATCAGACGGCAACGAACTCACCATGGAGATACCCGATACGCGTGACGAACCGGAGACGGTGATGATGCGCGAAGAGATCGACCAATCGATCCAGGATGCGCTCATGACCATAGGACCTGACATGCGTATGGCAGTGGTGTTGTCTGATATTGAAGGGCTGTCATACGAGGAGATCGCCGAGGCGATGCACTGCTCAATCGGCACAGTGCGTTCTCGCTTGCACCGAGGCCGCAAGGCGGTGCGTGAACGGCTGAAAGCGACCGGAGCCTTCAAGCATCTGGAGGTGGAATATGAACTGTGATCGTGCGACCCGCCTGATCAGCGCGATGCTGGATGGCGAACTCGATGCACACCAATTGCGTCTGCTCCGGCGGCATTTGGCCGAATGCCCTGCCTGCCGGATGGAGTACAACGAGGAGCGGCTGACGGTGCGCGCTTTGGGCGACATGGCGCCATGCCTTCCGGACGAAGGTTTTGAGCAGCGGCTGATGGGTGTTTTGCATCACGTGCCGGCGCCTCGTCCTGCCGCGCATCCTTGGATGCGGCGCACCATGCTGGCTTTTGGAGCGGCGGCCTGCCTGATGCTGGGTATGATATTGGCACACCGAAGCGACGAGCCGACCGAGGCGGACGCCGGGGGCGGTGTAGCAGAGTGGGCATACGCTTCCTGGCAGGATGTGACGGAAACCGGCCGCGCCGCCTTGAACAGCCGAACCATCCGCGGTTTTCGATCGGTGGATTGGGACCAGGTTCCCCCGGCTCAGACACCGCTGAGCCACACTGTACATCCGGGTAACCAAAAAGCACCGGTGCTGGTCAGTTATATCAGGTAAGACGCAACAGCCGCTGCGATCTGCGTGCGGCAGTAAGAGGAGGAGACTGTCAATGAATGCGCCCGTACATCGCCTGCCTGCTTGGGTGATGACCGCATTGGTATTAGGTGCGGTCGCACTCGGTGCGCTGTTGGGAACCGCTTTGCAGCGTCCCGATGGCGTGCAGGCGCAGCAGAGTACATCGTCATCAGGTCCGGTTAACTCCGGCCAAGTACTGGCGACTGCAGAGGCCGTCCAGTCGGCATTTCAACACATCGCCGAACAGGTCGGACCTGCTGTGGTAACGATCAATGCGGAACGGCGTCCGGTGCGTTCGGGCGCGGAATCTCCGCAGACCCCGTTTCCGTTACCGTTTGGCGACATGCTGCCTCCGGGCGCTTCTCCCCGTATGCGCGGCATGGGGTCCGGAGTCATCGTGAGACCCGATGGATACGTGCTGACCAACGATCACGTGGTTGCGGGCGCGGACAACGTGGAGGTGGTGCTGCAGGACGGACGGCGCCTGAAGGGTACCGTCAAGCGTGATTTCCGCAGCGACATCGCCGTGATCAAGGTGGACGCAAACAACCTGCCCAGCGCACGGTTGGGTGACTCCGATTCGGTGCGCCCTGGACAGTGGGCGATCGCAATCGGCAGCCCGTTCGGAAAGGCCAATACCGTTACCACCGGTGTGGTCTCCGCGGTAGGACGGCGTGAAGAGATCGGCGACATGCGCCAGGGACGGTTCTATCCCAATCTGATCCAAACGGATGCATCGATCAACCCGGGCAACTCCGGCGGGCCGCTGTTGAACATCCGCGGTGAAGTGGTGGGCATCAACACGGCGATCGAGTCGCCCTCCGGCGCGTTTGCCGGCATCGGATTTGCGGTGCCGATCAACACGGCGCGGTTCGTCATGGAGCAACTGATCGAGAAAGGACGCGTGGTGCGCGGCTACATGGGAATCACCCCTGAGAATGTGACGCCGGATGACGCAGACCGGCTGGGGGTGAAGGAGGGCGCATTGGTGGCGTCGGTGGAGGATGGCTCGCCGGCCGCCCGGGCGGGCGTCCGCGTAGAGGATGTCATCGTGTCGATCGACGGCAAACCCATCAAAGGTGAACTCGACCTGCGTGACTTGGTGGCTCGCACCGCACCAGGTAAGGCGGTAGATGTCGTGCTGATGCGCGACAAGAAGCGCGAGACCGTGAAGGTGACCTTGGGTGAAGCTCCGGATGTCGGTGCGGCGCCTGGGACTCCAGCGGTTGCCGAAGATGGATTGGCCAAACTCGGGCTGCAGGCGGAGACGCTGACCGAGAATATGGCCGATGAGTTGAAACTGCCCAAGAGCACTCGAGGCGCGGCGATCACCAGAGTGGCGCCGGGCAGCCCGGCTGATGAAGCCGGACTCAGCCGCGGTGATGTGGTGACTCGTGTGAACGCACGGGCAGTGACCAATGCCGAAGACCTGAGCCGTGCGGCTGCTGGTCTGCGCAGCGGCGAGCGGGCGGTATTCATCGTGCGCCGTCCATCCCAGCAGGGATCAGGCTCAACACTGCGCTTGATTGTTCGCATTCCCTGACGCCGGTCCCGCGGGAACGCGAACTGGGGCGCGCCGTGTGGCGCGCCCCCTTTTATGACAAGGAGCGGCTCAAACGCGGTAACCGGCGCACTTCAGGAGCCTGATCTACACCTGAGCAGGGCTGGAAACCAGTTCCACAATGGTGGATACCAGTTCCGAGTCGCTGCGGCGGAATCCCTTGAGTGCGGATCTGTAGAGCGTGATGACACCACGCACATTGCCTTCATTGACAGGCACACACAAGACACTGGCCATCGCGTCCTGATGAACCGCATCGTCATCATCAAATCTGCGGTCGTTCATGGCATTCGCGGTGAACAGCGTACGCCCGGTACGCAACGCCCAACCCACGGCCGTGGCGGCCCGGCGGTGTGATGATGCGGCAGGCGTGGGACTCACAGCGGCCAGCCGTACTGTCTCATCTTCCTGTATGTGGTAGACGCAGCGGTCGGCGTTCAACACTTCGCGCACGGTGTTTACGATCAGCCGCGGCGTATCGCGGGATGGGACGGAACTCGCTGCGGCTTTGGCGACACGCCGGAAATACCCCTTCAGCTCTTCGGATTTCTGCGTCTCCGCGATATAGCGCTGTGAATTGCTGAGCGCAATCGCCGCATGGTTGGCCGCGATATAGGCCTGTTCGGCCTCCTGTATGGTGAATTCGCGGCGTTGATCCGACATGGCCGCCAGTACGCCCAACTGCTTCTCACCGATGGCCAACGGCAGACACAGCACCGAGACCACATCCGGATCTGGCAAAGGGCATGCTTGGCAGATCGGATCTGTGCGCACATCCAACGGGGCGGCGTACTCCTGCTGGCTCAGCACCTGTCCCAGGATGCCCTGGTCCAAAAGCGGTCTGTATCTCAGGAACGCACGCGTATCCACTCCGGCGCCATGCGCAAAGCGCAGGGTGTGCCCATCGCTGTCCAACAGGAACAGCGCGCACTTCCGCACGTTCAATGTACGGGTGATGAACGCGGCGGTCTGATGCAGCACCTGATCAATGTCGAGTTTGTCATTGAGTGCAACCGTCAGTTCCATGATGTCGGTTGTCCTGCGCTCAGCCAGACGCAGGTTGTCCAGCAGTTGCGCCGTCTCCAGCGCCGCGCTTAGATGCGTGCTGAGTGTGGCCAGCAGTTCGATGTCACTTGGCGTATACACCTTCTGCCTGCTGGCGGCGATCGCCAACAGGCCGACAAGTCGCGTCTCGTCATCATACCGTGGGCTGTTGATGGGCACCAGCAGCAGCGACTGAACCGGTATGCCAGGGAATATGGTGGATGCCGCTGCAGCCAGTGATTCCTGCGGAACGATGGTTGGGGCTTGAATGCCCGTCAACAAGGGATCGTCCACCTCCAGGCTGACCTCAAGCTGGTCGGCCTCAAGGCCTGCGCTGGCGGAGATGAACAACCGTCGTGCCTCTTCAACTGGCAGGAACACGGCGACGGCGAGGTGCTCCATGTTCTCTATCACCATGTCCACCAGTGTCTGGGTCACATGGGTGACATCGAAGGAGCCCGCAACGCGACTGGCGGCGTCAATCAATGTGCGAAGGTGATGGTCGCAACTGCGACGTTTGGCCTCCGCTTCGGCCCAATGCACCGCGATGGCGCCGGTAGATGCCAGCACCGCCAAGGTGTCCAAGTCCTGCGTGTCAAAGGAGATACCGCCCTCTTTATCGAGTACGGCGACTGCTCCGATGACCTTGCCGTCGGCCTGCATGCTCATAAACGCCGCCGAGTTGACACCGGGCAGGCCTATTAGCGTGTCACCCGGCAGCAAATGGGGGGTGTCCGGATTCGTTTCGATGGCGTCTTGCATCATGGAGACGGCGACCTGAAGGCGTTGTCCCTGGATCACTTCGGACTCTGGACCGGAGACGGCCTGGAATACCAGTTGCGTTTTGTCTTCTGAGAGCAACGCCACGGCGGCCCTGGTGGCGCGTGTGGCATGGCGGGCTTCATCAGCCACGGCCTGCAACACATTCTGAATGTTCAACGGCGCCGCCAGCACCGCTGCCAGTCGCTTCAGCGGCGTGCCGTCTTGCTGTGCGTCGGTCTGTCCGGTCATTGCGGAGCCTGCACGTGAATACGGCGGAAGCGGGCGGGGCTGGCGCCGTGTGTCATTCGGGCAATCTGCATCGGATCTCCCTTGCCGCAGTTCATCACTCCGTTCGGTACCCAGTAACGCGCGTCTGCGATGGCGTCACAGGCGTTCCAGAACGGCTCCGTGATGCTCTGGTAGGTAATGTTCTTGACCATGCCGGCCAGCTTGCCGGATCGGATCCGCCAGAAGCAATCTCCCCCGAACTGGAAGTTCTGGCGCATCTGGTCGATGGAAAAGCTGCCCATACCTTCGATGTAATATCCGTCGTCTACTCCAGCGATCAAATCATCCAGCGTACAGGGCGTCTGTCCGGGCATCAGGCTGAGGTTGGGAATGCGCACAATGGGGGGTGACGCCCAATGATCTGCCCGACTGCTTCCCACACTATGCGGCATGCCGGTCATTGCAGCGGACGCTCTGTTGGTGCTGTAACCCCGGAATATGCCGTTTTCCACGATCATCCAGCGTTGGCAGGGCGTTCCTTCGTCGTCGAAACCCGTAGTGGCCAGCCCGTCAGGCAGCGTGGTGTCGGCCACAAAGTTCACCAGTTCAGAGCCGTACTGCAACCGGTTCAGCTTATCCGGTGTGGCGAAACTGCCGCCTGCCAGCGAAATCTCAAATCCCAGCGCCCGATCCAACTCGGTCGGGTGTCCAACGGATTCATGCATCGTGAGCGCCAAGTTCAACGGATCAAGCACCAGATCCATTACGCCCGCCTCTGCTGCAGGGGCCTTCAGATGTTCCACCGCCTGTTCGGCGACACGTTGTGCGTCGTCTAATAACGCGGCATTGCGGACTACCTCGTAACCGCGCGCCAGAATCGGCGGATGGCTTGTGCGCGTTCGGGCGTCCTGTTCGTCAATAGCGATGGCCATGCAGCCATGGTCGGTGAACAGCAGGTCGTTGTGGCCTTGGAACCCTTCGTTGGTGGCCAGCCATCGGCGCTCATGTACGAACCGCATCCAACTGCGCGCTTTCCGAATGCCCGGCGTGTTGAACAGGCGTCCGTTGATGGCCAGCAGCAACTCCGTCTTGTCTGCAGTGGGTACGCTGAACGGGTCGATGTCACGCTGAGATACATACGTGATCTCGCCGGGCTGTGCCGAAGCCAACGTTACCGGCGGGGTCATGTACGGCGCTACCGCTCGGGCCAGTTCCACCGCCTGGTTAGCCGCGGAGCGTATCGCATCCTCATCGAGATGACGTGTCGCGGCAAATCCCCAGGCGCCATCAGCCAGCACGCGGATACCGATACCGATATCTTCGGTCTCAGTGAGCGAATCGATCCGGCGGTCGATCGCAGTGATGTACTGAGATCGCGACGACATGATGCGCGCCTCAGCGTACTGAGCGCCCGCACTGGTTGCCATATCGACCGCACGTCGCGCAAGATCCAGCATGTGTTCCTCCTCATGCAGCCAAAGCTCACTCGTTGTCAGTATAGCCGTCACGTACGCATGCGACAAACGGATGCGCAAACCTCGGATCAGGTTTCCGTGGACGTGAACAGATTCGGCGGTTCGCCGGGTGGGAACCCGAGTTGGTCAGGCTCATTGGGTGACGGCAGATCCGGGGTTGCCGCTCCGGTCAGCCACCGCCGCAGGGAGAAGCGCGTTCCTGTCTGTATGCACTGCTCTCGAATGCCATCAACCCATACGGGGTGCATGGGACGGGCGTTGGGGCCCGTTTCACCTCCCACGATGACATGATGAATACCGGTCAGATCCATAGACGGGATTGGTCCCAGTAAGGGTTCGCAGCAGAGAAACCGGTACGCTGCAGGGGTTGCACGCAGAAAGGCTATGCGGTCGACGGCGTGTTGGTTCTCAACCGTGACGCCCAACCGTACGTTGCCTGGCCAACGCACCGCCGCGGTGATCAACGGCAGGCGGTCGGCCCGTTTGGTGATGATCATGAACCGATGATGGGGACACTGATGCATCACCGCGAAGACCCGTTGCAGAAACGGGATGGGCACCAGGGGATGAAACAGGTCGGACATCGAATTCACGAACACGTCGCGGGGTTTGCGCCAGTGAAGGGGCCGCGGTATCAGATCTTCATGCAGGGTGACCTGGAATCCATGTGCGTATCGCGTCACTCCCTGTGCCTGCAGCCGCAGGGCGATCCGGCGTGCGTAGCAGTGATCGCATCCGGCGCTGACCGGTGAGCAGCCGGTCACCGGGTTCCAGCGCTCGTGACGATATGGTTGCGTATTACCGTGATTCATAGTCTGTTTTGTCAATGGTTATCGTCTGGTTGTGCACAGGTGATTGGCGCGGGGTGTATGCGGTGACATAGAATAGTATTACGACGTGACCGCCTGTCGGCGCAAGGTCACCGATCGGCTGCAGGGGTGAGGTGATTGGGTACGGACAACACCAGATTGCTGATATGGCGTTGGTTTCTCTACGGCGCACTGGCGCTGCTGGTGGCATTCACCGGGGTGTGGCTTGTCCGCACCAGTAAACCGGATGCCGGCGGCCGCACCGTGATCCGCTGGTGTGTCGACCCGAACCCGGTGCGTGAAGTCTGTATCGAACTGTTCGAGAAGAAGAACCCCGGGATCAAAGTCATCAACGACCCGGATGCGTCTGCTCAGCGGATGCTGACCCAGATCGCCGGAGGCGAGCCGCCGGATGTGATGGCGGTGTACGACCCCCAGTTTCTACGGCAACTGGCGCGCAACGATGTTTTGCTTGATCTGACACCGTATATCCGAAAGTACGGTATCCCCATAGAACAGCTGTATCCCGCGCTGGATCCGTATGTCCGGGCTGAAGGTAAAATCGTCGGTATTCCGGAGAACGTCGCCCCCTGGATGTTGTTCTACAACCGCAAACTGTTTCGTGAAGCAGGCATCCCATACCCCAAAACCGGGTGGACATGGGATGACTGTCTGCGAGCGGCCCAGCAGTTGACCAAATACCAGAACGTAGGCGGGCGGCAGGTGATTGTGCAAAAGGGGTTGTACATAGCTGACTACGACTACCAGATGATGCTGTGGATGACCGGCGCCCGGATGTTCAGCGACGACGGACGCCGATGCCTGATGGATACGCCCGAGGCGATGCGCGCCATTCGGTTCTGGGCGGATATGCGGCTGAAGCACAAGGTGATCCCTACCGCCAGCGAGTCCAAGAGCATGGCGCCAACGGGTGCGTGGGGCGGCGATCTGCTGCTGTTCGCTGCCGGCAAAGTGGCTATGGTGATCTCGGGGCGCCATATGATCATCCAGTTCCGCAAGCAGAAGCAACTCGAGTGGGATGTGGTCAGCGTTCCGCATGGGGTGGAGCGTGTGACGCCGCTCTACAGCAAGTGCTATGTGATTCCGAAGTCATGCAGGAATAGAGACGCAGCGATCCGGTTTATCCGCCATTTGCTGGATCGGGATAACCAGACGTTGATCGCCAACTACGGCGACGGGCTGCCGTCCAGCCGGGATCCCGAAGTGTTGAAGGCGTTTCAGTTCAACCCCGAATATCCCAGCGAGACCAACAACCAGGCATGGCTGGACGAGATGAAGTTCGCCCGGGCGCATCAGTACTCTCCGTTTATAAATGCCGTGGATGTCGGTTCGATTGTCGCCATGGAAATGGACCGCATGTGGCTCAAGGAGCAGTCGGCGGAAGACGCATGTAAACGGATAGCCCGGAGGATCAACGAGATCATAGATCGCAACATACGCAACCCGAACTTTCTGGACTGAGGTGAGCTGACGTGTCGACCAAGACCACCAGGCACGCTCTTCAGCGCCGAGAGACACTGGCCGCCATGGGTTTCCTGCTGCCCAACTTTTTGGGTTTCCTGCTGTTTACCTCGCTGCCTGTGGTGTTCTCACTGGCCATGGCGTTCATGCACTGGAACATTTTCAAGACCCCCGAGTGGGTTGGCGTGTCGAATTTCGTTGATCTGCTTGGGTTTACGCGGTCGGCTTCCGGATGGGTGCCTAACGATCCGTTCTTCTGGCAGTATCTGGGCAACACCATCTTCCTGCTGATGGCGGTTCCGCTGGGAATTGCGGGCAGTTTATGCATGGCGCTGCTCATGAACCAGAAACTGCGCGGCATGGTTATCTACCGCACGATCTACTTCATCCCCACCATCTGTTCCGGTGTCGCGCTGCTGATCCTCTGGAAGTACCTGTACAACGCCGAAGTGGGATTGGTCAACAAGCTGCTGCGCTCGGCTGGAGCCAGTCTGTTCAGCAACTCGATCAGCGGGTCTGTGGTCACTCTGCTATGTATTGCATTGGCTTGGGTGCTTCTGCTTGCGGTGATCGCGTTGGCGGTCGCACTGATTGACCGAGTGCTGGTCGCCATGCGTCTGCCGTTACCCGATCAGCTTCCCGGCCGTTTGATCACTGGAGCGGCGGTGTTATTGGCCATCGGGTTACTGAGTCAGTGGAACCTGATCTATGGCTCAATCAACGCGTTTCTCACGGAACCACCGGACTGGCTGGGTACAGTGTCCTGGGCGAAACCGGCACTGATCCTGATGGGGTTGTGGGGCGGACTCGGCGGAGTCAACACGTTGCTGTATCTCGCAGCGCTCCAAGAGGTGCCGCGTTCGCAGTATGAAGCTGCGGAACTGGACGGTGCAGGCTCTTGGGCCAAGTTCTGGAATGTCACGTGGCCGAATATCAGCCCGACCACCTTCTTCATCCTGATCATGGGCATCATTGGCGGTTTCCAGGGCGGATTCGTCACCGCCAACGTGATGACCGGTGGCGGGCCTGCGGGAAGCACCACCACCATCGAGTATTACCTCTATACCACAGCCTTTGAGAAGTTCAACATGGGGTATGCGTCCACCATCGCCTGGTTTGTGTTCGCGGTGGTGCTGCTGTTGACGCTGCTGACCTGGCGACTGGGCGGACGGGTGGTGCATTATGACTGATCGACGACGCTGGTTGAACGCCGGCACACACGTACTACTGCTGTTCGGAGCTGTCAGTATGCTGCTGCCGTTTGTCTGGATGTTGCTGACATCCATCAAGCAGCCGTCAGAGGTGTTCACCAGCACCGTTGGTATCGACTGGTGGCCCAAACATTTGAGCTGGACCGACACCGTGGTGAATGGCGAGAAGATCCGCGCCTGGTGGGGTAACTATCCGGATGCGTGGAACGCCACCAACCTGCCGCGTCTGTTTGCCAACAGCATCTTTGTGGCGGTTGTGGCCACGTTTGGACAGGTCACCACCAGCGCTTTGGCGGCGTATGCGTTCGCCAGATTGAACTTCCCCGCACGGGACAAGCTGTTTCTGGCCTATTTGGCGACCATGATGATCCCGCCATCGGTGACGATCATCCCGTTGTTCGTTATGCTGCGCAGCGTGGGGCTGATCAACAGCTACTCGGCGTTAATCCTGCCCGGCATGTTCAGCGCGTACGGCACGTTTATGCTCCGTCAGTTCTTTATGTCACAACCGCGGGAACTGGAAGAGGCCGCACGGCTGGATGGCTTGGGACATATGGGCATATGGCTGCAGGTGACGTTGCCGCTGGCAAAACCGGCGTTGGCCACCCTGACGACGTTTACGTTCATGGGCGCTTGGGGTAGTTACATGTGGCCGCTGGTTGTTACCGTGACGGAGGAACTGCGGACACTGCCGGTGGGCTTGCGCGTCTTCATCGGTATGTATGACACGAACTACACCCAGTTGATGGCCGTTTCCCTAATGGCGATGATACCGGTTCTGGCCGTATTCCTGGTGAACCAGCGCTATTTCGTGGAAGGGATTAAACTGTCTGGCATGGGGGGGCGCTGAGCGGGTGGATCATAGGGTGTTTGGCGACACATGGATCCGGCTGCGAGGGACCCCTTGACAACGAATGAGTCTTTGTCAGCGCTGTTCACGCTGACTGCCCGCCGCTTCCCGGATGCGCCAGCGGTGACCGATACGGACGGCACATGGACCTACACCGAGTTGGACGGTGCGGCAGCCTCATTGCATGCTGCTCTCCGCCGGGGTGCGGTGCCGGAAGGGCCTGTCGCCGTATTCGCCGAGAAGGGGCGGTGGTTTGCCGCTGGTGTGCTGGCAGCATTACGATCCGGAATGCCTTGGGCGCCGGTTGATCCCCGTTGGCCGGTACAACGCATCACGCGTTGTCTCGCCGACCTTAACGGACCCGTATTGAGCATGACCGGCGAAGCGCCCGGGGTTTCCGCGGAACGCATGGTACGACTGCGTGCAGAGGCGTCTGACACCGCTGACACCCCGCCGCCGGTTATGGTGTCTCCTGATGCGCCCGCCTATGTGATCTATACGTCCGGCAGCACGGGAACACCCAAGGGGGTTGTCGTGCCGCACCGCGGCGTGCCGCTGTTGTTGGAGGAGATGCAGCAGCTTGCTCCCGTTTCAGGACAGCAGCGATGGAGTTGGTGGACCAACCCGACATTTGACGTCAGCGTCTATGAGATGTGGGCCGCCTGGCTGAGCGGAGGCGAGTTGATTGCACCTTCGCCCTCCGTACAGTCGGATGGACGCGCCTACGCGCAGTGGTTGTGTGATCAGCGTATACAGGCCGCCTATGTCGCCCCGATGATGGTAAATGATCTGCGCAACGTGCTGGAGGCGGGAGCCGTCTGTTCGCTGCGTCGACTGCTCGTTGGCGTCGAGCCAATCCCGCTGGGATTGCTGCAGCGATTGCTGACGCTGGCGCCGGACATGCAGATCATCAACGGGTATGGTCCCACAGAGGCAACGATCTGCTGCACGCTGTTCCGCGTACCACGAGAGGGCGGCGAAGCGGTCACAACGGCGCCTATCGGCCATCCCGTACAGTGGAGCCGGATCGCTCTGGTCGATGATCAGGGCGCCTCGTTCTCCGGACCGCATCGGGCCGAACTATGGGTCTCGGGTCCTGGGGTGGCGCTGGGATACTGGAATGATCCCGACTTGACGGCAGAACGGTTTATCTCAGCCGACCTGGGCGACGGCGTGGAGCGGCGTTATTACCGGACAGGCGATGTGGTGGAACGCACCGCCGATGGTCTGCTGCGTTTTGTGGGACGCCGCGACCGCCAGGTCAAAATTCGGGGGCAACGCGTCGAACCGGGCGAATCCGAAGCGGTTATCCGGTCCTATCCGGGTATTCGCGATGCCGTCGTGATGCCTGTCGAGCGGTCCGGTGAGACCTATCTGGCCGGATGGTATATAGCCGATGGACCGGTTGCCGGAGATAAACTGGCTGCCTGGCTGCATGAACGCCTGACGCCCGCCGCCACGCCATCCAAACTGAGACAGATAGACGCATGGCCTGTGACAGCCCATGGCAAGATTGACCGCGGCGCGCTGTTGCAGATGGCCGATCAGGAGCCGCTCACCGGCGACCAAGGTCCAGACGCGGGCGCGGGTATCGAACGGGCGTTGGTGCATGCGATCGAAGAGACGCTCAGAATCCGTAATGTACGGGTGACGGACCACTTTCTGGAACTGGGAGGCAGTTCGCTTACCGCAGTGGAGGCTGCTGCGGCGGCCAGTCACCTGATCGGTCTGACCGTAGCGCCCAGTCTGTTTGTGTCGCCGGGCCGGCCCATCGACATGGCCCCAATGATCCGCCCAGGCCGACGCGGGATGCCTGAACACATTCCGACGCTGGATGATCAGCGCACCGGGGGGTTGTCGGCGTCACAGCGGCGTCAGTGGTTTCTGCTTCAACTCGACGGTTCCAGTGCGGCGTACCACATCGCCCTCACCTGGCGGTTTGACCGTATACCTGACAGGAACCGGCTGCAGCGAGCTTTGCATCGGGTTGTGCAGGCGCAGCCTGCACTGCGTACGCGCTTTACGATGGTCGCCGGACAGCCCATACAGCAGGTGTTGGAGCACGTGCCGGTCACGGTCGACATGCTTCCGGTCACTCTGTTGCCGGATGAAGAGGCTTCAAACGCACTTGAGCGCACGCTGAAAGCCTATGCCGAAACGCCGTTTGTGCTTGACCGCGCCCCTCTATGGCGGGCTGCGATCTGTACAGCGGAGCAGGGGGCGGTGCTGATCGTGGTTTTGCACCACATCGTGTTTGACGGCTGGAGCGCCGGACTGCTGGCCAGCGAACTGACGCGTCTGTACGGTGATCCCCGAGCTGAGGCGCTGGTTCCTGCCTGCACACTGCTGGACTATGCGGCATGGCAAGCCGATCAGCCGGTCGACGAGGATCTCGACTGGTGGACAGATCGGCTGCGGGGCGCACCCTCGCTGCTTAACCTGCCTCTGGATTGGCCGCGTCCTCCGGTGTTCACCGGGCGATCCGGCATTGTCGAGCGGTCGGTCTCGGGCGCCAGTGCGCAGCGGCTGCGTCAGGCGGCCAAAGACGCAGGCTGTACGTTGTTCGCCTGGCTGCTTGCCTGTCTGCAGACCGTAGTCTGGCGATGGAGCGGTGAGGATGATGTCACCATCGGCACGTTCGCAGCGGCACGGGCACATCCCGATCTCCAGCGCCTGATGGGCTTGTTTGTCAATACGCTTCCGTTGCGCAATCGAGTGCAACCGGAGGAGCCGTTCGCTCAGTTCGTCCGGAAGGTAAACGCTGAAGCCGCCGCAGCATTCGATCGGCAGCATGTACCGTATGAACAGATCATCGACGGGTTGGATATCGACCGCAGTACGGCGTACACGCCTTTGGTGCAAGTCATGCTGGTGCTGCATAATATGCGGTTCCCGGATGTGACGCTGGATGGAGCAACGGGCCGGTTTCGACAGCTTTCGCTGGGCCATGCGCTGGTTGATCTGTGTTTCTGGG
>CAZHSN010000018.1:0-33127 GCA_964535125.1 uncultured bacterium
GGCAGGTGCTGCGCCAGGTGATGCTGCCATTACTGTACAACCTGCAGGCGACAGACGCCGAAGCGCGTGCACGCCAGGCGCTGGAATGCGTGGGATTGGCGCACCGCTTGAACCATACGCCTACAGAACTCTCCGGCGGGCAGCAGCAACGCGTAGCCATCGCCCGTGCGCTGGTCACTGACCCGCTTCTCATCCTGGGAGACGAACCCACAGGAAATCTCGACACTCATACCAGTGAAGAGATCATGGCGCTGTTCCATCAGCTGCATGAACAAGGCAAGACCATTGTGATTGTCACCCACGAGGAAGACATCGCCCGTCACGCACAACGCATCATTCGGTTCCGGGACGGGCGTATCGTATCTGACACCGCAAGCACCATCACGCCAGAGGCCGCCCCGATGCTGGCAGGAGCGCCGCAGGAGGTGTCGCTATGAACGTACGGGAAAGCCTGACCATTGCGCTGGAAGGCCTGTTGAGCAACAAGGTTCGATCTGCGTTGACCATGCTGGGTATTGTGATCGGCGTAGCCTCGGTGATCGCCATGCTCTCCCTTGCGGACGGGACCCGAACCCGCATGATGACAAACATACAGGGAATGGGAACCAACGTGCTGACGGTCATGTCCGGTCAGGCGCGCTCCGGTGCTGTGCGCGGCGGCTTCGGAAGTATGGATACGCTGACGCTGGATGACGCGGCGGCCATCGCCGACCGGTGTACCGCGGTGCTGCGCACGTCGCCGGAAGTACGCGGCAATGCACAGGTCAAGTTCCGCAACGCGAACACAAGCACCTCAGTCATCGGCGCTGCTCCCGCGTACTTCCAGATACGAAACTACAAGCTAGCCTCAGGGCGTGCATTCCGCGATCGCGATGTGCGCGGTGTGCGCAAAGTGGTCGTTCTGGGTTCTACCACTGCCAAGGATCTGTTCGGTGATACGTCTCCGGTTGGCCACATGATCGCCATCCGGGGTGTTCAATGCGAAGTGGTCGGTGTGCTGGCATCAAAAGGAACCGGAGGTTTCGGTGATCAGGACGATGTGATCATCACACCGGTGACAACCGCCATGCGGCGGCTGTTCGGATTGCAGAACATACACAGCATCAGTGTGCAGACCCGATCGATGGACTCCATGGATCGGGCGACATCGCAGATCACCCGTCTGCTTCGCAGAAGGCACCGGTTGGCGTCCGCTGACACCGATGACTTCGTCATACGCAGTCAAGCGGAAGTGATGGAGATGGCGAATGATGCGTCCCAGATGTTCAGTCTGTTGCTGGGTGGAATCGCCAGTGTATCGCTGCTGGTAGGCGGTATCGGCGTGATGAACATAATGCTGGTGTCGGTAACGGAACGCACCCGGGAGATCGGATTGCGCAAGGCGCTGGGTGCGCGGCGTTGTGACATACAGACACAGTTTCTGATCGAGGCCATGACGCTCTCGCTCATCGGCGGGATCACAGGCATCCTGCTGGGAGTCGGCCTCTCCACGGCATTCACCGTCGCAACCGGCATGGTCACCACGGTGTCCGTCGGTTCGGTGGTGCTGTCATTCACGTTTTCGGCGTTGGTCGGAGTGCTCTTCGGGTACTATCCCGCTCGGAAAGCGGCTCAGTTGGACCCGATTGTCGCCCTGCGATATGAGTAACCGGCAGGCGTACCATGCAACCACTGCGCTTCATGTACGTCTATCCCCTTTGACCGGCGACAGGATGCGAACGATGTACACACTGGGAGGTGTAGCATGAAATACTTAGCAGTCAGCAGCGCGTTGAGCGTTGCACTTCTGGCAGCCGTGACGGCGTACGCACAGATGGGACCGCCTCCAGGAGGGCCCGGCGGTATGGGACGTCCCGGCGGTCAGCCCGGCCCAGGCGGGCGCCAGCCCGGTATGATGATGATGGCCTCACCCACCATGGCCGTCTCCACCCCGCCATACCGCTTGTTTGAGCGTATGGCAAGCGAATGGAAGCTCAGCAGCGACCAGCTGAAGAAACTGCAGACGGCGCTTCAGCCGGACGCACCCAAGGTGCGCGCACTGATGGAAGCCTCCGCTAAGTCATCGAAAGCGCTGCGTGATGCGCTGATGGACAAAAAGACCAGCGCCGCTCAGTTGCGGACGCTGCTCGCGGCGGCTCGTAAGGCCGATGACGCGCTGATCGCACATAACATGCAGAACTGGGCGTCCATCCGCAATATCCTTACGGCTGACCAACTGGCAGCACTTACGCAAACACTGAACACCCCCATGCAGGGCCGCCCGATGATGCCTGGCATGGGTGGCGGTATGGGAGGACAGCGGGGCCGAAACGCCGCCCCTGGACAAAACCGGTAACCGCCTGCCCAAACCGCAGAGATAGTACGCAGCAGACGGATCCTCTGGAGCCCTAACCTCCAGTCAGGTATGATTGTCACTAAAGCCGCAAGACGTCAGGTGTACTGCGTCTACGTGACCGTTATCTGACTGGAGGGATTACCATGAAGCTTTTGCCTCAGCGCATGCCGCTGTTTGTCCAGTTGCGTCCTGCGGTGTATGCGCTGATCATCGTGGCGGCAGTCTATCTGGCCAAAGACAAGACCAACATTGTGATCTCTGAACCCGACTTCCTCAGTCCGGTCGTAGTGACCAATGTACCCCAGTGGCTGCTGGATCCCTCAGTTATCAATACGTTGGGTATTACCCCGGATCAGAAGGACCGCTTGCAGGCGATACTTGGCAGGGCCGAATCCAAGCTGTTCGCATCCAGACAACAAGCCGTCACGGCGTTACTGACGCTCCGCCTCAGTATGCGGGATCCGTCGGCCTCCCCAAGCCAACTGAAACAGCTGGCCCGTACCGCAACCGATGCCGAACACCGTCTGGTAACCGAACAGGTAGAGATATGGAATGAGATCCGCAAGGTCCTAACAAAAGAACAACTGCAGAACAAGCGAATCAACACGTCACCAAGCGCGCTTGTGCCGCTGCATCCCGATCAACCGCATCTGGCGCCCAACTTTCCACCCGGAGCCCTGCAACACGGTTGGAAGGTACTACCAGGTACGGCTCCAGGCGGCGGCTTTCCGGGCCGATCGGGATTTGCACCGGGACTCTCCTTGCCTGGCGATTCATCGCCTGTTCTTCCACCGATGCCCCCACCGGGTGTCCAGCCGCCTCCCAGCATGGCGCCTGGACAGATGTCTGAGCCCGATACGAACACGCCCGGTCCGCCCACCTCTTCATCAACAGGACGCCGGCCGTCTCAGGCGCCCTGATCCGCGTAGCCCATGCGGCAGCCGGCAGATTGTGATGTATACTGAGTCCACATTGGCCAGTCGCACGTACGCACCGGCCAAGCTTCGACTTAGGAGAAGGGCCATGGCACAGTCTCGTCTGAACCCATACTGGTTGATTGGGCTGCTGGCGTTGATGTCCGCATCGATCGCCTACGCCAATCAACAGATGCCGCCGGAACCAGGCGGTTATCCCGGCGGTCCCGGCATGATGCCGCACGAGCGAACCGCACCGATGATGCCCCCGCCCGTCAGCGCGGCGATCTCCACATCACTACCGCCACTGCAGTGGCCGGAGGCGTTCGCCCAGCCGCTGCGATTGTCAGAAGAGCAGATCAACCGGCTCATGGACCTGATGCTGACCGTCGAGAAGGCTATCCGGCCGATACGGCAGACAGCGGCCAAAACATCCGAGGCGCTGCGCTCTGTGCAGTTCGACAAGGGAGTCACTCCCGCCCGTATTCGGGAAGCGGCGCTGGCGTCACAGAAAGCGGAAACGGCGCTGGTCAATACCCAGTTGGAGGCATGGCAGCAGATCCGCAGCATTCTCAGCGCCGAACAGTTAAGACGGCTGCAGATGATACTGTCCCAGCCGCGCCCGCCATTCATGGAGCCGATGCCCATGCCTGGCCCTCCCGATCAGATGCCCGGAATGGGTGGACCTGGCATGCCCGATGCACCGGCTGATGCGCCTGACATACGGAGGTAGACCAGAACGGACGATCGGAACTGCAGGATGCGTGCGTTATAACGGCGTAACTACGCGTGCAGGCGCAGGACGCATCTCGCGAACTGTTTTAGGACGATCATGCGACGCGTGATCGTTCAATGGGACCGTACACGACCCGCAGATCGATCAATCAACCATTCCGGACAGGAGTAACAGATGAGTCTTCAACACTTCGAGGCAAAGAACCAGGCCATTCGAAGCCGTTTTGGTGAGTTCAAACGGACACAACCGGAGAGACTGCAGCAGCGGTTGAACCTCAGCTGGAGCAACTGGGGGTTTGGCATGGAGCCGCTGGCGCACTCGGTGGCTCGGCTTGCCGCTCATGACATCCGCTTCATTGAGCTGCATGGCAACCACTACGGTCCTGACTTGGGATACCGTCCGGAGGAGACCCGCGTCATCCTCGCAGACCATGGCGTCGAAGTGGCCGGTATCTGCGGGATGTTTTCCGCCGACAACGACCTGTCAAGCAACCGCCCGCTGTCCCGCCAGGCAGCCGTGGACTATTTGAAGCGCGAGATCGACTTCACGGCGGCCGTAAACGGCGGTTATATCCTGGTGGTCCCCGGTGCGGTCGGCCGTCCGCAAGCGTATGACGACACCGAGTTCGACCGCAGTGTGGAAACGTTGCGGCTGGTAGCTGACCGATTCACGGAAACAGGCATTCGAGCGGCTATCGAACCGATCCGCTCGGCCGAGGTCAGCTTCTGCCATACCGTGGCGGACGCGCAGCGCTACATCCAAGCGGTGTCCCATCCCGGCGTCGCGCATATCAACGGCGACGTCTACCATATGCAGAGCGAGGAATCGCACATTGGCGAGGCGGTGCTGCAGGCCGGACCGATGTTGACCAACCTGCATATCGCCGACAGCAACCGGTGCGCATTGGGCGAAGGGTCACTGGACGTGGACACGCTGATCATGGCGCTGTATCTCATTGGTTATAACCAGCCAGGCTGTTACGTCACGCCGGAGCCGTTGGGCCCTGGCGGTGATCCCTATCCCGCCATGAACGGCAAGCCCGATCCGGACGCGTTGAACCATCTGGTCGGCCAGACAGCGCGGTACTTCCGAGAGCGCGAAGACGTGGTCCGCGCCTCATAACACATGACGCGTCACCGGAGGTGATCCGCAATCATCTCCGGTGACCGTTACCGTTTCGCTCCCAGCGGTTCCGGCCGCACCTGCTGGCGCTGTCCATTCACAAGGACCGTTATCGGTTGGGGAAATCGGGACGCGATGCGGAATCGGGTCACCCGACCATCGGCCCATTCACAGTCCACTTGATGCCCTCCCCGAGCGCACAACCCTTTCACCGATCCGGATGTCCAATGGGATGGCAGCGCTGGAAGCAGTTCAATCTCACCCGTGTGGCTTTGAACCAGCATCTCCGCAATGCCCGCACACCCCCCGAAGTTTCCGTCGATCTGGAACGGCGGATGGGAACAGAACAGGTTCGGCAGTGTGCCGCTCCCCTCACCGCCATACGACATACCGTCACCGCTATGGATAAGCGGCCGGAGCAGCCGAGTCAACAGCCGGTATGCTCGGTCACCATCACCCAAGCGGGCCCACATGCAGAGACGCCAGGCCAGCGCCCATCCGGTGCTGTTGTCACCGCGGCGTTCCAACGAAGCCCTGCAGGCCGCAGCCAGATCAGGCGCGCCATGGCGCGTGATCTCATACCCGGGGAAGAGGCCGTACAGATGCGATGTGTGACGGTGCGTCGGTTCCGGCTCTGGATAGGGTTCCAGCCACTCCTGCAGACGTCCATCTGGTCCGATCTGATTGGGCGCCAGTCGATCCCGCGCCTGCTTCAGCTGATGCCGTAACGGTGCATCCGTCTCCAGCAGCTCCGCAGCGGCAGCCGTGTTAGCGAACAGCTCACGTAGCAGTTGCATGTCGACCGAAGGTCCCAAACAGACGTGAACCGTCTGGCCATCGGGAAGTTGAAAGGCGTTCTCAGGCGAATTCGATGGGCCGGTGACCAGCCATCGCCGCTTGGGCTCCTCAATCAGGTTATCCAGGTAGAACAACGCCGATTCCTTCAGGATCGGATACGCCCAGCGCAGAAACTTCAGGTTGCGGGTAAACGCGTAGTGCTCCCACAGGTGTTGGCACAGCCATGCGGAACCGCTGATCGTGGCGCCCCAGGCAGCCGACTCACCCGGAGATGTGAACCCCCAGGGGTTCGTGATCACATGAGCCACCCATCCGCGGGCGTTGTAATAGGCGCGCGCCGTCTTTTTGCCTGGTTCCACAAGCGACGCGATCAACTGATGCATCGGTTCGTGCAGGTCGGATAGATTACACACCTCGGCAGGCCAATAGTTCATCTGTACATTGATGTCCAGGTGCCAGTCACCATTCCAAGGTGTCTGAATCTCCTCAGCCCAGATTCCCTGCAGGTTAGCCGGCAACCCACCGGGACGCGACGAACTGATGAGCAGATACCGGCCGAAGTGCAGGTATAACGCCGCCAACGCCGGGTCCTCCGCGCCGCTTTGCAAACCCGCCAGACGTTCATCTGTTGGCAGCGCGCTGTTTGTTGTGGCCGGCAGATCCAGCACAACCCGGTGGTATAACGGTTGGTAGTCGGCCAGATGGTCTTTCTGCAGCAACGTATACGGTTTACGGGCGGCCTTTCCGATGTCGGTTAACGCGGCGGCTTGCGCATCGGCCAGTTGACGTCCTGCGAAACCTCGGTAGTTCGTCGCCGCAGCGAGCAGTATCAGCACCTCATCAGCGCCATGAACCGTTAACCGATCCGATCCCCGCGTAACCGCTCCACCTTTACAGATCACCCGCACACGCGCGACGTACCGTATGCCCTCTCCGCCACGGCCGTCGCTGAGCGCACCGTGCATCAGCAGATCGCCGTCCACTCCGACTTGGGTGACCGACCTCTCCGGTCGGTCGAGGCTGACCGACAGCGAGATGGAGCCGGGACGGTTAGCGCTGAACCGGCTGACAAACACCTGGTCCGGGGCGCTGACAAAATGCTCACGGTGGTACTGGACACCGTGACACCCATAGGTCACGTGGGCCGTGGCCGTCTGCATGTCCAACCAGCGTTTGTAGTCACTGGCAGGCCCGTCCGAATCGGTATGCATCGACAGGCGCAGATTGCCCAACGTCTGATAACAGCCGAACGGTGTATTCGCGCCATTACCATGGCCTGACCCGGCCCCGGCGCACGTAAATGTCGCGTTCACTAACTGCTCAGCTTCACCGTTACGCCCTTCACACAGCAAACGGCGGATCTCGCTCAGCACCCGATACGCGTCGGGACGGTCTGCATCCTGTTTGGACCCGGACCACATAGAGCTTTCGTTTAGGATGATCCGTTCCGATTCCACACCGCCAAACACCATGGCGCCGATACGACCGTTTCCCAAAGGAAGCGCTTCGGTGAACATCCTTGCAGGATGACGGTACCAGAGTTCATGTATGGCCGACATGGAACACCTCACAGGCGAAGGCCGCGCAGATCAATGGCCAGCGACACGCAGATGCTGTCTCGGCTACCTGCGTCCGCCCAGCAACGTACCGAGTAACCCGCGGACCAGTTGCCGTCCGACCTGACTGCCGATCGATCGGGCGGCGCTCTTGGTGAGCGCTTCAATGGGGGTCTCGCGGCTGGTTATCGTGCGCGGTCGCGTCGTTTCACTGCGCGTTGTTGATGTTGTCCGCGTAGTTGGCGTGCGGCGTTGAGCAGCCTGACGCGCCGCGTCGCGCCGCGCCGCTTCCTCCGCCAGTTCCTGGGCTTGCCGGGCGGCGTCCCGTTCGGCCCGTTGCGTCAGTATCTCGTAAGCCGACTCGCGGTCCACTGCCGCCTCGTAATAACCATACACTGCCGAGGTTTCAATCAACACCTGTCGCTGGACGTCTGAGATGGGACCAATCTGGCTGGAAGGCGGGCAGATCAGTGTCCGATCCGCCATGCCGGGAACACCCTGCGGATCCAGCAGCGACACCAACGCCTCACCCACTCCCAGCTCGATGATCGCGCGCTCCACGTTCAGGTCTGCATTGGCGCGGAATGTCTGAGCGGCTGCTGTCACCGCCTTCTGATCACGCGGGGTATAGGCACGCAAAGCGTGTTGTATGCGGTTGCCCAACTGCCCCAGCACCGTGTCAGGAATGTCAAGCGGGTTCTGGGTAACGAAGTAGATCCCCACACCTTTGGACCGCACCAGGCGCACCACCTGCTCGATGCGGTCGAGCAGCGCCTTCGGGCAGTCCTTGAACAGCAGGTGCGCTTCGTCAAAGAAAAACACCAGTCGGGGTTTTTCGACGTCACCCACTTCAGGAAGCGCTTCGAACAACTCCGACAGCAGCCACAACAGAAACGTCGAGTAGAGCTTAGGGGCCTGCATCAGTGTGTCAGCGGACAGCAGGTTGATCACACCCTGTCCCGCCGCGTCTGTTTGTATAAAATCCAACAGGTTCAGGGCGGGTTCTCCCAGGAGACTCGCTCCGCCCTGCTGCTCCAATTGCAGCAGCCCGCGCTGAATCGCGCCGATACTGGCTGCGGAGATGTTGCCATACGCGGTGGTATACTCGCGGGCATGCTCCCCCACATGGCGCAGCATCGCTTGCAGATCCTTCAGATCCAGCAGCAGCAGTCCGTTGTCGTCGGCGATCTGGAACGTCAGAGCCAGCACGCCTGTCTGAACGTCGTTCAACCCCAGGATGCGCGCCATCAACAACGGTCCCATCTCTGACACCGTCGTACGGACCGGATGCCCCTGTTGACCGTATAGATCCCAGCAGACCACGGGGCAACCGCTTGGGGTAAACGGACCGCGTCCCAGGGTCATTAAACGTTGCAAGATGCGGTCGCCGGCCACACCAGGCTGGCTGATGCCGGACAAGTCACCCTTAATATCGGCGGCGAATACCGGCACACCGAGCCGGCTGAACTGCTCTGCCAGCACCTGCAAGGTCACTGTTTTACCGGTTCCTGTCGCCCCGGCTATTAAACCATGGCGGTTCGCCATAGCCGGAAGCAGCAGCTGTTCCCATTGACCGCGACCTACATAGATCGGCTCACCCATCTCCACCTCCTGCGGGATCACTATTATTCATAGTTCGGCATCTCCGCGCGACTGTCCTTCCGGACCGGGTGAATCAGGCATCAGCGGCGGTGGGATCTACGGAACGGCGCGTATTAGCGCCCCTCTCGCACCAGCACGCCCCCACCGGGAGGCAGAAGCAGCTCTATACGCGCCGACGCGCGGTATCTCACCCATGTGTCGGTTCCCGGATGATAGACATCAATGCGTTTGGGTCCGGTCACGGTGATTTGGCGCGACTGCCGGTAGTCCAGGTTCACCACGATGGCATGAGTAGCCCGCCCCCGGGGTGCACCGAACAGCCCGATCAACACACCGGCCTTTGACGGTTCGGGCCGGAAGGCACAATCCGCCGGCATCGGCTCCGCCCCCAACGGGAGTTCGCCAGTGTGATAGGCACCCAGTGACTTCAACGGCTGCAACTGGCGCGCAATCGCCACGAATTCACGGTTCGACTGGGCCACCGACCAGAACAGGGATTGCAGCGTCGTCTGGTCCTTCGGGTTGGTCCAAAAACCGATATCATACCGAAAGTGCGCCAGCCCTTGGGCGCCATACGCCAGAGAGGTATAGGTCAACCAGCGGATTTCGTGTTCTCCCGGGCCGCGCCAGCCCTCTGCGGGAGAGTCGCATGATTGGATGATGTTAAGGAATGGGACGCCGGCCTTGAGCGCGGCCTTGCGGATTAACCCCAGGTTCAGGAAATACTGAGCCCCATCGCCATGCCTCAAGAAGTGATAATGGTCATAGCTGATCAGATCGGGTTGTACCACTTGAACATATTGACGCAGATGCTCCACATAACGGGAGGTGGTGAAGTCATCGGTGGCCACGCCGGCGAAGTTCGTCGGGTAGCCCACCCTGGCCCGCGCGACATCATCATCGGTAACGTTGAGTTGCCCGTCCGATGCATAGGTGGGCAACAGGTTGATATACGCCAGATGGGCTGGGTCGTGCTTCCGCAAGAACGCCACCAGTCTGCCTAACCGCGGAAAGGCGCCGGCGCCCGGTTCATCCACCAGATAGTACGCGTAGAGTGCGGGATGCGAGCGCACCTGTTGGATGCGCTGCAGTAATGAACCAGCCTGAGCCGGATCGTCCACGTCCGGTGTGTTGATCACCAGCATCACCCGCAGTCCGTACCGGTGATACAGGTCGAGGTCCGCTTCGTTGTCTGTCCAGGCCAGGTTCCAGCCGCCCGACCGCAACTGCGATGCAGTCAACGGATCCGCAGGCATGGTCGTACCGGGGCCACACCAGTAGGTGACTATCGGTTCGCCGATGCGCCAGCGCGGCGCTGATTCAACCGCTGTGGTGATGACAGAGAGGCAGATCAACGTCACCAGACAGACACTACCAACCCAAGGGTTCACCGTAACGCCTCCGCATTCGACCCGTATTACGGGTATGAGCTAACGGTTGCGTTATACCACGTAGTGTACAGGTATGCTGTCTGACGACTGGCGCTGGTGCGTCGCACCCGCGCCAGTCAACGATCACAGTTTTCGGTCGCCCCGTCCGCCCGTACGGCGACGCACCGATGCGCTGGCGTGTGCCGGCCGGTCCGAGCGGTCAATGACGTCTGTGGAGCGCGTCCGTCGGGCGCCGCCATCGGGTCGCTGCGCCGAACCATCACCCACCGGTACCGGTACGTTGTAGTCAAAGGTGTTGACACGTCTCTGTTCGATACCCTGCCCCATCATGGACTCGATGCTGCGTACCAGCACACGATCCTGCGGCGTCATAAAGGTGATCGCATCACCGGCACGGGCCATCCGCCCTGTACGTCCGACGCGGTGGATATAGGTATCCGCGGTATCCGGAATGTCGTAGTTCACCACGTGCGAGACACTCGCCACATCGATCCCCCGAGCGGCGATGTCCGTCGCCACTAACAACTGACAACGACCTGTGCGGAAGCTGTCCAGCGCGGCCTGGCGTTGACTCTGTGAACGGTTGGCGTGCAGTTCTGCGGCGTCGTATCCGGCCGCGTTCAACTGCTGCGTCAGACGGCTGGCGCGATGCTTGGTGCGGGTAAATACCAGCACCGATCCCGTATCGGCTTGCTCCAGCAGATGCAGCAGCAGCGCGGTCTTGAGGTGATGCGGGCAGGGATACAGGGCATGCGAGATCGCAGCCGGCGGCGCGCACAAGTCGACCGCAACGCGTGCCGGATTGTTGAGCGCCTCCTCAGCCAGCGTGTTCAACGCCGGGGCAAAGGTCGCCGAAAAGAACATGCTCTGGCGCTCGTCTGGAAGTTCAGCCAGGATACGGCGTATGGAGGGCAGGAACCCCATGTCCAGCATCTGATCGGCTTCATCCAGCACGAGCATCGACACGCGGTCCAGCCGTGTATTACCCCGATCGATGTGGTCGAGAAGACGCCCGGGACAGGCGATGATCACGCTCGCGCTGCCTCGCAGCGCCAGTTCCTGCGGTCGCATCCCCACGCCGCCATACACGGTGGCGGATCGAATGGCGGTGTATCGGGCCAGTTGCCCGAACACCATGTGTATCTGTTCGGCTAACTCCCGTGTGGGAGTCAGGATGATCGCACGGGTACGCTGGGGTGACTTCGGCATCTCCAGCAGACGCTGAAGGATGGGTAACACAAACGCGACGGTCTTTCCGGTACCCGTCTGGGCGGACCCCACCAGGTCACGGCCCTGTAATGCGACCGGAATGGCCTCAGCCTGTACCGGGGTCGGAGTGGTAAAACCGGCATCTGCTAACGCACGCTGCAACGTGTCGGACAGCGGCAGCTGATCAAAGGACTGGACTGCCTGCTGCGGACCATCCTGACGGACGGCCAGGTCAGGACTGATATGGCGGCTCATGCGGGTTCCCACGGGTCCTGTCGACTGCCGGATACGATGACAGTCAGAGCAATAGATCGTCTGCCCGGGTTTCGGTGTAAACGGAATGACCGCCACCGCGCCACACTGAGCGCACCGGGTCTCCTGCAGGACGTGCCCGTCTGGCGACTTGGCGTGAGCCGGTTGGCGATTGCGGGGTGTATGCGATGCGTTCACGGCATAGGTGCGGGGCGTCGCGCTACGCGACGAAGCGGAATGGTTCAAAAAGAGAAACTCCTGGTTGTGAGATGCTGTTCGGCGCCTGAAACAAGTGAACCAGCCGAACCGAGAGCATCAGTGAGCAACCAGGCCATGGCCAGACAACGGAACAATCTTTTGTAGTATACCATACGCCCTGCATCGGGCATCAGGCGCCGGTAGATAGCGGTGCGACGGGTTGCCGACACGTACCACATCGGTTAGCATGGTACATAACGATGACCTGCGGAGGTCCCATGAGTCTGAACCCGATGGATCGCAGTTCACTGGCCCTGTTGACCGACCTCTACCAACTCACGATGTCCAATGGTTATTGGAGTCAGGCGATGACCGAACATGAGGCGGTATTCACCCTGTTCTTCCGGAACCACCCGTTTGAGGGCGGCTTCACCATCAGTTGCGGTCTGCAACAGGTGATCGACTACATACGCGGATTTCGGTTTGAGGACTCTGACATCACCTATCTGGAGTCGCTCGTTGACCCTGCAGGTAACCGGTTGCTCGACCCCGCCTTCCTGCAGTATTTGCAGCGCATGAAGCTGCGCATCACGCTGGATGCGGTCCCTGAGGGTTGCGTGGTGTTTCCGCGTGAGCCGCTGCTGCGCGTGCGTGGTCCGTTGATCGCCTGCCAGCTCTTGGAAACCCCGCTGCTGAACCTGATCAACATGCCCACGCTGGTCGCCACCAAGGCCGCACGCATCTGCTTGGCGGCACAGGGAGATCCCGTATCCGAGTTCGGCTTACGCCGCGCGCAGGGAGTCGACGCCGGGGTGTCAGCCAGCCGGGCAGCGTACATCGGGGGGTGCAGTTCCACCTCCAATCTGCTGGCAGGCAAGTTGTTTGGCATTCCTGTCAAAGGGACGCACGCACACAGTTGGGTTATGGCGTTTGGTGATGAACGGCGCGCCTTTCAGGCTGCGGCCGATCAGTCGCCTGACAATTGCATGTTACTGGTTGATACATATGACCCCCTGCAAGGGATCCGACACGCCATTGAGGTTGGACATCGCCTGCAGTGCGCCGGGCACAGGCTCTCCGGCATCCGGTTGGATTCCGGAGATCTGCTGGTGTGGAGCCGTCTCGCGCGGCGCATGCTGAACGACGCCGGGCTGCGGGAGACCGCCATAGTGGCGAGCGGCGATCTGGACGAGCACGTGATCAGCGCACTGAAGCGCGAGAACGCGCCGATCGACATCTGGGGAGTCGGAACACGCCTGTCTACCGGCCACCCGCAATCCGCATTGGGCGCCGTGTATAAGCTATCTGCACTGCGAGCGCCTGGATGCGACTGGGAACCCAGAGCCAAGCGTACCGCAGATCCGGCTAAGGCAAGTCTTGCCGGACTCATCCGTGTTCGGCGCATGCGCCAAGGAGCAAAACTCACAGGCGACATCCTGTACGATGAACAGATCGGGATTGGGACCGACGAGGGGGATGAGTTACTGCAGCCCATCCTGCAAGAGGGCGTGGTCGTGTATACGCCGCCGCCTTTGAGCGACATCCGTTCACAGGCGTCCGCGTCGGTTGACTCACTGCCGGCCGGATGCCTGGATCTGCGATCGCCTGATGAGTATCCGGTGCGCATGGACACACAACTTGAGACACGTCAGCAGCATCTGATGGCGGCGTTATCCGATGCGCGATGTACCGGTTCTGCATGAATGACCGTCTTAAGTGTAAGAACCACATGATATGCTGGCGTGCGGTAACTGCTGGTCTATGCGACGACAGCGAGCAACACCGCCAGGGAGGCGACGTATGGAACGCACACGTCGCCCGCGGTGAAGGAGAACAGCAATGATTCACAAACGGCATCTGGTCGGAACGCTGATGGCGTGTTCGGCTCTGATCGTGGGTACCATGGCGTGGGCTGCTGATACAGTAGACCAGAACAGGCTGAACGCGTTGCGAGAAGCGGTCTCTGGGATGGGGCGTCCTGAAACGCCCGTCGTGACGCCTGACAGGGCAGCCCAAGCGACCATGTGCTGGACGCCGGATGGCCAGTACAGTGCCGTCGGCGTAGCCGCAGAGGTCCCTTATGGAGTACGGGGTCTGGCGGCGCGTTACGAGTCGGCGTCACCCATGCCGAACACGACCATCAAAGTGGTCTGGCGGCACAACAACAGCACACAGCCTGTAAGCACCGGCGACGGGAAGTTTTCTGAAGACTTCACAGCCGTTGCGAACGGCGTGTTGAAGAAAGAAAGCCCCTTGCTGCCCGGCAAGTATACAGCATCCTTCATGAACGGGTCGACCACGCTGGCCACTGCGGCAATCACGGTCACGCCGCCTGCACCGCGCGGCAGTCGCGACATCAAGCAGGTATACCGGCAGGGGCTGACATTGCTCGACCAGGCGTTGAAACACATTGATGCCGGCTCCGCTGCGCCGGCGCTGGATCCCGCCACGCGGGCGTTACCGCTGCTGGCGACGGTCATGCAAGCCGAACCCAAAGACAGCAACGCACAGGCCGCTTATGAACTGGCGCAAATGGCGGTTGCGGTGGCCAAACTGCAAGCGGCTTCCGGGCAGTCCGCGACAGATCAGATCGTGGACTGGGCGTCACGGATCGCCGCACATGCGGCCACCGCGACCCGACTCGCGACCGACAGGCAACTGAAACAAAAGGCGCAGGAGTACAACCACGCGATGCGCGAAACCATGCCGAAACTGATCGAAGCAGCCAGGCAAGCGGAAAGGAACCGGCAATGAACGCCACGGTCAAATACTTGTACCTGTATATCGGTGCGGCTCTGCTGGCCGCTATGGTTGTCACGCAATCCGCCTGCGCCGCTCCCGTGAGAACGAACATGGCCAATGGCTATGTGGCGATCCACGATGCCGCAACAGGCCGGCTGGATTGCGAGTCCACCAACCCCAAAGCCAAATGGAAAGTCAATGTCACCATGGGAGTCAAGTCACCTGCAGACTGGTCTGGGGTGGGAACCAGCAGCGGCCCGGTCTTCGTGCACGGCGACGGCAATACGGTCTCCTACACCATGCTGCGGTTCCGTGATGGCGGCAAACGGGTGGAGAAGAGTGGTGAGTCGTTAACGGGAGGCATCACCGGCGGCCGCCTGGTGGTCGCATCCTGGGTACCCAAACAGTACGGCGCGATCGCGACCGTCGTCACGCTGCAGGGAAACACCGAAACCACCACAGAGATCGACATCAACGCCTGGGGGACCCATAAGGTCCTTTCGAAAAAGAACCGCCACCTGCCGACGGTGCGTGAAACACTGCCGACTACGAGCCTTTCGTTTGAGATGCCTCCCGGTTTCGACAAGCAATGGGACCCAACGGGGCGCACCCTGGCGTTGATCCCACGCACCGGCCTGCCGGTCGGCATCCTGTTGAACGCCAGCGATGGCGGTGTAGACCTGACGGAATTCGCGGATATCTTCATGCGTGACATCGGCCCGGCACTGGGTTCAAACGACATGAAGACGGTGGCCAGCCAGTCCATGAACATCGCCAATCGTCCGGGCTTGCTGCGGATAGCCAATGGCTCGCGAAACGGCAAACGCGCCACATTCGCGTTCGTCTTCGTCACCTCACCCGAAACCACTGTGCTGTTGATGTACATGTCCCCCAGTGACACCTACGATCAGCATGCGTCTATCTTCTACCGGCTGCTCTCCACGGTGCAGATGAAATAACACTCCCTCCGGCCGCGGAGTGAGAACCACTCCGCGGCCGGCGAACGCCCCTGCCCCCACACCTGCCGGTATACTTGTATATGAGACTCCTGCCGGCAACCGTCGCGTCTGCCTCCGTATCAGCGAGTCGGGCAGACTCGCCGCAGCTTGGTGTGATTGAGGGCGAACGGCCTGTTCCAACTCAGCGATATCTATAGTGAACTGATCGCGCTGCTCACGGCTGCTATGCTGGCAGGCGTGGTGTCAGTGCTGTTCCGGCAACCGCTGATCATTGGTTTCATCGCCGCTGGTATCGGGCTGGGACCTGCGGGTCTGAACATCATCCGCTCGACAGAAGAGATCACCGCGCTGGCCGAAATGGGGCTGGCGTTGCTGTTGTTCGTCGTCGGGCTGAAGCTTGATCTGGGATTGATCCGCAGCATGGGTACGGTCGCGCTCGCGACAGGGATCGGCCAGGTGTTGTTCACTACGGTAGGTGGATTCGTGCTCGCGCTCGTGCTGGGCATGAGTCCCATGACCGCCCTGTACGTGGCGATCGCCCTCACATTCTCCAGCACCATCATCGTGGTGAAGTTGCTGTCTGACAAACGGGAAACAGAGTCCCTGCATGGACGAATCGCCCTCGGATTTTTGATCGTACAGGACATTGTCGTCGTGCTGATGATGATTGCTCTGAGTTCACTGACTGGCGCTAACGGTGTGCATCCGCTGGTGCAGGTCATGCAGATTGTACTCAAAGCGGCGATCTTCATTGCGGCTGTCTCGCTGATCAGCGTGAAAGTGTTCCCCCGTATTCTGCCATCCATCGCCAGATCGGCCGAGTTGCTGGTCCTGTTCGGGATCACATGGGCGCTGGTGCTGGCGGAACTGGGCGACATGATGGGGTTCAGCAAGGAAGTCGGCGCGTTCATGGCAGGCATCTCGCTGGCGTCGACCGCTTTTCGGGACATCATCGGCGCCAAACTGGTCAGCTTGCGTGACTTCCTGCTGCTGTTCTTCTTCATCGAGTTAGGCAGCCGTTTGAACCTGACCAACCTGACCTCACAGGTTGCGGCGGCGATCCCCCTGTCCGTGTTTGTACTGATCGGCAACCCGATCATCGTCATGATCATCATGGGATACCTGGGATACCGGAAACGCACCAGTTTCATGGCCGGCCTGACCGTCGCCCAGATCAGTGAGTTCTCCTTAATCCTGATCGCCATGGGCGCCAATGCCGGCCATGTCGGCGCCGACGCGGTCGGCGTGGTGACGCTGGTCGGCCTGATCACCATTGGCCTGTCCACCTACATGATCATTTACGCTCAGCCACTGTATGAGCGTTTGTCTCCCTGGCTAGGCGTGTTTGAACGCAAGACGCCGCACCATGAAGACATCAACACCTCAGCGATCAGACACTTCCGGGATCAAGTCGTGATCCTGGTGGGTTTGGGCCAGTATGGAACCGGGATCGCCCGCCACCTGGTGACGCGCGGCCGTCAGGTACTCGGTGTCGACTTTAACCCGCAGGCTGTCAAGGCATGGAACGCTGCAGGCGGTGTGGCCGTGTTCGGGGATGTGGAAGATCCGGACTTCGCCCACTCCCTGCCCCTGTCACAATCACGCTGGGTTGTCAGTTCCATACGTGACAGCCGCATCAACACCGGCATCGTCCACGCACTGAGGCACACCGGGTATACAGGGCATATCGCCTTGTCGGCCTACAGCCGCAAAGAGGTGCCTCCCGCACTGTGTCAGGAAGCGGACCTGTTGTTCGCCCCGTATGAGGACGCATCCGAACAGGCCGTCGACCTGCTGTGCGACGCGGAGGCCCGCATCGAGAGGAGAGCTATGGATAAACTGATTGAGTCCATGTCGGGCCATTACATCGTCTGCGGTTTCGGCCGCATGGGGCAGCAAATCGTGAAAGACTTCACCCGGCAGCAGGTGCCCCATGTGGTGGTAGAGGATAATCCGGAGCAACTCCCCAAGCTGCGCGACCGGCAGATCCCGCATGTCGAGGGCAACGCCAGCGATGACGCCACATTGATCAAGGCCGGCATCGAGAGAGCCAAAGGGTTGATCGCTGTGGCGTCATCCGATGAGGTCAATGTGTTTATCGTGCTGACAGCACGCGTACTTAACGCCAACCTGTTCATAGTGGCGCGCTCGATTCGGGAAGAGAATGAAGACAAGCTGCGCAGAGCCGGGGCGGACCGGGTGATGTCACCCTACATCCTGGGAGGGCGCCGCATGGCCGCCTCAGTCACACGGCCTGGGATCATGGATTTTTTGGACCTGGTGCTGCACAGCGAAAAACTGGAAGCGGAGTTCCACATGCTGCCGGTTACCGAGGACTGCCCGCTGGTGCATCGTACAATCAGCCAGATCGGTTTTCGGTCTCAGGCCGGCGTCACGCTGCTGGCTATCAGCCGCCCCGGGCAGGATGTCATCGTTAACCCCTCTGCCGACTTTGAGGTACTCCCCGGGGACGAGTTAATTGTCATGGGAACTCCGGCACAGATCGAACGTCTCTGCAAACTCTGAGTGACGGTCGCTCGCAGACGGCCATGGCAGCCAATGCTCGGACCATCCCAGCGGCCGTGCGCAGATCGGTGTCCGGTGTTGATAACGCCGGAATGGTAACGTGGCATACCAAGACCTTCGCCCATTTCCGGACGCAACCATGATCTGGAACCCCGGAATGAGCGATTGATCACGCATCTGTGCGGATGGCAGGTCATCCGGTAGTCCATCGCGTACCGTATGCTGCGGCTTAACCCGATAGCAGGAGGATACACCTATGTCCGCAGCAGATACGGCGACCCGATTGCGCGAGATACGTGAGGGTGTCGCACAGGTTCGTGAGGATTACGCGCGGCTGCATGACGAGATTGCTCAACTCATCCGCGTCACTCTTACAGTAGATCGGGAACTGGCGCACATGGGTGAGGCGGTAACGGTTCGAATACACGCTCGATCCACGCAGCGCCCGCAGCCGGAGCTGATGTTGACCGAACGGATCTACGATGACCGTCCCGTCGTATCCCGGCATCGGCTGGTTTGGCGCCGGTCTGGCGATGGCTACGCCGCAGTCTGGCGATGGACACCCCGGCGCTGCGGAAACCACCTGATCAGCTGGACGTGTGATATCGGCGGCGACATCGACACATTTACGCGGCACATCACCGTCATCGACAACCGCTCCGTGGTTTTGATGTTTAACTCCACCAGTCACGGAACACCCCGCCCAGAACCGGATTTTCACGAACTGCAAATCCCCTTCAGCGCCTGGCTGGAACCGCTGCTGTTCGGTCACCGTCCCCATGCCGAGGCGTTCGCTTCCGTCAGTCGCCCGACACGCCAATATGGTGATGACCTGAACCTGTTCATCTTCCTGAGCGGCAGCTATGTCCCCTCTGAACTGGGTAAACCCTGGGATATCATGCGCCCTCTGTATGACGAACCGGAGCCGGTGCAACGGGAGGTACTCGATGCATACCGTCATTTCTGGCGTATGTGCGGCTTCCCGCGTCCGCTGGATACGCTCAGCAGCTACGGCATCGGCATCAAGCCGGTCTCCATCGCACGAGCTCTGGGTTATACCCGGATCGGCGCCCTATGCGCTGACCAGAACTGGCAAGACGGCATGCATCGCATCAACCATTGGGGCATGCCTTCACGTCCATATTTCATCAGTCCGGACGACTTCCGCAAAGCGGGGCCGGGCGGTCCTGGAGCGATGGTCGGTTTTCAGCAGTGCCAGCGACAGACATGCCTGACGCGGGACTACAACTGCGTTTACTCGTTCGAAGGCGGCGTTGCCCTGGCATTGGACGTGATGGGAGGAGTCAATCGAGAACGCACTGTCAACGAAATGAGCCAGTCACGCGAAAAAGACTTTCTGGAGTGCATGCTGCAATCAGGAGGACAAAGCGGACAGCCCCTGTTTCTCTGTGCAGGCATAGAGTTCAACGGCGTCTGGCCGTTCATGGCGCCGTGCAATCGGCAGTTTCTGGAGTATTGCGCACAACGCACCCGTGACAGTCAGTTGGTATTCACCACCCCGGCGGCACTCGCCGACTACATGCGCCGTAAATACCGCTCCACACCGGAAAGCCTCCTGTATCTGGTTGATGTGTTCGCAGGCTTGACCTATAACGACAAACCACCCCGACATCCTGACACGCTCGAGTTTGAAAACGGTCGGTTCAAAGCCATCTTCCGGCACTCAGAGACGCTCCCGTATGTTTATTACGACTACACCTACAAATGGGATTATCCCGACTGGGGAAACGAGCGGATCGAGAGAAGACCGAACGGTTATATCATTCCTGACACAGACGAGCGGTTCCAGATCACGCCGCTTCAGTTGGACACCCGCAACTTCAAGGTGTCTCAGTCGGTCCGGGCAGATGCCAACGGTGTCGCGGTGGATCTCACCGTTACCGCGTCCGCCAACAGGAGAAACATGACTCTTGCGGTATGGGACTTGCCGTGCGCGTACACTTCAGATCGTTCGCGTTACCGAATCGAGGGAGCACAGCGGTTTATACCGGTCCGTGCTCCTTACACCGGCAATCTGTGCGGCATCATCATCGCCGACATCCGGAAGGGGATCAACCAGATCACGTTGACCATTTCGAGTTCTGAACGGTCAATGCAATTCACAGACATCGCATTGAGTCCATCCGCTGCGGCAACGGTACTGCCTCGAGACGGTAACTGGACGGCCTATCTGTATGCGACCGGTAAGAATGAGGTATCGATCAGCATCGATCCGCCGTCTGGAGTCACTTGCCGTCTCTATCCGTGGGATAGAGACGATCCGGTCCCGCTTACGACCCGAACCACTATTCGTCTGTTACCGGGTCAACCTCAGCGCATTACAGGGTTGTCATTCGAACAACTGGCCGCCTGCTGCCGCGTATGAACCGCTAACGGGCCTCAATCGGTAAGCGCCGGGTCCCAGCGGCTTCCCGGCGCTCGAAGCCTGTCATGCGCTTCATTCAGCCGATGCAGCGTTTCGGGGTTGAGCAGCGGATCCCGGGTGCGAACACGCCAGTCGTTCAACGCGACTTGAAGTCGGCGCAAAACACGTGCGTGAGCCGGATCTTCCGCCAAGTTCTCGAACTCATCCGGATCACGCACCAGATCATACAACTCCCACTGCGGGGGGTGATGGTAAACATCAAACGCTTGACGGGTTCTCGATCCAGCCAGCCGCGGGGCGCGGCTGGCTTCCCATGCGGCACACCCGTCGATCCCCAGCACCGGATTGGGCGTCTCACTGCGCAGGTTCAGAATCAGCTTATACCGCGTATCGCGTATCGCCCGTCGAGGGTAATACTCGCTAGGCTGATGAGCGGTGTGCTCAACGCACAATGTGCGCCGACCTCTGTAGGATCGTCCCTCGAGCGCCGGGCGCAGAGAGCGCCCTTCTATCTGAGCGGGTACAGCGGCATCCGCGAAGTCCAACAAGGTGGGCATGATGTCCACCGTACTGACCAGTTCGTGCCGCGGACGCTGGGCTCGCACCCCATATCCCCAGCAGATCAGCGGCACGTGAACACCCGCTTCATAACAGGTGGTCTTTCCCCGGGTGAACGGCGCACCATTGTCTCCCAGGAACACACAGAGTGTGTTGCGCATGACTCCCAAGCGTTCCAATGTGTCCATCATAAGCCTGACGGCCGTATCCACCCGGCTGACGGAGTTGATAAAAGCGGCTACATCCCGCCGAACGGCATCGTTCACCGCTTCACCCAAAAAGCCAAAAGGCGTCACGTCGTCTGGCTTGGTCAGTCTGTATGGGAAACCGGCAACCCGGTCGATGAAGTCCCGGTGCGGGTCGAACAGGTTTACATACAGGAAAAACGGTTGGGTGGCCGGGATACCACAGATGAACTCATTCACCCGCTCATTGGTCCATCGTATATCCCGCGTGCCGGTAACGGCATGACGATAATCGTAATCAAACACGAACTCGCGTTCAGGCTCGACATGCACTTTGCCGATCACGCCGGTAATATAACCAGCCGCTTTTAGCAGACCGGGAAGATTTGGCAAGCCGCTGCGCATACGGTAACCCAGATGTGACAAGCCGATCTGCCCGTTCTGGTGCGGGTACAAACCGGTCAGCAGGCTGCTGCGTGACGGGCTGCAGCTGGGCTGGGTCACGTAGGCCTGTGTCCACAATACACCCGTTTGGCTCAGTGCGTCCAACACAGGCGTGCGCGCCTGGCGATCGCCAAAACACCCCATCTGGCAACCCAAATCGTCTGAAACAATCAGCAAGATGTTTGGCCGCATGGACTGGGAGACTCCTTTCTGCGTCTACACGATTCGCATGGGCTAGCCGGTGCTATGCTTGAGAAATGTGCCGGACTGATACTCGGCGAATGCCTGACGCAGTTCTTCTCGGGTGTTCATGACGATCGGCCCGCCCCAGGCGATGGGCTCATTATAGGGCGCCGCATGGGCCACCAATGCACGCATCCCCACTTGGCTGTACAACGGCAAGGAATCTCCATCTGCACACTGCAGCACTGTATCCGTTCCATAGTATGGTCCGTCCAGCGAACAGGATACCTCCCCCTCCACCACGAACACAAACAGGTTTCGCTCCGACTCGCAAGGCAGTTTCACAAAGCCCATTGCGGGCAGCCACACATCCGCCACCACCGGCATGCTGAAGATGTCACGTACCGGGCCGTCGACTCCGCCAACCTGCCCGCAGATAACGCGCACCTGTGCATCGCCGACTTGCACCGACGGGATCTCCGTCGCTGAGAACTCCTGATAACGCGGCGCTGTCATCTTATGGGCAGCAGGCAGGTTGCTCCACAATTGAACGCCCCATAGTTCGCCCGTCGCGTCACCCTGCGGCATCTCTTGATGGATGGTGCCGCTGCCGGCGGTCATCCACTGCACCGCACCGGGACCGATCAAGCCTCCATTGCCCAAACTGTCCTGGTGTTGCACAGCACCGCGCCAGATAATGGTAATTGTCTCGATCCCCCGATGGGGATGCCAGGGAAAGCCTGGCAGATAGTCCTCCGGACGACTGGAATGAAAATGATCCAGTAACAGAAACGGGTCGTACTGCGGGATCTGGTGATAACCAAAGGCACGTCGCAGGCGCACACCGGCCCCTTCGTGAACCGGCACGCTGGATGCAGACGCGATGACTTGTCGAGCGCCCATTTCACACTCCCTTCAGCACAGGCATCCTGTCAGGTTTACACCGTCTGGTAGATGCCCACGCCCCATGCGTCCAGTTGGATCAGCAATCCGTCGGCGACCCGTTCGACACGCGATCCATCGTAGGCAGTCCAGTGTGCGTCCGGATTACGGACGACCAGGTGCGTCCTGAGCGGCTCTGCGCTGCGGTTCACCACGAAGACCGTCCGCCGACTGCCCTGCCTGCGCGTGATCGAGGCTGCCCGCCTGTCGACACACCGGGCGAAGCCCGCCTCTGAGGGAGCGGCCAGCACATCATGAAGCAAACGGAGTTCGGTTGAGACAGGCTTCACCGCCTTGTTCACCCCGCGGTACCGTTGATCCTGAAACAGCATCACGCCCGTTGCCCCGTGAACAATCGCGTCGTAGACCATGAACCGCTGGACCGCCACAGGCGGGTAGCCATATGCACGGCTGGCAAGTCCGGGGTCGGTGGTTCCATCCGACCACCCGAATGCCTGGAGTGTCATGATGACCGGTTTACGCGCGCCGATCGCCCGGAGGTTCTTAACGGTTTCGTCACCCACCACACCCAATGTCCTGTTCGGCAAATCGGAGTGACGGTCGGGCTCCCCATTCCACCAGGGGTAGATATCGGAGCCCCCCACATCAACGAACCGGTACCACCGGCGCAGAAGGCTCACACTCCCTCGCGGCGCCTGGTTAGAGAATAGAGGATGGTTTGGATCTTGACGCCGCAGCCAATGTGCACCCTGGGCAAATGCCGACAAACGGACGCCAATCCAGGCCGGTTCATCCGCAATGTCATACATGAAGAACGCCGGATGCAGACGCGTTACCGAGACGATGGGGTCATACTGACGGATACGCTGTTCGGCATCAGCCAAGGCTGCGGCCGTTTCACCCATACAGTCAAAACGCAGCACGCCGGCCGCATACAGCCCGCGTGCACGCAGCTGATCCAAGAAGGAGCGGACGCCATCCGGGCCGCGCTGCACCAGATGCCCCGTACCGCTGACATTGAAGCCGCATTCCACCATGTCATCCATCGCCTGCTCGTCGGGGAAGTCGATCCCCCACAGCCCAATCGGGAAAAACGGCTTGCCCTCCACGACAAACCGCCTGTCCGACAGAATCGAAACCTGTCGCCGCGAACCGGAATACCTGGGCACATCCTTCAGCGATCGCTCTTCTGCACCGATCGTACCGGCCGGAAGTTCGTGCACACTCAGGTCCGCAATCCAGACCTGACCGGGTGCTTTCACCTGCAGCACCAGATCGATTTCGGTCGCCAGCGGATTGACGTCGCGAAAGTCGTATTCCACGATCTGCCAGGATGGTCCTACCTGGCGCCACTCCCATCCGATGGCGGCGGACACGCGGTCACCCTGCCTCAGGGCCAGATAGACGTTGTATTCCTGTGGAAACCGATCCGATCTCGCCCGGAACCGCAACCGATACTCGCCCCGCTCGGTAAACCGCCGCCTGTCCAGGCGTTGCGTAAGTTGAACCGCATCCGCTCCGTCCGGCAGACTGCCATCCGCCGTGAGTCGAACGCACCGCACGCCATCCACCGTCTCCAGCGTCACCCAATCGGACGCCGATGCCCGCCATCCCTTCAGGCTGCTGAAGTCCGCTGTGAAGATATTGACCATCTGTTCTTCCTTTCGGTCCGCGTGCTAAAAAACCTCGTCGTTGGCCGCGCGTGAACCGGCGTTAAGACGCTGATGGCCACAGCTGACGCCGACTAATGCCGCATGGAATAGTGAGCTCTGCAGACAGGTCTTGAGCCCATCCTCGGCATTGACAATATCACTCAGGTTCTCGCTCACCCACGGCAGCATAGCCGGCAAGATGCCGATCACAGTGGGCGCCATCTTGTTGATGTAGGCCTGCAGCCAGCGCGGCACTTGCGCCCCCACGAGGCCCTGGAACACATCTTCGGGTCGGTAGTTGATCGATGGCGGTTCCGCAGGAGTCTGCTGGAACAGATACACAGACTCCACCCCTTTGGTCCACGCATACCATAACGCCCGCTGCCAAATCGGCGGCTGGAGATTGATCCCCTGGTGCAGGTGAAACTGCACGATGTCCTCCGCCATTTCCGTAGTAACATCGGTCAGCAATCCAACCACCTCGGGGATCATGATCAGTTCATCCTCTTGCAACAAACCCATTGCCTTCGCTTGCTGAAGGACTTGATCTGCAACAGCCTTGTACACATCCATGGTTTGCAGGCTCCTTTCAACCAGACTGAGACACCACTGTTGAGCATTCCGGATGCCCAATGAGTATTTCACGCCTGACTTCGCCGTAACCTTCCAAGCAGCGCAGGTCTTGCCGCGGCCAGAGTCGTATACGAGATTCATACCCGACCTGAGGAGACTGATCGCATGACCGTATGGCTGGTGATCCTCCTGCTCGCTGTGCTGTGGTGCCTGATCGCGGACGCGTTTTACGACGCCGGGAACCCCGAGGCCAGCGACGGGCTTCGATATGTCCCGATGACCCCGATCGACGGCGCCGCAAACCTTGTACGGATCGCCGACCGTAATGGCCTGCAGACCGACATCGCATCGCGCAACCCTATATCTACTTCGATATCACCCGTCAGCGGCTGCTGCGGCATGGATATGCACCGTTCACCGTCGAACTGACCATCACCTGCTGGGACAACGGTGTCTCTCCAGTGGTTATCCAGTATGACGCAGTAGGCGATGCGCCGATGGACCGGTACCGTGAAGTCTCTTGGCAGCGAACCGGCACGGATACATGGAAGACGGTGATCATCACCCTGCCCGAAGGGCGTTTTGGAAACGGACAACAGGCTGTGTCCGACTTCCGCATCGCGGCAGGCAGCCAGGATGATGTATGCATCGCCCGTATCGAACTTCGGTGTCTCACCGCGGTGCCGGAAAAACCAAGCCAGCGCAAACCGGTACAAAAGCATCGACCGACACGCTGGCGCTGCCTACCAGCAAACCGCGTCGTGATCGTCCTGCCTGAACGCTTCACCGCGATCGAACACTCGGCAGCCGAACGGCTGTCGGAACACCTGATCGCTTTGGGACTACCTGCTGCACAGATTCAGCGGACGCCTCCTGTCGGCGCCGGCAATCCCGGCGAACTTCGGGTACTTTGCGCGAACACATCACTCCCCGGCCCTGGGGATGACTCGTTCGCTGCTCAGATGCGGCGCCTGCAGGCGGCCCGATCCCGGCAGCAAGGGTACGTGATCTGTGCGCGACAACAGACCAGCGGCGCGGCGGTCGTTCATCTGGGCGCATTGTCGGCCGAAGGGCTCGCATACGCCATCGCACACATCCAGACCCATCTGTGGCGTGATCGCGGACCGCTGCAGCTGCATCTGCACCGTTGGAACACACTGGAGCTGCCCGCTTTTTCCGAACGCGAGCTGTACATCAACATCGGTTACGGATTATCACGCCACCCCATCACACCCGATACCTGGGATGGCGCACACTGGAGGCGCTATCTGGACCGCCTGCATCTCGCCCGCTACAGCGCCTGGTCGTTCTACTTGTGGGGCGATGGTCAGTTGGCCTATCCGGGATCGACGGTGAACCGGGACAAGAACCTGCGGGTGCACACCGCACTGCGTGACGCTATCCGCTATGGTCATGAGCGCGGACTGCGCGCCGGTTTTCACTTCACCCCAACGATGGCGCCGGCCGATATCTGGTCCGCTCATCCAGAACTGCAGGCACAACTGGAGTATCATCAGCCCGGCGCACTGTGTCCGTCGCAGCCCCGGTCGTGGGAGTACATGATCAAGGCCTATGTGGCCGAGTTGCGCTGGTTTCGGGAATGCGACTTCTTCCCGATCTGGTTTTATGACCCAGGCGGATGCATGTGCGACCGATGCCGCCAGGGGGACGTACAGTTGGCCACGCTGCTGCGTCAGGTAGAGGTCTTCAGTGATCTGGTGTGGCGCGCCAACCCTGCAGCCACCGTCCAGATCGGCGCATGGGGCATCTGGCGATACGAACAGATGCATGGCTATTCGATCCGCGACGCATTCGTCCGCGAAACCGGCCGCCTGCTTCACAACCGGCGCAGCCAGGTGCTATTCGCGGATGGCATCCTGATCGACCCCGGGCAGACTCCGTTGTTTCCTCAGTTCCGCGGGCACGGTTGGCCGGCCAAGTCGTTTCTCTACCAGACCAATATCGAGAACGGCCAGCCCTTTGCGTTGCCGCTCAGCCGGTATCTCCGCGAATGGATACCGCGGTCCCGTCAGGCGGGCGCGTCACAGATCTACTTGATGCGCATGGAGTGTCAGACAAAGTATCCTGCCGACTTTCTGGGAGGCGCGCTCTTCTGGGATGCGGGCGTCTCGCCCGCGTCCGCTCTGGAATGGTATGCACTGTATGAGACAGGCGATGCGGAAGCCGGTAAACGGCTTCACGAAGCGTTACTGCGAATGGATGACGCCTCTTGGTTCGGGTTCGACGGCGACGCGGACGAGGGTTCTCGTATCGCCTCGCTGGTGCGGCAAGCGCTGGATCGCTTGCCGGCGGAGCGCCAGCAGGCGCTGGAGTGGCTGCGCGCCACTGGCGACGGCTTTGAACTGCTCGCGCAAGCATCCGCGGCGCTAGACGCCGAGGATCAGTCCCGGCTGGATGCCGTTACCGCGGCGTTTCGTGCCCGCATGATGGACTCGCCCACATTCCGTCAGCAGGTAGAGGCCGACATCTGGCTTCGGCTGTTCCAAAAGTGGTATGCTGGCTACTTCCACTCCGGGTGGACATCGATGCACTATTGAACCGATGCCCGCCTCGCACCGGCGGCCGCGAGGGCTTATCCGCCTGTCGGTGGCGCCGGCGCCTGTGTCTCCAGCAGCCGCTTGAGGTCATCCGGATCCGCCCCCATCAGCAACACCTTGACTCCGGCCTGCCTGAGCACACGGGTGGCATGTGCATTCATAAGCAACAGACTGATCAGGTTGATCAGCGGCAGGTAGGCCCAAAAGGCATACAGCAGCGCACGCGGCTTCTGAAGCGACTTTGCCATCCAGAAAAACCCAACGGGAGTAAGCGCAATATAGACGAATATCAGCAGCTGACGGATCACAATCAACAGTAGAACCATCGTGCTGGCGTTGTCTGGCAATGAACCCTCTGCGGCATCAGCGCCGAATGGCTTCATGACGAACAGCATCACCATAACGATGAGTTGGAGCAGCACCACCCAGCACAACAGTCTCTGTGCCTGGCCTAGCTCGTTCAACTCACTGGGCGTTCGATCTGCATTTTGCGTCTCCAGTACGTACATTACACCCTCCAAATACGCAGAGTCGGTCTATCTACCGCTTTGTCCAACGGCACAACCATACGATTGGGGTGTATGGAGTGCAAGTGGCAACAGCGCCACTCTGACATGCGCAGTATAAGTGCATTCTGCACCAACTGCAAGTTTCGCTGCCTGCGCAAGCTTATCGGTGTGGCCTTCACCGGTTGCCGGAGGCGCAGACAGACTTCCTGCTGAAGCGGCTCCAGTCCTGCAGGTTCAGTTCGGCAGCAGTCTGCGCATCAGCCGCTCATAGTTGCGCTGCCCGATCCACGTCTGAGCGGAGGTTGTGGGATCGATGTTCATGATGTCCCAGAAGTCCGCGCCGGGTGCGCGATCCATGTCCATGATGTCCTTGGTTGCCGCATCACGGATCCACACACCGGAAGTCGCCTCGGAAGTCACACTGTTATGGTCGAATCCCAGTAGATGCATCCATTCATGAGCCAACAGCGTGTCCATGGCGCCCCCAGCGGGGTTTACCGAGATCAGCATCGCATGCGGAAATCGATCCCGGGCACTGGTTCCAGCATGGTGCAACCAGTCATCGGGCACTAGTCCAAGCACATACGCGCCTGGATACTCCGCGGACAACGCCTCCATGCGGGCCAGCAGGCTTCCCTCCGAAACAACGGGCTCGTTCATCGCCTGTTCTGGAACGAACATCACATTGGATTGGGAGATGTCTTGAACGGCGGCAGGCGGCAGCGGAAACAGACCGGACACATACCGCAACTGATCATGACGCAAGGCGTCGAACAGCTTTGAATCCATCCGTTCGCGTCCAGTCCATGAACCAATGGCTACCGGTACGAACAACACGCGCAGTTGCTGCTCGCTTGGACGCACTGTCACGGCGTCAAGCTTTTCCATATCGGGCGCTTGCACAGTTGCGCCTCCGGTACAAGAGATCCGGATATCTTCGAAACGAACGCCGATCTGACCCTCACCCACCCTATCGGGAGACATAACGGCCCAGGCTGTGTCACGACGCTCCGCCAACTCCGGCCGGGTATATTGCTTTTTGAACTGAACCGGCGCCTTGTGGATGGAGTTGCCGTTCCATGTGAACGTGACCACACAGGCAACAACCTCCACCGATGGATTGTCCCAAGTAATCCGCGCACGCAGCATGGCCGGCTTACCCGCTACCCACTGGTTACACTGCTGCAGATCCAGCACTTGGGCATGCCTCACCGAAACCGTTAGTGGTATGGCGTTCACCGGCTGCGTTCCGCTGCGCACGATGCGGAGCCGCGCCGCCGTCGACACGGTTGCCGCGGGTGTTCCCAGACTCGCTTGGGCGCTCACGACCACATTCGCGAAGCGGAATGATGCGAGTGTCCGCATGTCGGGCGGCGTGTAGGTACACCACACCTCGCCTTTGGCATCGCTAACCCATGCCTTCAGTGGCTTCAATATGCCCCGTTTGGACAGCGCACGATCATCCACGGATACGGACAGTCGCACGCCTGGCATCGGCTTGGCGTCGGGGTCCACACATCGGATCAACAACCGCGATGCGCTCTTGCCGTCAGCCGGTATGTCTGCCGCCGAAGCCGGCTGCTGTTGGATCCAGATGCCTCCCTGCTTGACTGGCCAGCTAGCCGACGCGTCCTCGCAACGCACCGTAACCACATTCGTGCCTGGTCGCAATGGCGTGTATGAAAACACTGCCTTACCGTGCACGTCAGTCATGATCTGCGTCACCGAGCACTCTCCTAACGCACCTTGTGCGACCTCGAGAGTACACGGAACCTGAGATGCCGGTGTCACCTGTTGCATGGCTGTCACCACATACTGTTGACGCCCGCCGGTCGCCCAAACCCGTGCGGGACCTGTTATGGCCAAGCTGACGGGCGCACGCAACGGCGGTGCGGAACTGCCGTACAGTTTCGCAAGCATAAACGCAGCAATCCGATCGGTCAGCGGAAGCGGATGAGCCGGAGATGGATCGCCATGCGTTTCACCCTTGATCTGCACCACAACGTTGGCCGTCCGGAACGTGAACACATCGTAGTTGCTGCCTGCATCTCGGTACTGGCGTCGATACGCCGCGTCCACACCAGCCCAAGATACGGCGCCAGCCTTGGTGTCGCCGTCGTTTACAGTCCGTTTCAACCTGTCCAGCCAGTCGGTGTCTGACTGGTCCGAGTCGTGGAAGTGTGTGATCTGCATAACCACCCGATAAAGCGTATATGTACCGTTACGCGACCGAGGGCCATACGTGACATTGTACGATGTATCGGGGTTCTTGATGGATGCCAGTGCAGGACTCGCATCGTAATCTGCCGGCAGATCTGACAGAGAGGGGTAGCAGTACAGCAGGGTGTATGGGAACAAGCCCTTGAACCCTGTACCACGCGCCGCCTTGGTGCGGCACCAACTGTCCAACGGAGTTAACATCCTTTGCAACAGCTGACACGCGACAGGCAATCTCTCCTCGCGCCATCGGGTAATCCGCGCATCAAAGTCCGGTTTGTCCAGTACATACACCGGCGCCAATTGATCTGCTTGCAGGTTGATATTACCAGCAAGGGTGACATCGCAACTGATCTCTACAAAGATCCGGAAAGGTCCCCGTACACCCGAAATCAACAGGGTTTCCTGCTCTCTTGCGGCCCCCTCTTCACCCCCGCCTATGGTATCGCGAACCAGCCAACCCTTGACCCCATCGCCCATCGGCTGGATGGACGTCACGGGTGTACTGTTGGCCGGCTTCCAGCTGCTAAAGTCGCGCAGGACGCCGATGAAAGCGCCCGAGTCGCCGGCAGTATCTTCCGGGGTGAACGAGGCGATGTCTGATGCCCAGAGGTGCGCTCTGTACACTGCGGCATAACGCTCCTGCCGCACTTCGTCAGCGTCCACTGTACCGTCACGGTTGGCATCAACCCACCACCTGAGCGTCCCGGACTCGACAGGCGCGATCCAGTTTGCAGCCAAGGGGTAGCCCGGATCCCGCATGGGTGTTACACCCAACACAGCGCCACTCACCAAACACTGCGCCAGCACTTCCTTGGCGCTGGGACCGGCCATACCGCACACCGTAAGACTGCACAGCAGCAACATGGCAGTAGCGCGAACCAGATGCGTCATACCATCAACCTTCCTGCCCCTCCGACGTTTTCGGCAGTCAGAGACGAGTGATTGGATAGCTCCATCACCTGGACAGCTGTCGTTCACGCCTGTAGTCAGCCGTACCATACCACATCGGCAGCATCCGCTGTATGGACCTAGCGGCAGCAATGGAACCGCAACCATGTGGATTCGAAGACTGACCCCATGAGGAGACGCTGGTCTACCGAGCCGTTACATAGCCCTGTGAAGGGTACCATTACACAAACACTACCTAGCTTGCGGCGCGACGACACGATCGGGTCTGTTCCGATGGGATGTCGCCGTCGGTTGCGTGAACACCGCGCTAAGGAGCACTGGCAGGAGGAGAGGTATGGAACAGATCATCACACAGTTGCACGAATGGATCATCTTGTATGGCTTGCGGGTCTTGGTTGCCGTTCTGATCGTTCTGGTTGGCAAAATGATTGCCAAGAGCGCGCGCTCTCTGATACGACGGTTAATGAACAGGGCGCATGCCGAAGATATACTGGTGACCTTCGTGTCCAGCCTGTCCTACTTCGTGATCATGACGTTTGTGTTGATCGCGGCGGTAGCACAACTGGGCGTGCAGACGGCGTCCGTGATCGCGGTCTTGGGAGCCGCCAGTCTGGCGATCGGTTTATCCCTGCAGGGCTCTCTGTCCAACTTCGCAGCCGGCGTGCTGATGCTCATCTATAAACCGTTCAAGCTGGGTGACTACATCGAAGGCGCCGGAGTCGCCGGGGTAGTGCAGAGCATGGGCATATTCACCACCGAGCTCCACTCACCGGACAATAAACGGATCATCGTTCCGAACGGCAAGCTGACCAGCGATGCGATCATCAACTACACGGCCAACGAAAACCGTCGGGTTGACCTTGTCGCCACGGTCAGTTACTCGGACAACATCGGCCAAGCGAAGCTTGTATTTGAAGAGATATTGCGGAAAGAAGAACGCATCCTGGAGGAACCGGAGCCTGTCATCGGCGTGTTGACGTTGAACAACAGCAGTGTGGATATCGCCGTACGGCCATGGGTACGCGCCACTGACTACTGGCAGGTCTACTTCGCCCTGCAGGAGCAGATCAAACTGCAGTTCGACGCGCACGGTATCACCATCCCGTTTCCGCAACGCGATATACACGTACACCAAGTCACGTCCGCCACATAACCCCACGCAATACCAGCGTATGAAAGCGCCGGACCGTCTCACGGTCCGGCGCCCAGGTTTCAGACGGCGGGCGCGTCAGGCGCGCGCGTCGCCCTCTTTGCCCTTGGTTGCCAGCAGTTCCGCCACTCCGGCGATACTGCCCAGCACACCGCTGGCTTCCAGCGGCAGGAACACCTTGGTGGCCTTGCCGTCGGCGATCTTCGGCAACGCTTCCAGGTATTTGATCGCGATCAGGTCGTTGGTGGGGTTCCCGGCATGTATGGCCGAGTACACTGTCTCAATGGCCTGCGCCTCACCCTCAGCCACGGTAAGCTGACGGTACCGCTCGGCATCGGCAACTTTCCGTACCGCTTCGGCCTGACCTTCCGCCTCCAGAATGGCGGACTGCTTGGTTCCTTCGGCTTGAAGAATCGCTGCCTGCTTGGTTCCCTCCGCCTCAAGGATCGTCGCACGCCGGACGCGTTCTGCTTTCATCTGCTGATGCATCGCTTCGGTGACGTCCTTCGGCGGTTCGATCCGCTGCAGCTCCACCCGACTGACGCGTACACCCCACT
>CAZHSN010000019.1:0-32952 GCA_964535125.1 uncultured bacterium
AAGACCCAGAGTTCGTTGTCCGATGACCCCAAGCTGCACGGACGGCCCGATGGGTTCAAGATCACGGTGCGGGAGGCCAAGGTGAGCGCCGGAGCCGGTTTTGTGGTGGTGTATGCCGGAAATGTGCTCACAATGCCCGGTCTGCCCAAAACGCCGGCGGCGGAACGCATCAGCGTAGGTCCCGACGGGCGTATCGCCGGCCTTAGTTAAAAAGGGCAGAGCGGCCCGCGTTAGCGGGCCGCATGGGTTTACCGGATGCGGATGGTCTGGCCGGGACTCAATATGCCCTTTAGGGTGCGGCGGACCGTCACGCCGTCTTCGTCCGTCAATGACCAGGTACCCTGGATCGGCCGTGTGCCGGGTGTTGGGATCAACTGCCTGTTCGGCCCCACCGCATACGTCGGCTCGAAGGTGCGGCCGTCTTCCGCAGTGAAGCGCGCGCGTTTCTGCAGCCACGCCGCAAAGATCCGGTTGCGGTCCAGCGACTTCACCGCTCCTGCGCCATACAGCAGTCCATTGAGTATGTCGCCTCGTGTAACCCATCCGACGGCGACCATGTAGCGATCCATCTCATCGCGGTGCTGCCACATCGGTACCGGGTCGGTGAACCGCAGGCCATCAGATGAATGCGCTACAGAGAGTGTGGCGCCATTCTGGTGATATGCCATCAGGTAGAAACGCCCCCAAGACCCGTCGAATCGCCGGATGTCATTGGGCATTCGCGCCGGCTTATGGCACTCGCCGTCCAGGTAGAAGCTGGACGCATCGGGGGAACTGGCGCGCCATACAGGTCCCCATTGTTTAAAGTCGGCGAAGTAGAGCCGGTACTGGCCGTTTTCATACAGCAACACATTCATCCCGTTGATGTCGGATGTATCGAAGCCTGCGTAGCCATGGATGGGAACCAGATCAGACAGCCGCGCTGTATACGGCGCTCTGACACCGTTCCAGTTTGCTCCATCAGGGCTGCGGAATACCACGGGACGGTTGAACGGGCTGTTCTTCGGAAGACCGGTACAGCACAGCCTATAGGCGCCGTCTGGGAGGCGGATCGCCGAAACATTACACACGTGCTGGAAGTCACCATGCTCAATCACCATATGTCGGTTGGTGAACTGCATGAAGTCCCGCGTGTCCACGCTGTAGATGCGGTCGTTCCCGGTGGGTACGCCGTCCCATGCGCCGTAGAACACCCGCCAACCGCCGCGTGGCAGAGCGACCACCGATGGAGCGTAGATGTTGCGCCACTGTCCTGTGGTCAGAGGTTCAATCAGCGGCCGTCGAAAGTCGGGAAGCAGTGCAGGGGGCGTGTTCTGCCAAAGAGACGGCCGAAACGCGCCGGCTGAGACGCCCTCCACCATGCAGTATCCAGCAGGAACCCGGAACGGTAGACGTTGATTCATGTGTGACTCCTTGGGGTCAGCAGGTCATTCCCGGTGCGCAACACAGTGGGCAGTGCTCGTTCCGCATCCCACGCGACGGAGTAGGGTATGCCTGGCAGCAGGTCAAAGCAGTTGTCGGGAAGTGCCTGCTCACCATCCAGATCGATGGTGACACCCCAGACATACCGGTCTGAAGTGAATGTGACATGATCGCCTTGTCGGGTGATCTGGATATTGGCAGGCTGCAATGGCAACTGGTGGTAGCGGCTTGTAAACAGGTGAACTGGAGCGTAAGTGCCCTCTCCGTCCTGCCACATGACCACAGCCCCTTGTGTTGGCCCAGGTAGCGGCAATTGCGCCAGTCGGGTGGATGCATTCGCAGGCGCGGTGACCACAGCGGACTCCCAGATGCGCATACCGCCGTCCACATCCAGCATCCCCCAGTGCAGGTGTCCGGTTCTGTCGGAGAGCGTATCGTTGACGACATAGACACCGACTCCATCCCCATCCATTGCCGGGATGGCGTTCACCGGAGCAAATGCGCGGCGCACAGGATGCCATGCGAGTTTACGTCTCAGGTAGTAGTCGACAATAGTCCAACTGTGTGTGGCCGGCCATGAGTCGTTGTACATCCAGAAGATCGCCGAGGCGGAATCGAACTTCCGCCGGCGGAAGTTGTTGATGTACTCCTGAAGTCCTTCGGCATGCAACAGTGAACTGGCGAACAGGTAGTCATCCAGATCCATCTGATCAGCATCCAGCCCGAGGAACATCTCCACCGCGCGATAGGTGAGCCCAGAGACGATGAAGTTGATGGCATTGTCGTGGAACTCCCACGCGGGCGAGCGCATGGCCATCTGTCCGTCCGGCATGAACTGCCTGAGGGTGGCGGGCGTCGATGCGCCCAATACGCCCCCTTCGTTGGGGAACCGGCAGATCATGTCGCGATACAGGTAGAAGTCAGGAGTCGACTCAATGATCGAGACACGCCACGGATGCTGATCACCCGTTGTATCGTCATTGGGAAACACATGATCTTCGGAGTAGGGCGACGAAGGCCAATAGGGTTTGAAAGGATCCTCTTCCTTCAGGATGCGCGGAAACAGCATGTGGAACAGCGCATAGTGCGGCCAGGGCTTGATGCGGTCATATCCCCAACCCCAGTCGCCCCACTCCAACTCGTTGTTGCCGCACCATACCGCCAGCGATGGGTGGTGAGCGAGATCGCGCACGCCGAAGCGTACTTCCCGTTCGACATTGCGCATAAACGCTTCGTCATCTCCCGGGTATTTGGAACACGCAAACAGCAGGTCGTGCCAAACCAAAATGCCCAGTTCATCACAGGCGTCCATCAGGGCGTGATCCGCATACAAGGCTCCGCCCCATATACGCAGCAGGTTGAAGTTCGCCTCTCGCGCCATCGTGGCCAATCGGCGGTACCGGTCGGGCGCTATGTCGCCGTACACCATGTCCGGTGGCACCCAGTTGCCCCCTTTGGCGAATACCGGCTGTCCGTTCACGTTGAGCAGGAAGTAGCGGCCTGTCTCCGGATGCTGCGGCTGCTCAATCGTGATGCGCCGGATACCGGTCCGGCGGGTAACCCGGTCAACCGTTGATCCATTCTGATCCAGCGCAGCGCTCACGGATACGAGCGCGGGCTGTCCGATGTCCCAGGGGTACCACAGCGGGGCATCCGGGATATGTACTTCAAGGGCGTGCGTTGAGACGCCTTCAGGCAGCGCGGACAGGACGGCCGATGTTTCCGCCAGACCGTCCACGGTGAGTGTTAGCACGGCGTCTTCGGGCATACCTGCTCGTCTGTCGATGTGTGCGGTGGCGCGCACAACGCCGGTGGTGTTATCCGGCTGCACCGTTGTCGTGACGACGACCTCGGCCAGGCGGAGAGTATCCGTCCATTGCAGCGAGACCGGTCGCCAGATGCCCACGTTCACCAGCCGCGGATTCCAGTCCCAGGAAAAGCTGTACTGCGGTTTCCGCAACCAAGACCGTTTATGCAGCAGGCAGTCCAGCTGGCCATTGTAGGGAATCTGCGGTTTTTCGCTGACACCGTATAAACCGGAGTCGATACGCACCGCGAGCGTATTGGCGCCGCACTGCAGCCATGGTTTCACGTCGAATCTGGCTGGGACAAACGCGTTGTTGTGTCGACCGATCTCCGCGCCGTTGAGGTAGATGACGGCGTCGAGATCCAATCCCTCAAACAACAACTCGGCGACGGGGGCGTTCACCGCTTCGGCGGGAGCGTCGAAGCAGGTGCGGTACACCCACACCTCTTCCTCTACCCACCGGGCCAGTCGCGTGTTGACACCGATGTTCAGATCCGGCAGCAGACCCGCGCGTTGCAGGTCACGGTGGACTACACCGGGGACATGAGCGGAGAGGAAGGTGCGTTCGTCGGCGGATACGCCGATGAACTGTTCCGGTGTTCCGTGTTGTCCGTCGAAGCCACGGATGCGCCAGTCACCACACAGATCGATGCAGCCTTGCATGTGAAGCCCCTTATGTATGGAATGTTTCGGGGGATAACGGATTATCCCCCGAACATATCCTACATGGCTTCCGGCGCGGAAACACCTATCAGGTCCAGCGTGTTACGTAAGGTGATGCGTGCCGCTTGGCACAGCAGCAGGCGAGCCTGTGTGAAGGGGATCTCTTCCGGCTCTGTGCCCACCACGCGGCACTCCTGATAGAAGCGGTGGTAGCAGTCGGCGATTTCCATTGCGTAGCGGGTGAATCGGTGAGGCGCCCGTTGTGCGGCGGCGGCGTCCACCTCCTCGGGAAGCTCGCTGATCTTCTTGATCAGCGCGATCTCTGTCGGATGCACGAGGACGCTTAGGTCGCACTGTCCAGTGTCCGGTATGACGATACCGGCCTCATCCGCTTTACGCAGAATGCTGCAGATACGCGCATGGGCGTATTGAACGTAATACACCGGGTTCTCATTACTGGCGCGTGCAGCCAGTTCCAAGTCAAAGTCGATGCCGGTATCCGACGAACGCATCATCAGGAAGAAGCGGGTGGCGTCCTTTCCGACTTCATCAAGCACGTCGCGCAGGGTGACCACGTTACCGGCCCGCTTGGACATGCGCACCATTTCGCCACCCTTGAAGATGCGGACGATCTGATGGATGATGACCTCCAGGCGGTTCGGGTCATAACCGAGTGCGGCGATCGCGGCGTGCGTACGCGCCACATAGCCGTGGTGATCCGGTCCCCAAACGTCGATCAGCAGGTCAAACCCGCGCTCCAGCTTGTCGCGGTGATAAGCGGTATCGGCAGCGATGTACGTCGGTTGGCCGTTGGCCCGTACCAGCACCCGGTCCTTATCGTCGCCATAGCGGGTGGACGCCAGCCAGACCGCGCCATCTGACTCATAGGCGTCACTGCGTTTGCGGATCTGCTCGATCGCCTGTTGCACGCTTCCGGAACGGTGCAACTCGGCCTCGCTGAACCAGACGTCATACCGAATTCCGAACTCTTCCAAGTCGCGCCGCTGCTGCTCTTTCATCTCTGTTTCGGCCAGTTCACGGAAGCGCTGCAACACGTGCTCTTCGTCGCCCTCGGCCAGCGACGGGCCGAACCGGTCCAGCAGCGACTGAGCCACATCCACCAGATACTCGCCAGCGTATGCGTCTTCCGGCAGTTCCACCGACTGTCCCAGCAACTGTCGGAAACGCACCACGAGCGACAGCGCGAAGTTCTGCATCTGCAGGGAGTTCAACGCGTCGTTCACGTAGAACTCACGGGTGACCGCGTAACCTGCCTTCTGCATGACCCGCGCCAGGCTGTCGCCCAGCGCGCCTCCGCGTGCATGCGCCATATGGATGGGCCCGTTGGGGTTGGCGGAGACGAACTCCAGGTTCACGCGTCGACCTGCACCTGTTTGGGTGGATCCATACTCCCAATCCTGCGCGATAATGCGCCGTACGACGGCGTGCAGCCAATCCGGCCGCAATGTCAGGTTGATGAAGCCCGGACCAGCCACATCCACACCGCTGACCAGATCATCCTGTGGCAGATTGGCCACGATGATCTCGGCCACTTCGCGCGGCTTACGTCCCGCAGCGCGCGCCAAAACCATGGCCGCGTTGCAGGAGAAATCCCCATGTTGCGCCATGCGGGGGACTTCCACGGTGAAGTCCGGCATTTCGTCAAATTGCAGTGCACCGCTCAGAGAGGCTTTCTGCACAGCCTCGTTGATGAGTCGGGCGATGCGCTCTTTGGGCATCGGTGTGGCTCCTTCCTGGGGGACAAAAACACGATGAACGCGGCACAAAGGCGCCGCGTCCACCAGCACGATGCATGATACCACACCACTGGATGCGGCGTCAGTCCATCGCTTCCAGCGCCTCCTCAGGGGCGGTGAGTACGCCCTCTTCGGTCACGTCTGCGGATGGCAGTGTGAATAGCACCGTGGTGCCCACGCCCAGTTCGCTTTCCAGCCAGATCGTTCCCCCCTGGGCTTTCACGGCCAGTTGACAGAAGGTGAGCCCGAGTCCGCTGCTCGCGGCACCCGCCCGGCGGGCGTCGACCTGTGAGAACTTATCGAACACTTTATTGACCCACTCCGGAGGAATCCCCGGCCCCTCATCCTGGATGGCGAACCGCAACATCTGCGGGTCGTGCCGGGTTACCGTCAGACGGATCGTTCCGTTCTGCGGACTGAACTTAAGGGCGTTGCTCATGATGTTGACAATCACGCGTGTCGTGACCGTCTTGTCCGCGCGCACGCCGGTAACACCTTCCTGTATGCTGGTGACAAGGCGCACATCGCTCTGTCTGGCCCATAACGCCACTTGCTGGGTGGCTGCGGTAGTAATACGGTGTACAGGCACGTCATCCAGGTGAAGCGGCAGCCGCCCGGTCTCCAGCCGAGGCAGATCGAGCATGGAGTTGATCATCGTCAACATCCGGTTGCTGGAGATTACCGCCAGATCTACCAGTTCGCGTTCCAAGTCATCCAACTTGTCGGCGCTCATCTGCTGCAGTGTCTGCAAGCCGGTCAGTACATTGGTCAGCGGCGAGCGCAGGTCATGCACCACGAACTGCATGAGATCCTCCTGACGCCGGCGGGATGCCATGTTTTGGGAGACCAACACCGCGATCAGCAGGAAAATGCCCGCGCGGGCGCCCAGGTTCAATACCACGTCCAGTTGCAGGTCCAGTCCCTGCTTAGCCATATCCATGCCGATACAGGCGAACCAGGAAAACGTGGCCAGTACCGAAACGGTCATCGACGATCGCTCAGAGGCGAACATGGCGCTGGCGATGACCGGTATCAGGTAGAAGATCAGCAGATCAGGGGTTGTGCGATAGTCGATAGTCCCCAGAATCGCGATGATGATAACGCATAATACGAAGACGAGTTCTTTACGTCGCTTGATCACGAATGCCTTGACGGCAGATAGCATAGTGGATGATGAATAACCGAATACACGGCCCTTTCACAGAATACGGAGAAGCGCTCTCCATCATAATGGACGATGAAATCGGCCGGATGAGTTCCTCTCCCACACCATTGTAACCGTGGATTGGGTTAATCGCGCGGAGGCGTGCGCAGTGCGCTTTGGATCATTACGAATTCCCCCACGTTTTCGGCCGTCAGCAGTCCGGCCAGTGTGGCGCCATCCAGCACAGGTATGGTGGTGCAGCTGCACTCTTGCAAGCGTTGTAAAGCGCTCTCCAGCGGATCGCCGGCCTGTGCGGTGACAAACTCACGCTGCATCGCATCCGCGACACGTCCGTGCTGTCCATTTTGCGCCAGGGCCATCAACAGCTTTTGGCGCGTAAGCACGCCCACCAGGTTTTCCTGTTCGTCCAGCACAGGGAAATCGGTTTGCAGACCCGCGATCACCAGATCGGCTGCGCGGGTCAGCGGGTCGGTGTCATGTACGGCGTCGAACCGGGTGATCATCGCCTGTCTCACGGTTACATCGCGGAACAGACTGCGGGTCTGTACGGACGCGGCCTCTTGAGCCGCCCCCATCCAGACGAACAGTGCGATGAACAGCAGGATCGGGTTGAAGAACAGGCCGATCAGCCCGAACAGCACGGCGATGCTTTGTCCCACATTGGCGGCGGTCTGCGTGGCGGCGACATGGTCTCCCTTGCGCGACAGAATGGCGCGCAGGATGCGTCCTCCGTCCATGGGAAATGCCGGGATCAGGTTGAACAGGGCCAGAAACAGGTTGATGTCCCGCAGTTGCGCCAGCATCGATCCACGGGTGAATATCCCCGTGGTCGGCTCCGGACCGCTGTGAGTGGCGAATACCACAACAGACAAGATTGCGGCGATCAGCAGGTTAACAGACGGCCCGGCGATTGATACGGCGATCTCCTGTTTCGGGTCCTCAGGCATGCGCTGCAGCCGGGCTACTCCGCCAATGGGGTAGAGCGTGATGTCCTTCGTGGGGATACCATACCGCCGGGCTGCCAGGGCGTGTCCGAATTCGTGCAACACCACGCAGGTGAACACGGTGATCAAAAATGCGATACGTTGAATGCCTGCCTGCATGTCCCCCTGTGCGCTGAAACCGATAAACGCCAGCAGAAGCAGGAACGTGATGTGTACGTAGACGCCGATACCGCTGAATTCACCTACTTTGAACGCCCAACGCATGGCATACCTCACCGTGTGGTTTTGCGGACATAAGTATACCCCGCATCGGCGCCGACATGCCGGTGCAAGACGGCCGAGATGTTATATGATATGTAGAAATATATATACATGATTGGGTATACTTCAATGCATGAAATGCGTGGTGGCCTGCGTGGATATTCAGGGATACCGGCTGGTGGGCGCTGGATTGGATCCGGCGTACCCGTGCGCTGTGGTGTCGCAGAATCGGCTGGCGGAGGTGAGTCCGGCGGCCCGCGAAGCGGGATTGCTGGAGGGAACGCATGCGGGTGCAGCGCCGGCAGTCTGCCCGACGGCGGAACTGCGTGATGAAAGCGTGGAGGGGAGTGAGCGGGTGTGGCGCGCCTGGCTGGATGCCGTTTCCGCAGAGGCGCTGGCCGTGCAGCCGCTGGCTCAGGGACGCGCTTTGCTGGATATGCGCGGTTATCGGGGCGCCGAGCCGGCCGCCGCCCGCGCCATCAGCCGGCAGGCGGCTTCAATGGGGCTGCAGGCCACTCTGGGGTTAGCACCCGGGGTGGGCAGCGCGCGTGTTGCGTTGAATATGGCGCGCCGTATGCCGCGCCGCGCCGCCTGTTTGATGCCGCCGCTGGCCGCCTCACTGGCGCCGGTATCGCTGCAGTGCGCCCCGGACGACATGATGGCCGTCGCCACCCGCTGTTTGCGCATGGGGATTCTGACCTTCGGAGATCTGGCCGGTATGTCGCGTCGGACGGCTGTAGGGCTGTGCGGCCGGGGCATTGAGATGCTGTGGACGCTGGCCCATGGGGTAGACGACCGCCGTGTTCAGGCGCTGTGGCCGCTGCCGGCCGTTCAACTGGCAGGCGAAGCGCCGCCGCACATATCGCGGGGCGATATGGAGCATCTGTGGCGGAATGTTGGACGGCAGATGTGGCGCCGGATCGAGTCGCAGTCGCTGTGCTGTGTGCGGCTGGAGATGGGGGTGATAACCGAGCGGGCCCGGCGCTGGTGGAACGGCGCGGATTTCACCCCGGCGCTGTCGGACGGCGGCCTGTTGGAGCGGCAGCTGCTGCGTTTATGGGCCCGGTATGACGTGGAGGATGAGCCGGAGCGCTGGGACCTGCTGGCCCGGTGTCGACCGGCGAATCGGCCGCGCCAGCTGTGTCTGGATGATGTGCAGCCCGAGCGGCTCAGCTATTCGGTAGATGACGCGTTACAGTCACTGCGTCAGCGTTTCGGCGAATCGGCGCCCACCAATCTGGCGTTGATCGCTGTGGACTGGAATCAACAGATGAGGGGGCTGTATGAGCCACAAAACCTTGCCCTGTACAGTCTGGTTTTCGGAGGAGACGGGGATGCCCTCTGGAATCCAGGTGCAGTCCCGGTATCTGGAGGTGAGCACCATATTGGACCACTGGGTGCAGGCGGGACGCTGGTGGGCCGGAGAGACTCCCCGGAGCTCATATGTTATGGAGGCAGGCGAACACATTCTGTGCGAGCTTTCCGGTGAGTATCCGGATGGCCCCTGGGTGTGGCGCCGTCGGTAGGTGATGCAGTGGCCGCAACTGCATATGCATTCGGCATTCAGCTTTGAAGACGGTGCGGATTCTCCTGAGGATCTGGCTTCGGAGGCTGCCCGGCTGGATATCCCCACCCTGGCGTTAACCGACCATAACGGCCTGTGGGGAGGGATCCGGTTCGTCGCCGCATGCCGGCGGCAGGGGGTGCAGCCGATACTGGGCGCCGAAGTGGAACTGCGCGATCGGGGGCATTTGACGCTGCTGTCGGAGACACCCCAGGGGCATGCCAACCTGAGCGGATTGCTGACACGCGCCCATGTGGAAGCCGCCCGTGCATGTGGATACGACCAGGGCAGCGGTCAGCGTCCGCGTCCGCAAGTCGATCTGGAGTGGCTTGCCGAGATGCATGACGGGCTGATCGCCCTCAGCGGATGCCGGCTGAGTTGGCTGGTATATCTGGTGCGCGCCGGACGCCAGGCAGATGCGCGGGAATGGCTGGCCGTCCTGCGTGATGTGATGGGGCCCCGGCGGCTGTATGTGGAGTTGCAGAACCTGTTGCGGCCGGGTGACCGCTGGATTGTGTCGCGCCTTCAGGAGTTGGCCCGCGCCATGCGTCTGCCCACAGTCGCTACCGGTAATGTGCATCATGCTACTTGGACCGGTTACGCCATTCATGATCTGCTGAGTTGCGCCCGCTTGGAGATATCGGTGGAGACCGCTCATCCCTTGCGGCCCATCAACGCCATGGGATGCCTGGCGTTCCAGCGGGAGTGGGACTTCCTGTATGCGAGCGCTCCAGAGGCGCTGGACGCGACCCGTGAGATCGCCGCCCGTTGTCACTACGATCCGTTTCCGCCCGGGCGCAGCCTGTTTCCCGCATACCCCTGTGATGAGGGGGAAAGCAGTGAACAGCGGCTGCGCCGGCAGGTTCGAAAGGGCGCTCTGCAGCGCTACCGGCAGATTACCCCGCAGATACGTGAGCGACTGGCGTATGAGTTACGCGTGATCTGTCAGCTGGGATATGCGGACTATTTTCTGACCGTGTGGGATATCGCCCATTGGGCCGCCGCCCACGGCATCCGGCATGCCGGCCGGGGCAGCGCCGCCGACAGCGCCGTAGCGTATTGTCTGCATCTCACCCGTGTGGATCCCATCCGCCGGGGGCTGCCGTTTGAGCGGTTCCTGTCGATGGAGCGCAGCCAGCAACCGGATGTGGATATCGATTTCGAGCGGGACCGGCGGGAAGAGGTGTTTCACTATGTGCGTGACCGCTTCGGCGAGCGGCATGTGGCCATGGTCTGCACCTATGCCACATACCGGGGACGGTCAGCCGCCCGGCTGGTAGGCGGCGCACTGGGAATTGCTCCGGACATGGTGGGCCGACTGGCCAAACGCATTCCGTTTCACTGCAGCGCAGACCGCGTGGCAGAGGCGTTCGTGCGGGCTCCTGAACTGGCGCAGAGCGGCATGAAACTGGAACAGGTGAAGTTGTGGGTCCGGCTTTGCGCCCGTTTGGCGGGACTGCCGTCCTATACCAGCACCCACCTGGGCGGCATCATCGTAGCGCGTACGCCCATTGAGTCGGTGATACCTGTATCGCTGTCCCCCATGGGACGGCGGGTGGCTCAGGTGGACAAAGACGATGTGGAGAGCGCTGGGCTGATTAAGATCGATCTGCTGTCGCTGGGAATGCTGGCCGCGATGGAGGAGGCGGAACGCCGGCTGCAGGCTGCTGATCCGGCGTTTGACACCGACCGGATACCGTACGAAGATCCGGATACGTTCGGCATGATCCGTTCCGGGCAGACGATCGGCGCGTTTCAGATTGAGAGCCCGGCGCAGCGGGCGCTGCATCTGCGTCTGAACTCGGATACGCAGAACGACATCGATGTCAGCGTGGCGCTGATCCGCCCCGGTCCGCTGTGCGGCAACATGGTCGATCCGTTTGTGTATCGGCGCAACGGTGAGCAACCGGTAACGTATTTACACCCCGATCTGGAGCCGATCTTACGCCACACGTGCGGAGTGCCGGTGTATCAGGAGCAGATCATCCAGATCGCCTCGCTGATGGCGGGGTACACGCCCGGTGAGGCCGACCAGTTGAGGAAAACCATGACCAAGAACCGCAGCGCCGAAGAGATGGAGCGGTTGTGCGCCGAGTTCGTGGAGCGTTCCATCAGGCGCGGCTATCCGCCCGATATCGCCCAGAAGATGTACGAGTGGATACGGGGGTTTGTGGGGTTTGGCTTCTGCGAAGCACATGCGGCTTCGTTTGGCGACACCGCATATAAGAGCGCCTGGATGCTGCATCATCACCCCGATGTGTTTCTGGCTGCGGTGATGAGTTGTCAGCCCATGGGGTACTACTCAGTGGCCACCCTGGCCAACCAGGCACGCGTGCGGGGTGTACGTGTGCTGCCGCTGCACTTGAACGAAAGCGAAGACCGGTGTGCGGCGCAATCCGGCTGCATCCGGCTGGGATTCTGCCTGGTGGGGGGCATGCGCTCCGAAGAGCGGGAGGAGGTCGTGACCGAACGGCAACTGCATGGGCCCTACCGCTGCATTCAGGACCTGGTGGTGCGTACATCAGTCAAGCGCGACACGCTGGAGCGGCTGGCGCTGGCCGGAGCGTTTGATTGGGAGCATTCTAATCGCCGCCTGTGGTTGCGGCGCATACCCGGCCTGCTGACATTGCGTGGTGAGCAGGGGTTATTGGGTTCGCAGCAGCCGGAGCCGGCTGTGGCCGATACACCCGATTTCAGCCTGTGGGAGCGTTATCTGAATGAGTGGCAGTCTGTGGGGGTGGTGGCGCGTGGACACCTGATGAATCACCTGCGTCCGCTGATGAACCGTTTGGGCGCCAGTCATTCGGGGCAGTTGGCCAGTATCCCGTCCGGTGCGATCATATCGGTGGGAGGGTTGGTGGTGGCGCCGCATCGGCCGGCCACCCGCAGCGGACGCCGGGTGATGTTTTTCAGCCTGGAGGATGAACACGGGCTGACCGACTGTGCGCTGTTTGAGCCTGCCTACATGCAATGTGGGCATCTGGTGATGGCGTCCCCTGTGGTGGTGGTTACAGGCGAGCTGGCCCGGCGTGGACGGGGCTCCAGTCTGGTGGTTCAGCATGTGCAACCGGTAGATAACGCACAGATGCAGGATGCCGTCAATACGGTGCGAGAGGCCTGTTGACGTTCAGGCAGACGCCGGTATCAGCTTCTGTTCCCATTCCGCCAGTGCTTGCGAGAGCCTCGCCAGGGTATCCGCATGCTGGGCGGATGCGGCGAGGTTGTGCTTCTCCCAAAGATCCTGGCGCCTGTCGAACAGCAGCGCTCCGGGCTCATTGTGATGCACTGCCAGTTTATACTCCGGTGTGATGATGACCCGGCCGGTCAAATTGCTCTCACTGACCACAGCCGGGCGCCATTCCACCGGCCGGCGCTCCACCAGGGGGCGTAAACTCCGCCCGCGCATGTGTGGCGGGGCGCCAATACCGGCATAGTCGCATAGAGTGGGGGCGATATCAAGGCCCGATACCACCTGTTGGTCGATTCGTAACCGGACGCTTCTGTCTGGCGGGCAGATGACCAGCGGTACACGCAGCGCCGAGTCATAGGGATACCACTTGGAGGCGAGTCCGTGTTGGCCAAGGCCGTCTCCATGATCGGCGGTGAACACAATCAGCGTATTGTCGGCATGCGGTGAACTCTCCAACGCATCCAGCACGCGGCCGAGTTCGGCATCCACCATCTCCACCATCCGGTAATAACTCCAGATGTAATACTGCCACGAGAGAGTGTTCCAGTCGCGCCTGGATTGCCGGATGTTATGGGTATGCTTTGCCAGCGTGGGCGGTTCGTCGTGAGTGACACTCCCGTTTGGTGGAACGGGAGGCAGATCGCGGGCGATCTGGGGATGCGGAAGCGCGTCGATGGCTCCGTGCGAGAAGAGCCAATAGCAGCAGTCATGCGGCTGCATGAAACCCAGGGACAGGAAGAACGGACGGTCATCGCGATACTGCTGCAGGAACCCCTGAGCCGTACGTGAGATGATGCGGTCGCTGTGTTCTCCCCATCCGGATGGGTCCGGCGCCAGGGCATCGAATCCGACCGCCGGATTGCGCCCCGGGATGTGCCACTTGCCCACATACACCGGCCGATATCCGCGCGCACGGAACCATTGCCCAAGATCAATCATGTCGTCAGCCAGCCGGTGGTTGTTGCTGAGCATGCCGTTTTCCGATGCCGTCCGACCGGTGTACCAGCAGGCTCGCGCCGGACAGCAGACCGGGTTTGCGGAAAAGGCGCTGGTGAAGCACGCACCGCGCTGCACCAAGCGGTCCATATGGGGTGTGCGCACGTGTCTGTTGCCCAGTGCCGACAGCGCCAGATGATGCTGTTGATCCGTATGGATGAACAGCAGATTGGGTTGCCTCTGCTGGCTCATCGGTTTCCTCCTGCCGTCAGGATGAACGCGCGAACGCCTGCGTACACCATTATCAGCCGATCATATGCATCCAGCCAGTATGTCGTGGGAAGGATACCGGCGCCTGTCTGTTCATACCGGCGCAGGGGAACGGTTTGGCCGTTGATGCGTGCTTCAGCCGGTTCGGCGGTGGTGAGCAGGTGTCCAGGTCGCAGCAGTTCCATCTCTTCCAGCAGATCGAACCGTACAGGAGCTGCTAATGTGCCCAGACGTTGCACGGCGTCAAACAGCGTCCAGCAGGCGCTCATCTGACGATTGGTCTTCAACACGCGCTTATTGGATGAGCTGTGCAGGGACACGGTGCCCGCTCTCCACTGGCCGGATATCTCCACATGTGTTTCCGGCAGTGCATTAGCCTGTAAAAACAGCTGTGATTCCAGTCTCCATGATAAGGGAGTGGAGAGCCTGTTGCCGCTGATGTTTGTGGACCCCCACGTACGCAGACTGCGCTGCCCTGTCAGGTGTGTGGTTTGGTCAACATCCAGGCGCGGGGCCGGGCCGCAGGTGCGTGTCAACGTGAGTGTGCCGGCTTGGTGGCTCTTGCCTGAAGGTCCTGTCACGACGATCCACATGGCATACTGATGTTCCCAGGCGACGGCAGGGTTGAACGGGCCGGTTGGGATGTCGATCTGCGGCAGGATGTCCGCTGTCATCCTGAGAGAGAAGGGTGTTTCCATCACACGCTGCGCCTCGCGATGTTCCGGTTAGCTACAGCATATCGCATCTTTGGTGCTTTGGGGGTGCGGGCGCAGCAGGACGCCGCGCCCGTTTAGAGTGTTACTCGACAATTTGAACAACATCCGCCAGCGGTTTCCGCTGTCTGGCGGCTTGGGTGCTGGCGATTGCCGCAGCGAAGTCCTTGGTCTGACCCAGGGCGATCGCACAGATAGGGATCACCTCATCGGGCAGGTTCAACCAGCCTCGCAGTACGTCGTCACTCCAGCCTCCCATCGGGCAGGAGACCAGATGCATCGCTGTGGCGCAGATCATGATGTTCTGGGCCGCCAGCCCCGCGTCGAAGTACATCGTGGCTTCGCGCTCGGGCTGATCCGGTACCTGGTGCTTCACCGCACATACCACGATGATGGCTCCGGCTTTCGCCGTCCAGCCGTTGGCGGGCATGGCGACTTCTTCCCCGAACCGCTTGATATTGTTTCGACCGGTGATGGCGATGAGATGCCAGGGCTGATGGTTCCAAGAGGAAGGGGCGAGGCGCCCTGCCTCTAACAGGGTCAGCAGCGTCTCTGTGGCGATGGGATCTGAGCGGAACTGACGCAGCGCAACACGTTGTGTGATCGCGTTCGGGATGGTCATTTCGGACGCCTCCTGCTGTGCAGTATAGTGTCCTATTATGGCAGAAAAACGGTCTGTATGTTACGGGTAATCGCAGGGTCATGGTGGGCGATACTGGACTTGAACCAGTGACCTCTTCGGTGTGAACGAAGCGCTCTACCACTGAGCTAATCGCCCGAACTGAACTGACCGGATGGTGCCCGAGACGGGACTTGAACCCGTACGCCTTGCGGCACACGCCCCTCAAACGTGCGCGTCTACCAATTCCGCCACCCGGGCGTGTGGGAGGTGTGGTAGGGCTACGGGGAATCGAACCCCGGTTTACGGGCTGAAAACCCGTCGTCCTAGCCGCTGAACGATAGCCCCACGGCGAAATCTATTATACGGGGATGGCAGGACGGTGTCAAGTGTTGCGTCAATGAGAACCGGAAAGTTGGGTTGGCCGGACAGGCCCGTGAGATCCGGGCGTGTTGAATGGCAGATGGACTGCTCACAACGTCAGCCTGCATGCAGAACGCGACTGCCTGCGTGCGATATAGTAAAGAAGCCTTAGTGCTTAATCTCTGCCCATATCCGGGCTATGGCAGGCTATCATGCTAGACATACATACACTTCTGGAACAAGCGCTGGTGCGTCGGGCTGCAGATATTCTGTTGAAGTCCGGACGGTCTCCCATGTTTCGTGTCGATGGGGTGCTGTGCGAGAGTTCCATGCCGTCCCTGACACCGTCGGACTGCATGGATCTGGCGCGCAGTGTCCTGTACAGCAGCAACCGCGACCGGTTACTCTGCTCCGGTATGTCGCCGGACGCCGAGATTGATGTGGACGCGCAACTGAAGCAGTTGAAAGAGATGCAGGAGTTGGACACGGTGTTCACCATTCCGTGTGTCGCCAGAGTGCGCGCCAATCTGTTCTTGCATCGCGCCACGATGGGGATCGTCCTGCGTGTAGTGCCGTTGACCGCACCGACCATCGCCAGCGCCAATCTCCCTGCAGTACTGCATGAGATGGTTCAGCGTCCGCAGGGACTGGTGCTGATCTCCGGACCTACCGGCAGCGGCAAGACAACCACGCTGGCCGCGTTGATTGAGGAGATCAACCAGACACGTGCGGCCAATATCGTCACCATTGAAGATCCCATCGAGTATGTCTTTGAGGACAAGCGCAGTGTGGTGCTGCAGCGGGAGGTGGGGACCGATAACGCCTCTTTTGACAGTGCGTTACGCAGCGTGCTGCGTCAGAACCCCGATGTGATCGCCGTGGGTGAACTGCGGGACGCACGGGCGATCCGCACCGCGTTGACGGCTGCCGAATTGGGACACCTGGTACTGGCCACCGTGCATACAGCATCTGCCACAGCGTGTGTGCGCAGATTGATCAATGTGCTTCCTCCGGATGAGCGCGATGCGGCCATTGGCCAACTGAGCGCCAATCTGCTGTGTGCGGTCTCGCAGCGTCTGGTGAAGCGAAAGGACGGTTCCGGACGTATCCCGGCAGCCGAGGTAATGACCGATTCGCCGACGATCCGCAAGCTGATTGACGAGCGCCGGCTGGATGATCTGCACAATGCTGTACGTGACGGTGAGCATTACCATATGTGTACGCTGAACCAGTCGCTGGAGTCACTGGTGCTGCGTGGGCTGGTCGATGCCGATGATGCGCTGGCGAAGTCACCCAACCCCATGGAACTGAGACAGTTGCTGCGGCACGCGTAAGCGCCTCGCAGCACATCAGATGCAACAGGGCGGCCCCTCCGGGCCGCCCTGTTGCATTGGTATAGCTTCAGTTGCTTTCTATGAGAGCAGCTACATCAAGTCGGATGCGGTGATAATGGATTCTGCGATGTCACGCATCTTCTTGCCCTGGCTGCGCGCCTGAAAATGGATCTTTTTAAAAGCGTCCTCTTCCGAAAGGTTGAGCCGCCGCATCAGAATACCTTTCGCGCGTTCGATGATCTTACGGGTTTCCAGCGCTTCGCGCAGATCGTCCACCTCGCGTGAACGGGCCTGAGCTTCCTGAAAGCGTTTCATCGCCACTTCCAAGGCCGGCCCCAGGTCGTCCTTTCGGAAGGGCTTCATCAGGTAACCAAAAGCGCCCAAGTCCGAGGCGGCGGTGACGAATTCCTCGTTACTGTGAGCGGTGAGGAAAACAATCGCGCAGGGCCATTGCGACGCGATCCTGCGAGCGGCCTCAATTCCGCCAAGTTCGGGCATCTCGATGTCCATGATGATCAGGTCGGGCTTATGCGTCTCGGCCAGCTCTACGGCTTGCAGGCCATCCTGGGCCTCTCCGATAACCTGGTGACCCAGACTGGTAAGCCGGGCCCGAAGCATCTCCCGGAACAGGTTGTCATCATCAGCGATGAGTATGCGATGTTGTGACATTCGGTGTGACCTCGTCCGGTTCTCTGCAGATATCGCCCGGGAACTGATAACAGCTCACGGTATCAGCATGGTACCCGTTCTGGCGCCTGTTGGCGACACACTGACTGGAAGCGGTTAACTTGAAAATCGAGTGTGTCTGCAGATCAGTGGTTCTCTGGCGCCCTCGAGAGGAATCGAACCTCCGCACCCGGCTCCGGAGACCGGTGCTCTATCCACTGAGCTACGAGGGCGCGCACAGATGATTATAAGTCGCGCGACGCCGGATTGTCAATCGGTACGATGTCAGTCAGCCATCTCCCGGTCGCATCGCAATACTGTTTGGTGCAACGGGTGATCTGCCGGCAGGCCGCATACCTGTTCCAGCACGGCTGCCGCACCGCCCTGCTGGCGGATCTGCTGCAGTTCCCTGGCGGAGGGGTCATCCGGATGGTTATACCGGAAGGCCGCCGCGATGGCCCGGCACACGGGCACTGCATCACCGCCCATGTCCTGTACCAGTTCTGCAGCCCCTACCAGACGGTCGTTGCGTCTGAGCTTGCGCATCGGGTCGCGCGCGACCCGCGCGACCGTATCGCCCAGTTCGCGGTTTGAGAACCGCTGCAGCAGGTCCTCATAGTAATGCTGCTGGTCGGCAGGATCGAATCCGTGCCGCTTGACCAACACAGCGTTGACTTCCGCCATCGCCGCGTCCAAAGCCTGGCGCAGATTGGTGTCTGCCACGGCCTGCCAGACATACTCATGACCTCTTGGCCATCCTAAGTACCCCAGCAGGGCATGAGCGGCATTGTGAACGAACAGTTTCCGCTCTTCATGCCCCTGAAAGTTCGCTACCGGTTCCAGCCCCACAATGGCGGGTACGGGAGGCTTCAAGGCTCTGGCGCTGACGGGGAGCCGCTTGTACGCCTCGACGCGCACACCCAGCGGATCGATGCGCCGTTGTTCGTCCGTGACGACCGGCACCATGCGGCTAACGACGCATAGCGCAAAACCGGTGTGCATATCGATGTGATCCCGCAACTCCGCAGGCAACGCCTCTATCACCGCGTTACGCAGCAGTACATGGGCATCCATCTGGTTTTCGCAGATCAGTATGTTCAACGGCGTGCGTACGCCCGCCCGCCATCGTGCTGCGAGACCCGCAGCCACCGGAGCGCCCAGGCGGGGCAGTATATTCACCCCGACAGCGGTGCAGGCGATCGATGCGTGCACGAACGCCTGTTCGATCCCGCTTGTATCGCTGGCCAGCAATGCCCGCACATCAGCCACGGGGATTGACTCAGGCTGCTCCCCCACGATGTGGACTGTATAGGTTTGTTCGGCATTGAGCGCATCGACCAGCGCTGGGACCGCGTCTATGAATACCGTCTGCATACCGGACTCAAAGAACAGTTGGCCTGTAAATCCGCGTCCGATATTGCCTGCTCCGAACTGTATCGCCAGTGGTTTATCCACGTTGTCCTCCTGTTAGTGCGCCCTGCTGACAGGGGCGCCTGGCGTTGGTGTCATCTCAGCTGAACGATAGTCACACCGGCTCCGCCTTCATTCGCGTTGGCTTCGTCAAAGCGGCTGACCAGCGGGTGGCCCCGCAAGTGCTGCCGCACCGCCGCACGCAATTGGCCTGTGCCCTTGCCATGCACTACGCGCACACTCTGATGCCCGGCACGCAGGGCTGTGTCGAGGTATGTATCGAGTTCGATCAGCGCCTCGTCGACCCGCATGCGCCTCAGATGAATCTCACCGCTGGTGTGAGGTGTATCCGCAGCACTCACATAGCTGGCTGGGCGAACCGCAGCCCCCGCAGCTCCTGGAACGCGCCGGACATTGGCTGCTGGTACGGTGACCTCCATGACGCCACTTTGCACAATCATCTGGTTTTCGCGTATCCGCAGCACAACTCCCGTGATTCCCATGGAATCCACCCGTACCGTGTCACCGATATGGATCTGCTGTTTATCCAGCGGCTGACGTCTGGTTCGGGCGTCTGTGTGGTGCTGAACCTGCCGGGCGGTCTGTTGTATCTGTTTACGTGCTTCCTGAGCTTCACGGTTCTCCCGAGGCTGGGCACGCAGTGTTCCGTAGGCCTCTTCAGCCTGATGAAGCAGTTCGGCCGCACGTTGTCTGGCCTCCTGCAACGCCTGGTCGATCATCTGCTGCCGATTCTGTTCCAACGCGTCTCGTGCTTCTTGCAGTTGCTGCCGCAGTGTGTCCGCCTCACGCAGCCGTGTCTCTGCGGCCGCCTGGGTTTCTCTGACGGCGGCCAACTCCGCCTCCAAACGCTTCATCAGCGTATCGACATCACCTTGTTGTTCGGCCAGCAATGAGCGCGCCTGCCGGATGACTGACGGCAGGATACCCAGCCGTTCAGCGATGACCAGTGCATGGCTGGAGCCCGGTGAACCGATCTGTAAGCGGTAGGTCGGGCGCAGTGATTGCGCATCGAATTCCACGGAGGCGTTGCACACGCCGTCCCGCTCATACGCATAGCGCTTCATTTCGCCGTAGTGGCTGGTCGCAAGCACCAGCGCCTGTTGTTCCAGCAGACGATCCAGAATCGCCTGCGCCAGACAGGCGCCTTCCGCCGGATCGGTGCCTACGCCCAGTTCATCCAGCAGCACCAGCGAGTCGGCCCCGGCGTCGGGCAGCATGGATGCGATGTTGCGGATATGAGCCGAGAAGGTTGAGAGCGATTGCTGAAGACTCTGCTCATCGCCGATATCGGCGTAAATCTCGCGCAGCAGAGGGATCTCGGATCCGGCATCGGCAGGTATATACAGCCCGGATAACGCCATCAGACAGAGCAACCCGGCGGTTTTCAGGGCCACCGTCTTGCCACCGGTATTGGGGCCGGTGATGATGATGATACGCCTACCGGCGTTCAATTCTATGTCGGTTGGCACCACCGGCGGACTCAGCAAGGGGTGGCGCGCGTTACGCAGCCGCAGCCGGCGTCCTTCCGTAACGGCAGGGGGTTCTGCATGCATCTCGTCACCGAGCAACGCGGCGCCAGCGGCCAGATCGAGCAGACCAATCACATCGAGATTACTGCAGAGCGAGACCGCTTGTGCGCCGACCAGTCCTGTGAGGTGCGCCAAAATGCGGTCTTCCTCATTCGCTTCCGCAATATGCAGTTCCCGCAACCGGTTGCCGGCATCCACCACATCACGAGGCTCGACAAACACGGTCGCACCGGTCGCGCTGACGTCATGTACGATCCCACCGAATTGCGTACGGTACTCTGCTTTTACCGGCAGGCAATAACGATCATCGCGCACCGTGATGATCGCCTCCTGCAACATGCCTTGAACACGCTGTGAAGCGAGCATAGACTGCAAACGCGCATGAATTCGTGCGTGCACGGCGCGGATCTGGCTGCGCAACCGGTCCAGTTCCGGTGATGCCTGGTCGACCAGTTCATTGTCAGCGCCGATGCAACGGTGGATCTCTTCCGGCAGGTTGGGGTAGGTGTCCAGCGCCTCCGCCAGATCCCATAGTCGTGGCGCGGCGTTACGGCGCGTGGACAGGAAACCGCGCAGGCGCCGGATGGCCTCAATGGTATCGGCGATCTGTACCAGGTCATGAGCCGAAAGGAACCCCGACACGCGCGCTTTGGAGACTGCAGCCCGAATATCACGGATCCCACCCAGTGGCGTCGGTTCTGCGCGCCTGAGCAGATCGCTGGCTTCACGAGTGCGGGTCAGTCGGGCTTGCACTTCCCACATGCTGTCAGATGGGGTTAGTGCGCACGCACGGCGCAACCCTTCAGCAGTGGCGATGTGCCGTTGCAGACGGGCGCGTATGGCGTCATACTCCAAGACCTGCAGTGCGTGTTCGTTCATTGTGCTATCAGGCGACCAGGGGAGGTGAGCGGTGGATGGCTGGTCGGGGTGGGCGGACTCGAACCGCCGACCTCACGGACCCGAACCGTGCGCGCTACCAAACTGCGCCACACCCCGCGACCGCGGAACAGTATATCATATGCGTGTGGCTCTCGCTAGAGTCCCCTAGACGTCGCGTTCGGAAAGGTGCCCTGTGAAGATCAGCCGTTTTGGTCTGGTATTGTTGCTGCTGAGCAGCTGTCTTGCTGGTGTGACCGGTTCACCGGAACTACAGCAGGATGGCGAATGGTCTCTTCGCGCCGACTCGTTGACATGGATGCGCGGAGACGCCGGCCTCACCGAGGCGCAGGCCTCAGGTGATGTGTTGTTGCTCTCCGGTGTCATGTCTCTATCGGCTGCGAGTCTGACTACTCGTTTTGACGCTAACGGTTTGCGGCGGGTTCATGCTTCGGACCATGTCCGTCTGCTCACCCCGGAATTGGATATGCGCGCCACGGAAGTGTATGTCGATGCGAACGAGCAGGGGCGAGTGACACGCGCCGCGTTGACCACGTTGAACGGACGGTTTCGTTCGCTGTATGCACGTGGTGACCGCGCATCACTGGAGGGCGATACGCTGACCGTTTCGGATGGATGGGTGACCACCTGTGATGAAGCCAGTCCGCACTTTCACCTGACCGCAGGGCGTTTGACCTACGATGCCGGTACAGGTCGGATTGCCGCTCGGCGCGCCTCTTTGTACGCTGGAAATACCAGGCTGTTTACGCTGCCGTTTATCTCCCAGTCGACGCACAGCAGTGAGGGCAACACGCTGCCTGGAGTGGGCTACAGCCCGGCGCGTGGCGTCTCGCTGCGATCCGGATTGAGCGCTGTCGGGCGAGCAGGGCTTTGGCGGTCGGATATCCGCGTGTACAGTTCCGACCAGACAGAGCTTCAGATGGCGTGGTCATACCGGCTGGGCAGCCAGCGGCGTCATGAACCGCTGCCATCGCTGCAACTCGGCGAACGGCGTCGCACCGCGCTGGTGCGGATCATCACGGATGAGTCGGCTCCGTACTCGGGCGAGACCGGTTTTGCCGTGATCGGTATGATGAATGCCCCCGTGGATGTACGGGATGCCCCGGCATCCCGCCTGTCGGGTGTCGATGCCGCCATACTCCATCGGCGGGGAACCCCGGCAGGTTCGCTGCTGATGGATGTTCGGGCCGGGCGACTGGTGGAGTACCCGCAAGGAGGCTGGACAGACCGTGTATCCGGAGCGGTGCGCTGGCGCGCTCCATCGGTCCGGTTAGGTCCTCAGTTAATGCTGGAAAATGCCTTGGAAGCGCATGCGGCCTCGTATGCGAAAGGGGCAGACAGTCACTGGTTGTGCGGAGAAACAGGCATTGTCTGGCAGGCCTCTCGTCTGGCAAAGCTGTCACTTGGCCTGACATCGGCCAGCGTCCAAGGCACGCCTCCGCTGCTGTCTGAGCAACTGCGCGTTCGCCGTTGTCTGATGACGGGGATCCAGCTTACGGGGCCGACGCAGTTTTCTGTGTTGAGCGCATATGACCTGGGGCGCGGACGTATGGAGGAGGCGGTGATCCGGATGGTGATCAACATGCACTGCCTGAGGCCGGAACTGCAGTACAACACGCGCAGCCGTGATATTCAGGTTGGACTTCAACTCGCGCTGGATTAGCCACGCGCGCCGCAGGGGCGACTGATACAGTCGCCCCTGTCCGTATTCAGCGGGTGACCAGCCGGCGCAGTTTGTTCTTCAACGCCTCTTTGTTCAACTCGGCGATGGAGCGGGTCAGCGGAATGTCCTTTGGACACGCCCGTATGCAGTTCTGTGCGTTACCGCATCCGGTCAGTCCGTCCGGTCCGGTCATCACATCCATACGGTCATCCTCCAGCGTCGCGCCAACGGGATGCAGGTTGAACAGCAGCACCTGTCCGATGGCGGAGGGGCCGATGAACGCCGAGTGCCTGTTGACATTCGGGCAGGCTTCCAGGCAGCAGCCGCAAGTCATGCATCGGCTGTATTCGTAACGCAGTTCGCGTGTCAGATCATCCATCCGCTGGCCCGGGCCCAGATCGTGCGTGCCGTCGATCGGTATCCAGGCTTTGATCCGTTTCAGCGTCTCGAACATCGCGGACCGATCCACCACCAGATCCCTTATGACCGGAAATTTGGTCATGGGTTCCAACGTGATAAATAACGTGTCGCCCTTGCGCTTGCTTACGGAGTCGACCAGAGCGGTGCATGCCTGACAGACTTTTCCATTAACTACCATGGTGCAGGTGCCGCAGACCTCTTCCAGACAGGCCGCTTCCCATACGGGCGCGGTCGTGCGCTGGCCCTGGATGTTCACCGGGTTGCGGCGCACCTGCATCAGGCACGAGATAACGTTGCTGTTGGGTATGTAAGGCAGCCGGAACTCCTCCCAATAGGGTTTCGATTCGGCATTCATCTGGCGTCGTATCTTTAGTTGCACATAGTTGGGGGTGTTCATTTGTTGGCCGTCGCCTCCTTGTCCGCCGAACCCGCTGCAGCGCCATCCTTATCAACATCGTATTTGCGGGCCCGGGGTTTGATCATGCCGGTGTCGACATCCTGATAGGTGAACTCGGGATCGCCGCCGTTCCATGCCGCTATCGTGGTCTTCAGGAATCGGTCATCATCACGGTTGGGGAAGTCCGGCTTGTAGTGGGCTCCGCGGCTTTCATCTCGCAGCAGAGCGCCTTTCGTGATGATATGCGCCAATTCGAGCATGTTCCGCATGGCGCGCGTGAAACACGCCGTCTGGTTGGTCCAGGGGCCATTGTCCGCCACACCGCACTGGGACCAGCGGGTCTTCATCTCGGCGATGTGGTCGAGTGTCTTCTGCAGGCGGTCGTTGTACCGTACCACGGTCACGTTGTCCGTCATGATATCGCCGAGTTCGGTGTGCATGGCATATGCGTTCTCCGGACCGTCCATGCGCAGGATGTCATCATATTCCTGCTGCCGTCTGGCCCGTTCTGCATCGAACACGGTTGACTTGGCATCTGCCGCTGTCGTCCCCAGTGACCTCACGTAACGGGCGATGGCGTTGCCTGTCACCTCCCCTGCAAAAATGCAGGCCAACAGCGCGTTCGCGCCCAGCCGGTTCGCACCGTGGTACTGGTATTCGCATTCGCCGGCCGCATAGAGCCCTGGAATGTTGGTGGATTGGTTCCGTACACTCTCCGGATCGAGTAAGCCGTCTGCTGTTCGGCCGAAGTCCACCCACAGTCCGCCCATGGAATAGTGCACCGAAGGGAAGACCCTCATGGGGGTATCTCGGGGATCCTCTCCCACGAACTTGATGTAGATTTCCAAGATGCCCAGCAGTTTTCTGGTAACTTCTTCGCGCGGCAGATGCGTGATGTCCAGGTAGACCTCGTTTCTCCCCCGAACGCCCTGCTTCTGGTTCACGCAGATGTCGAATATCTCGCGTGTGGCGATGTCACGCGGAACGAGATTTCCATAAGCCGGGTACTTCTCTTCAAGGAAGTAATACCGATCGGACTCCGGTATATCAGCCGGTCGACGTGAGTCGTTTGCATTGCGCGGCACCCATACGCGACCGCCTTCACCACGGATGCCTTCAGACATCAGGCGATTCTTGTCTTCGCCGGGAATGGCGGTGGGATGTACCTGTATGAACTCAGGATTGGCATACAGCGCTCCCTGCTGATAACACAGGCTGACGGCTGATCCGGTGTTGATAATCGAGTTAGTGGACTTACCGTAGATATACCCCGGACCGCCCGTGGCGATGACCACGGCGTCGGCAGGAAAGCTGCGGATTTCCATGCGGTAGAGATCCTGAGCGATGAGCCCGCGACAGATACCATTGGCATCCGGAACGATGCCCAGGAACTCCCACATTTCGTACTTGGTTACCAGACCCTGGACCTCGTATCGACGAACCTGCTCATCGAGCGCGTACAACAACTGTTGACCGGTTGTGGCGCCAGCGAACGCAGTCCGATGATGTTTGGTGCCGCCAAAACGCCGAAAGTCGAGCAACCCCTCAGCGGTGCGGTTGAACGGCACGCCCATGCGGTCCAGCATGTAGATGATGCCCGGAGCGCGTTCTGCCATACTGCGTACCGGCGGCTGGTTAGCCAGAAAGTCACCGCCGTAAACGGTGTCGTCGAAGTGCTCCCAGGTGCTGTCACCTTCCCCTTTGGTGTTCACTGCGCCATTGATGCCGCCTTGCGCGCATACGGAATGGCTGCGCTTTACCGGAACCAGCGAGAACAGGTCAACGGCCAGCCCCTGTTCAGCGCACTTGATGACGGTCATCAGGCCGGCCAATCCGCCCCCCACAACTGCGATGCGATGTGTAGCCATAGTCGTTATCCTCCCCAGATCAATGCATGCGGAAAGCGTAGAATGCGAACCAGCCCCATGCGGTCAGCACGGCGAACAACCCCAGGCAGATGTACCCGAACACCTGCTGAGACCGCGCGCTGAGCACCAGACCCCACCGGATAGCGAAGTTCCATACGCCGTTCGCCAGATGGAACGTAGCTGATGTGATGCCTGCCAGATAGATCAAGGCGATCCAGGGATTCGCCAGCCGTTCGGCCATGGCGTCGTAATAGATCGTTTCCAAGCCGTGGACACGAGCCGCAAAGGTGGTGGTATACACGTGATAACCAATATAGGCCACCAGTATCACGCCGGATACGCGTTGGAGTACATACATCCAGTTGCGCAGGTAGTTGTAAGGGGTGATGTTGGCGCTGCCGTGAGTGGTGATGAGCAGCCCGTACAACCCATGGAACAGCAACGGGACAAAGATGATGCCCCATTCCATCAAGAAGAACAGATGGTGCGGCATGATCTCGTTAAAGAAACGAATCACCGCATTGAACTGGGCTTTGCCGGCAAACGCAAACGAGTTCAATGTGAGATGCTGTACCAGGAACAACCCGATGGGGATGATGCCGGTCAGCGAGTGAATCTTATGCAACAGATGGTTGTCCGGAGCGACGACCGATCTGCGGTAAGGTTCGGAGGTGGTCACAGCCATGATCAATGGCTCCTTGATCCTTTAGGAATTCGGGCGACGGTGAGCGCCGCCACGGACATTATACAGGGCCATCGTGAAAATAGACACAATATCCGGCGCTAAATCGTTACATACGTAACGAAGCTTGGTTGCGGTATACTATTTTGGACCATCAGGTACCGCCGTCAGAGAGGATACCGTCATTGCCCCCAGGAACCCGCAGACGTTCGCATGAACGTGAACAGGCGCACCGTGGCGCACCGGTTGTTCGCGTGGCTCTGGTGACCATGGGATGTCCGAAGAACACGGTGGACAGCGAGGAGATGGCCGGCGTGTTGCGGGATGCCGGGTATGATGTTGTTTCTGATTGCCGCAGCGCCCATCTTATCATCGTTAACAGCTGTGGATTTCTGGCTTCAGCCGAAGAGGAATGTGTGCAAACCGTGTCGTCACTGCGTACCGCATGTCCGCGTGCCAAAATCCTGGTGGCAGGCTGTATGACGCAGCGCCGGGGCGGCGAGTGGGCCCGGCAGCTGGGAGCGGATGGAGCCATTGGGGTAGGGCGCATGGCCGACATCGCCTTGGTTGTTCACGACCTGCTTCAAGGCGAGCATCCTGACCTGTGTGGATCGGCGCCGGTGCATCACTGGGCGCTTCCGCAGCAGCGGCTGCTGTCGACTCCTCCCGGCGTCGCCTGGTTGAAGATCTCTGAAGGATGCGACCACCACTGTGCGTTTTGTACCATCCCGTCGTTCCGGGGACCGCATGTCAGTAAACCTGTAGACCGCCTGTTGCGCGAAGCTGATGTGTTGAGTCAACGCGGTGTGCAGGAGTTGGTGTTGATTGCCCAGGACACGACACGATACGGGCGTGACCTTGCCGGATACGACGACGGATTACCCGGCCTGCTTAAACAGTTATCTTCTACCGGCCAGTTCCGATGGATCCGTGTGATGTATATGTGTCCTGACGGGCTGTCTGACGCGTTGATTGACACCATGGGCCAGTTGGACCGCGTGGTACCGTACTTCGATATTCCGTGGCAGCACTGTTCAGAACGTGTTCTGAGAACGATGAGACGTCGGGGCAGCCGTGATCACTACAGTGCCATCGTCATGCGTATACGCGACATCCTTCCGGACGCCGCTATCCGAGGGACGTTCATCGTCGGCCATCCGGGCGAAGATGACGCAGCGTTCCACGAACTGTTGGAATGGTTGGATGCCATGCAGTTCGATTGGGTTGTTGCGTTTCCGTTTTCGCCGGAAGCGGGTACAGCGGCTGCCGACTTGGACCATGTCTCAGCGGCTGTCGCGCAAGAGCGGTATCACAGGTTGATGTCTGCGCAACAGGGGATCAGCCGAAACCGCGCCCAAGCGATGGTTGGTCGAACCATGGACGTGCTGCTGGAACGCCGCACGAGCCCCCGCCGCGGGCAGGGGCGAACGTATCGGGATGCGCCGGAAGTTGACGGCGTCGTGGATGTGAAAGGCGTGATCGGTGATCCGGGGCGGATCTACCCGGTTCGCATCACCGGTTGCACGGCGTACAGTCTGCAAGGCATCGTCGATACCGATACGGGTGTCCCTCACAACATCCGTCAAGATACTCAACAAGATACCAATCAGGAGGTGGCGTGATTGAACGCACAGGCAGCCCCTGTTTCAACGGATAACCATTCCAGGCCGTATTTGAGGGCACTGGTCTACCGAACTCTACTGGCCCGCGGCGGCCCCATGCGCCTGAATGAACTGATCTCCACGGCATCAGGCGGTAATGTGTCGCAGACGGCGGTCCGGTACATTCTGGGTTCCGATTCAGATCACTTCATGACGACGGACCGGCGATGGGCGCCTTCGACTTGCTTTGAAGACGGAAGACGGCCGCTGCAGGCTCTGGTGCTGCGCATGCTGGACATCGTGTGCCGTCCCGTACCCGCCGCCGAGTTGGCATGGCCATTGGCCGGTGTGTATAAGCGTGTGCCGGAAGCCATGCAGGGGATGATCAACCGCATGGCGGACTCGGTGTTCGCCGTGTATCCAGACGGGCTGGGCCGTCCGGACTGGTTACTCGAACTCACATCGACCAAGCCGGACGATGTAGCGTTCGATAATATGGTGGATCAGGCTCGCGCAGACAAGATCGTCACCGCACTGAAGAAGACCGAATGGAGCATCGGTAGTCTGGTCGAGCAGATGACCAAGACGAAACAAGCGCTTTCCATCCGGTCATTGCAGTTCATCCGGTGGCGGCTTGATCCGACCGGGTTCGATGCAATGGCTTGTGCTGTGGAACTATGGTCCGATCCATCGCTTATCTGCTTCCCTGTTACCGAACCGGATGGCACGCATCCCGTTCCCTATTTCGCCCCGGCGGCTTTCCTTCCGGCATGGCTGGAGCAGATCAATGACGAGATCGAACAGGTCTGCACGAGTTTCGAGGTCGACACGGCCGAGCCTTTGGAGCTGACCGACGAACGGCGCGAGGCTGCCATCCAGTTCGTACTGGACAGCCAGCATGGGGTAATGGTACCGGACATCGCCAGGGAGTTATTCGACCTGTCGGATGCCGACACCACTTGGGGAGGAGATCTTCAGACGATACGCGCTGCACTGGAGAGCGACAGCCGTGTTACCTGGCTGGGCGGACAGCGTTTCGGACGGGCTGACTCACTGCCTCCCTATGTCCTGGAAGTGCCTTCTTCCCTGGTGTTTCCGGATCTCCATTTCGAATCTGAAGACGGTGAGCCGCTCGAGATTGATCTGGATGACGAAGGCCTCTCCGGAACCTTGAAGTCCGACCTGATGGAACCTCTGGCGCAGGATGTGCTGGATGAGGAAGACGATCGGTTGAAGGTGCTGCCTGTACCCACCTCCGTCCGGTGTGTGGTAAAGGCCCGGCACAAGGAGATCGGGACGTTTCCGTTGTGTCAGATACCGGATGGCTTTTTCCCCTCGAAACCACCGATCCAAGTGTTGAGTTTTCTGGATACGGCCACCGGTGTACGGTATGATGCCGTCTACCTGAACCACGGGACGCGACTGCTGTACGGCCTGATGGACTTCTACCTGACACGGGAACCGGCCAGCGGACTGGTGTTCACCCTGACACGCACCAACGATCCATGCCGCTATGAGATCGCCTGGGAGGAGACACTGGAGCAGCGCGTACACTTGAGCGCCTCACGGTACAACGACCTTCTGGCCCGAGCTGGCGCTGTCACCGAATGGTCGACGTTTGAACTCATGGCTGAGCTTCTCACGTATAACCGGAAGGGTCTGGACTTCCTGAACATTCTCACCGAAGTGAATGTGCTGCGGCGTACAACCCGCCGTCGAGTGGCATCAATACTCAGCGCGTTTCCGGCCTTCTATGTCAAGGGCGGGTCATGGCACTTCGACGAGAAAAAGCGGGACACACCCATCGAGAAAGCCAAACGGAAATACGTCAGGCGCTGACCAACTAACGCCGGGCGCTGGCCGCCCGGCAGTGTTTGACACTCAGGTGAACGGTCGCTAGAATCCGAACTGTATGACGGCGTCTGTATGGACGGTGCGCCGAAAGGAGACAACGCAGGCATGATACGAAAACTAACGGCGCTGAGCCTTGTACTCGGTCTGGTCTTCGCCGCCTGGATGACCGCATCGGCGCAGGGAGCCGTGGTCATCGGTGAGCGTGATGTGGTGCAGCTGACGGTGATCGGTGTCGACACTGAAATGAGCGGCAAGCAGACGGTTGATGATGCCGGAAACATCAAACTGCCCCTGATCCAGACCGTTAAAATCGCCGGCATGACGGAAGATGCCGCTGCGGCGCACATCACCAAACTCCTCAAGGAGTATTACGTTGATCCCCGCGTCACGCTTCTGATCGTTGAACGCGCTCAACGTTTTGTGACGGTGGTCGGCGCGGTCAAGAAGCCTGGCAAGCAGCCGATCCGTGAGGATATGCCGACTTACTTGGTGGAGGCGATGCAGACGGCGGAACCACTGCCGGAGGCCGATACCACCCGTGTCGCCTTGCGCCGTTCCGGATCATCGGTGGAAGAGGTGTTCAATATCGAGCAGTTGATGCGCTCCGCCGACCCGGCAGGACGTGTGGCTGTGGCCAATGGCGATGTGATCACCGTGCCGCTCCGCCGCATGATGCAGGTGTTTGTTGTTGGCGCTGTCTCCAAACCGGGCCCCTACCAGATCCCCGAGCAGGGAACACTGGGCGAGGCAATCAACGCCGCTGGCGGCATGACTGCCGAAGCCGATGTCTCGCGCATCAGTATTCGTCACGACGGGGCGGCGGAAGATCAGATCATCGCCTTTGAAAGCACCAGTGGCAACGACCCTGCACGTGCGACGCCGCTCAAGTCCGGTGACCGGGTATTGGTTCCCACGGTCGCTGACAAGGTGTTTTTCTCGGTGCTGGGGCCGGTGGCCCGTCCGGGCACCTATCCGCTGATCGGCAAGATGCGCATCTCAGATGCGATCAGCGCAGCGGGAGGTTTCCTGCCCAACATCAGCAAGCCAGAGGACACCCGCGTGCTGCGTGCGAAAGGCAAGGACGGCAAGTCCGAAGTGATCCGTGTTGACTTCAAAAAGGTGGCTGCCGGCGATCAAGAGGATCTGGTGATCGAGCCGAACGACAAAGTGGTCGCTACCGACCGGCGAACGATGCAGGCGAATGTGGCCAGTATCTCGCAGATCTTGTCGGCCGTTCTCACCACGATCTACCTCATTGATCGCGTTCAGCGGAAATAGCCGGGTGGATGTATGGCGTCAGCTGTAACCGCTGAAATCAGTGCATCCCGTGTTGCTCGCGTGCAGGATGCCCTGTGTTCAGCTGGCGCCGATGTATTGATCCTGGGAGCGGGGAGTAACACCCGTTACCTCTGGGGGTACGGGGAAGGCACCTATGAGCGCTTCTGTGCCGCGTTTGTCGGCCGCCAGCAAGAGCCTGTGTTTGTCGTTCCCCGCATGTCTCTACCCAACGCGTATACCACGCTCCTGGCCGGCCATCGCGTCGTGGCTTGGGATGACTCTGATGGGCCAGTCAACGCCATTGAAGAAGCGCTACGCTTGGTTGGCGTGCAACCCGGTGTCCGTGTGGCTCTGGACGACGCCCTGAAGGTCAGTTGGGCGCTGGAAATCGGGGACGTCCTGCACGGTAATGCGACTTTTCAACAAGCCGCCGCTATTCTGGGGCCAGTTCGGGCCGTAAAGGAACCCGATGAACAGCGTGTGCTGATTGATGCGGGCGAACGGACTTGGGCATGCTGGAATGATCCGCAAGTGCGCCTGCATCGTCTGTCGGAGTCACATGCAGCGGAGGTGCTCTCGACCGCGCTGCGGCAATGCGGGGCATCGGATACTTTTGCTATCGTGGCCTCAGGCAGGCATACGGCGTCTCCGCATCACCAATCGGGTGATGAGGTTATCGGCGATGGATTGCTGCTCTGCGACTTTGGCGGATGTTTTGACGGCTACTGGTCTGATATTACCGTTACCTTGGCCTTGGGACACGCGACGCCCCATCAGGTGCAGGTATATCATGCTGTCTGGCGTGCTTGGCATGATGCGGTCTTGGCCGTGCGTCCTGGAGTATCTTCTTCTGACATCGACCATGCTGCGTGGTCGGTGCTTGAACGGGAAGGCTTGGGGCCATATGTGGCGCACCGCACGGGCCACGGAATCGGCCTGGAGATACACGAATTCCCTTGGATATCGCGGCAGAGTCATACATTGCTGGAAGAAGGCATGACGTTTAGCGTGGAACCGGGCATCTACATTCCCAACGCGTTTGGCGTGCGACTGGAGACTGTTGTGGTTGTAGAAGCCACCGGCTGCAGGCTGCTGACGCCGGCTCCGCCTGAAAACCTGCCGGTAGTCCCGGTTGGGGGTGATTGATGAGCCAACTGATCTGCCTGGGTGAAGCGCTGATCGACATGATCGCCGAACCAGGATACTCGCTCGGAACATCGCCTGCATTCAGACCCCATCCTGGAGGCGCGCCGGCCAATGTGTCGGTCGCCGCGTCGAAACTGGGCATCCAGACGGCGTTTTTCGGCAAAGTCGGCGATGACGCCTTCGGGCGCCACATCGCCTCCGTGCTGGCCGGTTTCGGCGTCGACACGGGCGGTATGCGCTTTGATGCAGAACACCGCACCAGTCTGGCGTTCGTCGCTGTAAACGAGTCGGGTGTTCCGGAATACAGCTTCTACCGCAGTCCAGGCGCTGACATGATGTATGAGACCGGCGACGTGGACACCCATCGGATTCGGCGCAGTCAGGCGCTGCACTTTGGTTCCATCTCCCTGTTGGATGAACCGAGCCGTTCTGCCACGCTGTTTGCGGTGCGTCTGGCGCGGGAGTGCGGTGCTTTGGTCGCTGTTTCTTATCCTAATACTCTGTACCCTATC
>CAZHSN010000020.1:0-13481 GCA_964535125.1 uncultured bacterium
CCGGACGGCACCCTGTTGGTAGAAGGGACCCGCCAGGTGAAGGTAAATAACGACGCCCAGTTGTTCCGGATCACCGGAGTCATCCGGCGGGCGGATATCCGTCCCGACAATACGGTGCCGTCATCCGCGCTGGCGGACGCTCAGATCGAAAGCGATGGCAAAGGCCCTATCGCTCAGCGGCAAAAGCCCGGTTTCATCAGCCAGATACTAAACTGGCTATTCTGAGAGGAGCATGACCATGCGCTGCCTACGCGTATTCCTGACCGCGGCGGTTGTCAGCCTCGCTTTATGTGTCCAAGCCCAACAGGTACGCGTCAAGGATCTGACGCGGCTGGAGGGGGTCCGCGCCAACCAACTCGTGGGATACGGACTGGTGGTGGGACTGGAAGGATCTGGCGACTCCAAACAGACAGTGTTCACGGTACAGAGCATGGTCAGTATGCTCAGCCGATTGGGTATTGATGTCCCCACCGAACAGGTGAAGGTAAAGAACGTGGCTGCGGTGATGGTCACCGCGGAACTCCCGCAGTTCGCACGCAATGGAGACGCCATCGATGTGCAGGTCTCTTCGCTGGGGGACGCACGCAGCCTGCAAGGCGGCACACTGCTGCAGACGCCTCTGCGGGCGGCCGATCAACAGGTCTATGCGGTGGCCCAGGGGGCGATCTCTATCGGCGGGTTCGGTGCGGCAGGAAAGACGGCCAGCGTCACACGCAACCACCAGACAGTGGGACGTATACCCAACGGAGCGCTGGTGGAACGCGAGGTCGAGATGCGCATGACCAACGGCGCCACACTGTCGCTGGTGCTGAAGCACCCTGACTTCACCACCGCGTCGCGTATCGCCTCCGCCGTGCAGGAGGCATGCGGCGTGCGCGCCGTGGCGGACGACGCGGGTCGGGTCAAAGTCGACATCCCTGTATCCGACCAGTCGGCGCCAACCGCGTTTATTGCGCGCGTCCAGGAGGTAAACTTGGAGGCGCCGTCGGTGAATCGAGTGGTCATCAACGAACGTACCGGCACCATAGTGATCGGTGGAACGGTGCGTCTTTCCCCGGTGGCGATCGCGCATGGGGGAATAACGGTCACCGTGGCGGACCGGCAGATGGTGTCACAACCCGGTCCATTGTCTGATGGCAAGACCACCAAGACAACGGATACCGAGTTGACCGTAAGCGAGGAGACCGCAACCACCTCGCTGCTGGGCGGAGAGAGCAGCGTGGAGGATCTGGTACGTGCGCTGAACGCCATCCGCGCCACACCGCGGGATATCATCGCCATTCTGCAGGCGATCAAACAGGCCGGCGGTTTACAGGCCGAGTTGGTGATCTTATGAAAATCGATGCAGACATGACGCCGGGGCCGCTTAAGCTTCCTGCTGACCCTGCCGATAGAACGAAAACGGGAGTAGCATCACCACGCCCAAGCACTGATCGGATGCGGAAAGCCTGTCAGGAGTTCGAGGCGGTGCTGATCCGGCAGATGCTCTCCGCGATGCGCAGCAGCGCCAGTACACCGTCGCTTGATGGAGGGTCTGTCGGACGGACCTATCGGGAGATGCTGGACAGCGAGTTGGCTGACCGCATGGCGGAAGCCGGTGGCATGGGAATTGCTAACGTTCTGTATCGGTATCTGGTAGAACAGGGCGACGCCGCTAAAGCGCCTGCGCCCGAACCACCGCCAGTACCGTAGTGTGCCAGAGGGAGGCGGGAAATGCGCATTGAGAATGACCGCACAAACCCATTAATCAACGCCTACACACAAAACGCCCAGCCGCGACCGGATGCCGCACGCCCCCGGTCAGCGTCGCCGCAGGACCAGGTGGACATCAGCGACGAGGCCCGTATGCTGGCCCAGATGAAAGAGACGCTTTTGGCCGATGTGGACGAACCGGGCCGGGCGGAACGTATCGCCAAGCTGGCGATCGAAGTGCGTAACGGCACCTACCAGGTATCTCCGCGTCTGGTGGCCGACGCAGTCTTGAACGACATGGGACTGGCCGGTGAGGATGGCGATGCATGAATGTGAAGCGCTGGCGCTGCGCCTGAGAGACGAGATCGAGATTTACGAAGCGTTGCTCGATCTGGGCAGACGCTTGCGTGCGGCACTGATTGAGCGCCGCGTGGAAGACGTGGAGCAGTTAACCCTCCAGCAGGACCGCCTGATGGCGCGTGCGCAAACCGCCGGTGTACAGACCCGTGAAGCCATACAGACACTGGCCAGCGCCATCGGTATGACGCAGGCGGCGCCGTCCATCGGTGACGTCGCGGCGATGCTTCCGCCGTCGGCTTCTCTCCCGCTGCTGCAACACCGCTCCACACTCAGCGAACTGATAGAAGACTTGGGACGACAGAACCTGTCCAATGCCATGCTGCTTGAGTCCGCCATGGATGCGGTTCGGTTCACCTTCCTCCTGCTGGGAGCGCGAAATGCCGAACCCAATCCCTGCTATGACGCCTCCAGGCCATCGCTGCAGACGGCCATGAACACCAGCGCCGTGCTGGTGGACTGCCTGGCCTGAGGAACCACTGATGTCATCGTTCAGCGGCCTCTACCGTATGTCCTCCGCGCTGAACGCCCATCGGGCGGCGATGGAGATCGCTGGCCAAAACATCAGCAACGCCAATGATCCCAGCTACACCCGCCGCACGGTGAACAACACCGAGTCGATGCTGATGATCCCGGCCGGCGCATCGGGACAGCTGCTGTCCGGCAGCGTAAACGCCACGGCTGTGCGCATGGAGCAGAGCCGGTTCCTGCAGACACAACTGCACATGGGGCTATCCGACTCCGGGGCCTGGAAAACACGCTCGGAGTTGCTAAGCTCAGTGGAGCAACTGCTGGGTGAACCGGGCGACCGTTCGTTGTCCGCATCGATGAGCGCCTTCTTCGCCAGTTGGAGCCACCTGAGCACGCAGCCGGACGACAGCGGAGCGCGCGCCGTGGTCCTGCATCAGGCGGATGTGCTGGCCGGTCAGTTCAACCGTCTGGCTATCAACCTGCAGTCACAGCGGTCGTCCCTGTCGGACCGCATTGAGACGCGTGTATCCGATCTGAACGACTTGGGCCGCCAGCTTGCCTCGGTAAACCGGTTGATAGAGGAGACGCGCGCCGCCGGACAGCAGCCGATGGACTTGCTGGACCGCCGCGATGCGCTGCTGGAAGAGGCCGCAGCGTTGACAGGCGCGGTCGTCAGCGGCACGGGCGGCATGAACGACATCATCTTGATGGATGGACAGGCCTGGATCCAGAACGGACAGGCCCGCGAACTTACCGTAGTCACACAAGCGGACGGATCCATTGCATTCCAGTTGGCGGGGATCCCCACCGCAATTCGGGTGAGCGGCGAGTTAGGCGCCATGGCCACCGTGCACAATACCGACATTCCCGCCGTGCAACAACAGCTGGACCAGATGGCGAGCGCACTGATTACACGCGTGAACGCGGTACATCAGCAGGGATACGGCGCCGATGGGAGCACCAATCTGGCCCTGTATGAAGGCGCCGATGCGGCCACGATACGGCTCAGTGTCGATCTCGCCGGACACCCGGAACGTCTGGCTGCGGCCAGCGCGCTCAACGCGCCGGGAGATGGATCGAATGCCCAAGCTCTCGCAGCGGTCCGCACCGAGGCGCTGATTGGTGGCCGATCGCTTGTACAGGTCTGGGGCGGGCTCACTGCGCAAATCGGCGCCTCCGTGAGACAGGCATCTGCCAATGAAGCAGGCTATACTGAATATGCTGAAGCGTTGCGCACCCAAAAGCTTTCGCAGACGGGTGTGTCGCTGGACGAGGAACTGACCAACATGGTGCGGTTACAGCAGTCCTACTCGGCCGCTGCCCGTGTGCTCACCGCCATGGACGAGATGCTCTCAACGGTCATCGACCGCATGGGCACGGTTGGCCGGTAACAGGGGGAACGACACATGCGTATCACTAATCCGATGACATCCGGACAGATACAGGGAAACCTGTCATCCAGTCTGGAGCGCATGTATGATTTACAGTCTCAAGCAGCCACGCTGAAGCGGCTCCGCACTCCGTCGGATGACCCCAGCGGTGTATCGCTGGCCATCGGTGTGCGCGCGACACTCGCCGGCGCCGAGCAATATGCACGCAACCTGCAGCATGCCAGCGCGTTGCTGAAACCTGCCGACACCGCGTTGGCGACGGTTACCAGTTCGTTGAACGCTGTCAAGGGTTTTATGGCCAGTGCCATTAACTCCACCAACGATGCACAGACCCGCGAAACGCTGGCGCGGCAGGTGGAATCCCACATGGATGTCATCACCTCGCAGATGAACACACGCCATATGGATCGGGCCATATTCGGCGGGTATCGCACGGATACTGACCCGGTCACCCGGTCGGCCCCCGGCAACCCGCTGCCATATGTGTACAACGGCGATGCCGGCGTGTTGCGTGTAGCGATCAATGACAATTCCACCTTGCCGGTCAGTGTCACGGCGCAACAGGTGTTAAACTTGGGACAGGCGGACGCCACCAAGCCCGACGGGCTGGAGCTGCTCCAGCGGATTGCCGACCAGATCCGGGCAGGCGATGTCAGCGGTATGCAGCAATCCGGCGCGGAGTTGGCCGATCTGCACCGCAACGTGGTCACAATCCGCGCGACATTGGGCGCCCGCGCCGATCAGGTGCAGGCGCACCAGGCGTTCAATGAAGAGCAACTCGGGATGCTCCGCACGCAGCTTTCCACATTGGAAGACGCAGACATCGTGGACACCATCACCCGGCTGCAGTCCGAACAGAATGTCTACCAGGCGGCGCTGTACTCCACACGCATGATGACTCAGACGGCCAGTCTGGCGGATTACCTGAGGTAAGCCTGTGCAGATCCACACCACCCGGTTCGGCACAGTGGACGTCGATGAGCGCCAGGTCATCACCTTTCCCGGCGGATTGATCGGCTTTCCTGCAGGTCAACGGTTCGCCCTGATGGACCGCCCTGAGATCCGTCCGTTCCAATGGCTGCAGGCGCTGGACGACACCGAACTGGCGTTCATTGTGATTGACCCCAACGTGTTCTTTCCGGACTATGACGCCGAAATAGACGCCGTGGACGCACAGGCGCTTGGCATTGAGACGCAAGAGGACGCGTTGGTGCTGGTCATCGCCTCGGTGGGAGGCGCCAGCGGGGCGCGCGTCACCGTTAACCTGCTGGCGCCGATTATCATTGGCGCGCAGCAGCGCCTGGCGGCGCAAATTATCCAGGACCCCACCCTCTGGTCGGTACAAACGCCGGTGCCGTCAAGGCAGGAGGGCTGATCCATGCTGGTGCTGGCGCGTAAAACGGGACAGTCCATCCGCATCGGTGATGACATTGAGGTCTTTATACTGGATGTACAGGGTGAAACCGTTCGACTGGGGATAAATGCCCCACGCTCTGTACGCGTTCTCCGCGCGGAGGTCATCGATGATGTCACGCGCCAGAACCGCCAGGCGGCTCTGGAAGGCGATCAACTGATCGCGCTCCTGTCTCCATACTCCACATCTTCCTTACCGGAATCCTCCGATAAACCGTCTCAAACCCCTTAAGGTCCCGTCCCCGGTACCGATGCTCCCATAGTGGAAGGGTGGAGCCCTTCCGGAAAGTGGGGGTTTCCACCCTTCGAATCCACGATGGCCGGCGCAAGCCGGCACCCGGTGCACGATGTACCGGGCCCCATCTCTAAGGAGAGAGGAAATGGGACTTCGCATCAACTTCAACGAAACGGCAGCCACTGCGTATCGCAACCTGGCAGCCAACCAGGTCGGCCTGGCCAAGGGAGTCGAGAGACTCTCCTCCGGCTACAAGATCAACCGCGGCGCTGACGACCCGGCCGGTCTGTCCCGGTCCGAGGGTCTGCGGGCACAGCTCGCCGGCTTGACTCAGGCGCTCGCCAACACCCAGGATGCCGTGAACATGGTCAAGACCGCTGAAGGCGCCCTGACCGAAGTACACAACACCCTGCGGTCCATGCGCACCCTGGCGGTGCATGCGGCCAACGCCGGCGCCAACAACGCCGCCATGCTGGCCGCCGACCAGGCACAGATCGCTTCGGCGATCCAGTCGATCAACAACATCGCTGAGCGCACATCGTTCGGCGGCACCAAACTGCTCGACGGCACCGCATCCCTGGGTATCGGCAGCATCGCCGGCGGTGGAGACGGCGTCGCAGCGGACATCTCCACCGTTCGTGCATCGTCGACCGGCTCGGTGTTCCTGAACGCCACCGGAGACAAGGCGCTCACGATCACCCTCACTCAGGATGCCGCACAGGCCAAGCTGACGGGTAATGCCGGCGGCTTCGCCAACACCTCGGCACAACTGAGCGGCGCGGCGAACTGGGCCGCCGACACCACCAGTTCACTGACCGTGAACGGTGTCAACATCGGCACGTTCTCCGGCGCGAACACCGTCGGCGATGTCATCAACGCCATTAACAACAACGCCACGCTGAACCAGACAATGACCGCATCGCTGACTGGAGGTAAGATCGTCCTGCAGTCGAAGAACTTCGGTTCCGCCCAGGGGATCACGATCTCCGAAACCATCTCGCAGGACAGCGGTGGTGGGAATGCTGCAGTCGCCACACTGCTGGGCGGCGCCGCGGTCGACACCACCTCAGGCGCGGCGTCCACCATGGCGTCCAACTTCGGCAAGGACCTGCAGGCCACGGTCAGCGGGAACGGCGTCGGCGGCGCCACCGTCGACTTCAAGTCGGGCAGCGGTTTCACCCTGAAGAACAGCGCAGGAGACGAGATCGCCTTCTCAACGGCAATGGTCGGCACCGTTGGCGGCAGCGCCGTCTACACGGGTAATGTCACCGGTAACGGCACGGTCTTCCAGATCGGCGCCGAGGTCAACGAGACGGCTGCAGTGTCGTTCTCCAGCGCCAAGGCGTCCTCGCTGGGTGTCAGCGCCAGCAGCACGTTTGCCAACCTGAGCGCGATCAACGTATCGACCAACGCGCAGGAGTCGCTGAAGGTGATCGACCAGGCGATCGCCGATGTCTCCGCGATGCGCGCCAGCTACGGCGCGTTCCAGAAGAACGTGCTGGAGTCGACCATTAACAACCTGAGCGTGACCAAGGAGAACGTGGCCGCATCCGAGAGCGCCATCCGCGACGCGGACATGGCCGAGGAGATGGCTTCGTTCACCAAGTACAACATCCTGCAGCAGGCGGGCGTGGCCATCCTGTCGCAGGCGAACCAGATGCCCCAGCAGCTGCTGCAGCTGTTGCGCGGGTAGTCTCTAACCCCAAGCCGGATTCGTCCGGCGTTCCGCAGCCGGCCGGAGCCCCCACTCCGGCCGGTTTTGTGTTACTGAGGCATCCGTACGGTTGCATGCAATTTCCGGGCCCAAGTCCATATGACAGGAGACGGCCGTCCATGCGCTGCCCCGTTCGGTATGCGCCGGCGATTTCTGGATTTGTTGTGTATGGCCCTTAAGCCATACGCATCGGTGCCGATATCTACCTAGTGGAGGGGTGATCCCCCTCGATACCGCAGCCGGACGGTTCCGGCAAACCCGAAGCAGGAAGCATCGGGCCCAACTCTAAGGAGAGAGACACCATGGGACTTCGCATCAACTTCAACGAAACAGCCGCAATGGCCTATCGCAACCTGGCCGCCAATCAGGTGGGCCTGTCCAAGGGAGTCGAAAGGCTGTCCTCGGGCTACAAGATCAACCGCGGCGCCGACGATCCTGCCGGCCTGTCCCGCTCGGAGGGCCTGCGCGCTCAGCTCGCCGGCCTGACCCAGGCGCTGGCCAACACACAGGACGCGGTGAACATGGTCAAGACGGCTGAAGGCGCGTTGACCGAAGTACATAACACGCTGCGCTCCATGCGCACGCTCGCCGTCCACGCGGCCAATGCCGGCGCCAACAACGCCGCTATGCTGGCTGCCGATCAGGCGCAGATCACGTCGGCGATCCAGTCCATCAACAACATCGCAGAGCGCACGTCATTCGGCGGCACCAAGCTGCTGGACGGCACCGCTTCACTGGGATTTGGCGTTATAACTGCGGCCGGCAACGGGAATTCAGCCGATCTGACCGCGGTGCGCGCAGCGTCGACAGGTTCTGTCTTCCTCAACGCCACCGGCGACAAGGCGCTTACGATCACCATCACCCAGGATGCTACGCAAGCCAAGTTGACCGGTAACGCGGCCGGTTTCGCCAACACCTCGGCGCAACTGAGCGGTGCGGCGGGCTGGGCTGCCGACACCACCAGCACCATGACCATCAACGGCGTGAACATCGGCACTTTCTCCGGTGCGAACACCGTCGGCGACGTCATCAACGCCATCAACAACAACGCCACGCTGAACCAGACGATGACCGCATCGCTCACCGGCGGCCAGATCGTCCTGCAGTCGAAGAACTTCGGTTCGGCGCAAGGGATCACGATCTCCGAGACGCTCTTCCAAAGCGGCGGCGGGGGCGTAGCGGTCGCCACATTGTTGGGCGGAAGCACTTTAGACATCAGCGCAGGCCCGGCGTCCACCATGGCCTCGAACTTCGGCACCGACCTGCAGGCCACGGTCAGCGGGAACGGCGTCGGCGGCGCCACGGTTGACTTCAAGTCCGGCAGCGCGTTCACGCTTAGGAACAGTGCAGGCGACGAAATCGCTTTCTCGACAGCGATGGTCGGCACCCAAGCGGGGAGCGCGGCATACGCCACCACCGTAACCGGTAACGGCACGGTCTTTCAGATCGGTGCAGAAGTCAACGAGACGACCAGTGTATCATTCGCCAGTGTGAAGGCCTCGTCCATCGGCCTGAGCGCCAGCACCACATTTGCCAACCTGAGTGTCATCAATGTTACCACCAACGCGCAGGAGTCGTTGAAAGTGATCGATCAGGCGATCGCCGATGTCTCCGCAATGCGCGCCAGCTATGGTGCGTTCCAGAAGAACGTGCTCGAGTCGACCATCAACAACCTGAGCGTGACCAAAGAGAACGTGGCTGCATCCGAGAGCGCGATCCGCGATGCGGACATGGCCGACGAGATGGCCTCGTTCACCAAGTACAACATCCTTCAGCAGGCGGGAGTAGCCATCCTGTCGCAGGCGAACCAGATGCCGCAGCAGCTGCTGCAGCTGATCAAGGGGTAACCGGAACGCCCGCCAGGAACCGTCTGCATGACGATCGACCGACCGACCGGGGCATGATGCCCCGGTCGGTATCGGCGCATTAATGCGAATGCAGGAGGCACGGCAATGACAACACCATCCGGTGGTGTGTCGCAACCGAGAACATCGCCCAGTGTGACGGCCAGCGACACGCCGCACATTCAGCGAACCGCCGTGCGTGAACTGCGGGTGACACCTGATGCCAGCGCCGGGGAGACGCCGGTGTTCCCGGTTCCTGAGCCGGCTCACGACGTGTGGACGCCATCCGCAGATACCATGCCGACGGTTACCTACCCACCCGATCCACGCCCTCGCCAAATGGAGGCGCGGTTCACGGTGGACGACCATACCCATCAGACGGTGGTGGGTATCTACGACCGCGACACCGGCGAACTGGTGCGGGAAGTTCCGCCCGAGTCGGTACGCCGCCTGGCGGAGAGCCTGGCTAGAGCCGCCTCGGGGCACAAGGTGGACACCAGCGCATAACCGGTGCGACAACGGGAGGCACAACATGGCAGGCAACCAGTACATCACCGGTCTCGCATCCGGGCTAAAGACCGATGACATCATCGAGAAGATGGTCGAGATCTCGCGCAGACCTTTGGACAAGCTGGAGGCTCAGCAGAAAAAGGCGAATGAGCAGACAGCCGCTTGGCAGACACTCACCGCCAGACTGTTGGCCCTGAAGCTGAAGGCGTGGAACCTGTCCAGTCCGACATCCTTCTTGACCCGCACCGCCTCATTGTCTGCCAGTGATCAGTCACTGCTGGACGTCCGCGCCGACGCCAGCGCTCAGGCCGGCAGCTACAACCTGCGCGTGGATAGAGTGGCCCAGTCGCATGCCATGCGCTCTCAAGGGTTTTCGTCACTTACCGATTCGCTTGCTACAGGCGCCATACGCGTAGGCGCAGGGTCTACCACGACGACCATCACCGTGGACAGCAGCAACAATACACTGACCGGCTTACGTGACGCGATTAACCGCGCCAATGTGGGAGTGACCGCCGGCATCGCCAACTTGGGGTCTGGTGACACACACGACTACCGGCTGGTGCTGACCAGCACGGCCACCGGTGAGGCCAACAGCATTATCTGGGAGCCCGACCTGGCCGAGGGGCAGCAGCTTGTGTTTACCACCACACGTGAAGCCCAGGACGCCCTGATTACCGTGGGCTCCGGGGCGTCGGCCGTTCAGGTACAGCGGGCGTCCAATACCATCAGCGGCGTGTTCACGGGCGTCACGCTGGATCTGAAAGCTGCAGACGCTGGTCGCGACATCACGTTCTCCATTGGCTTGGACAGCAGCGATGTAACGACACGTGTAAAAGAGATGGTGGATCAGTTCAACCAGTTGGTCGACTACATAAACGAACTCGACCGGTATGATGTGTCCACAGGCGTCACCAGCCTGCTCTATAGTGACACAAACCTGCGTCAGATGCGGGATGAGCTGTTGGCCACCGTGTATCGGGATATGTCAACTGGCGCACCGGGAATGGGCAGCGTGACGCAAGCGGGCATCTCGCTGGATCAAACAGGGCGGATGACGCTGAACGAAGAGCTGTTGGAGCAGGCGCTGCGCACCGATCCGCAGGGTGTATCACGGCTGTTCACCAGCAGCGGACAGAGCACGGATCAGAGCATATCGTATCTATCCAGCACATCCAATACACAACCGTCGACAGGTGCAGGATATACTGTGCGCATTGATCAGACAGCGCTGCAGGCGCGTGTCACCGCCGGGGTGGCGCAGTCAGGCAGCCTGGTCGCCGATGAGACACTTACCATCAACAACGTGTCTATTTCGTTGACCTCGGGCATGACCGCCACCCAGGTGCTAGACGCGATCAACGCCAAATCCGGTCAGACAGGAGTCATCGCAGAGCGTACAGGCGCCGATGGAACCGGCACAGGCGCCTACCTGACGCTTAAGAGCACCACATGGGGGGCGTCCAGCCGCGTGACGGTAGTAAGCACGGCATCCAACAGCGGTGACACGACTACCGGTTTCGGCACAGTCACGGTGACCGAGTCATCGGCTGCCGGAGAGGCGGGCACCGGCACCGGGAATGCGGGACGCGACGTGCGGGGAGCATATGGGGTGTTCATCGGCAACGCAGTGGTCTGGGAGAACGCCACCGGCATGGGCAATGTGCTGGTGGGAAACGCCGGGAACGCCTATACCGACGGCTTACGGATCGCATCCACCTCAACGACCACCGGAGAACACGGACAGGTATCGCTTCACCGGGGACTTGCCGGTATGTTGGACGCTATGGCCAACCGGTATACGGCGTCCACCGGGTTGATCACCTTGGCTGAACAGGCGCTGGAAGAACAGATGACATCCCTGAAGAACGACATCATCGACCAGACCGAGCGCCTGCAACGCTTTGAAGCCAACACCCGTTACAAGTTCAACCGGCTGGAAGCGATCATGGCGAAGCTGCAGAGCCAAAGCTCCTACCTCGAAGCACAGGTTAAGGCGCTGAGCTCTCGATCCGATAAATAACAGTGTAGGGAAGTACAGACGCGGCGGCTGTACACCGCCGGTCCAGCCTGCAGTATGAACACGGATGAGGGAGTCTCTACGATGGCTTTAGCGAATCCATACCAGAGTTATCAGGACAATGGCATTCTGACCGCCAGCCCGTCGCGCCTGCTCATCATGGCGTTTGATGGCGCCATTCGGTTCGCCCGCCAGGGGGAGTTAGCCATGCGGGAGCAGCGTGTCGATGAGCAGAACCGCTGCCTGACGCGGGCACAGAAGATCGTTCACGAGTTGATGGTCACATTGGACCACTCGTATGCGCCCGAACTGGCTTCCAGCCTCACCGCGCTGTATCAGTACATCATCCAGCGCCTGGTGGATGCGAACATCCATGATACTCCAGAAGATATCCGCGAAGCTGTCAAGCATCTGGAGACGTTGCGATCCGCCTTCGCTGAAGCGGAGACTCTGTCCTCACAGACCGCACAGATGGCTGCCGCCGTCTGAAGGAGGAACCTATGACCGCCACATGCCAGCTGTACACAGACTGGGCGCAACTGAGTGAGTCGGTACGCCAACTGGCGGAGCGCTGCCTGGTGGCAGCCCGATCCGAGGCGCTGGATGACCTGGACGCTATGCTGGATGAACGCGCTGCCTTGCTGGATCAGTGCATGGAATGCACGCGGGCGCTCAGTCAGATGAACCCGACTGCGGACAACCCTGATGATGCCCAGCGCCTTCGCAGCCAATTGCTCTGCATCCTCAACGACATCCTGAGTCTGGATGTTCAGACCCGGGACGTGTTATCTGTCTCTCGCGCGCGCTCAACCCGTTCTATGCGCGACACGCTTCAGTTTCGCTCCGCGTTCACAGGCTATCTGGCCAGCACCAGTTCCGCCACCTCACTGATCGATCAAAGGCTCTGACCCATGCCATCCTCATGGCGCCATACCGGCCGGTTGACCACCGGCCGGCCCCTGTTCTGCGTGCTGCTGACACTCCTGTGGCTACTGCCTCAGTCGGCCAACTCAGCAGACCGCTATCAGGAGGTCATGAGCGCCATTGAGCAGATGGCCTCGGAACCACAGGTACGGGTTGTCTCCATCGGCCGCTCCGTTCAGGGGCGACTGCTGCCGGCGGTGCTGCTGGGCGATGCGGACGCCGCCACCCGGGTGTTGGTGCTTGCTTATCAGCACGGCGATGAGCCGGACGGGCCGGAGGGGTTGCTGAGCTGGCTGCGGCTGGCAGCTGCCGGGCAGATCCCGTTGCGCTCTGATGTACTCATCTCTGCGCTGCCTGTGGTTAATCCCGACGGTGTGGTCCAACAAAAGCGCGTCAACGGCGCGGGTGTGGACCTGAACCGCGACTGGGGGACATTGAGCCAGCCGGAAACACAGGCGACCATGCGTTATATTGAACGGTTCCGGCCTCATCTGGTACTCGACCTGCATCAGTGGCAGCCAGGGGAAGAACGACGCGGCAACAGTGTGGAAGCCGCACAGTATGTGGCCAGCCGGTGGGAAGCCGTACATTGCGGTTTAGTGGCGGCGCTGGCCAAGCCGGGGCTGCGGGTGGCCCGGGTAACTTCAGGCCCGGCGCGAACCTCAGGGTTAGTGCATCGTCGCCTCGCAGCCATGCAGATACCGGCGTTTCTGGTGGAAACCAGCCCGGCAGAAACATCGCAACGCAGGCAATCCGGTTATTGGCACCTGTTGCGCGCCGTCAGTGATCCGGGCGGGATATCATTACAGGCGCTGGCTTCACCGCGTGCACCGCTAGAACTCGACTTGGAAGCGCTCTACGCGCCGCCGCCGCCACCCCACGCCGCCATCCCGGCCCAGCATCCGCAACA
>CAZHSN010000020.1:13491-32410 GCA_964535125.1 uncultured bacterium
CCGGCGGCTGCGGCTCAGCCCTGGACGCCTCCTGTTGCGGCGCCCGCTGCAGTGCCGCCTGCGGCCCCAAAGCCGGCCCTCCCGTGGCCCGCCGCAGTAACGCTTGTCGCGTTATTGGTCCTTCATGCCGTTCAATGGCTGAAAGCGCGTCCGAGTCCTCAACAGTACCGTCCGCTCATGCCGCGCATGCCGTCGCACTCGGTTCGCACCGCACGCACACTCTCTGAGAGGCTGGCGTTGCGCCGTACGCGTGCTCAAGCGTCCTGCGCGGTCTCTTCCTGCAGGCGATCGAGTTCAGCCAGCAGTTCGCGCATGCCGCGCGAAACGGGCTTCTGTGCGGCAGGCTTCTCAAGACGGCCTTCCGTTCGCCCGTCACCTTCGTCCGTCGCGACCGGGCGGGGAGCGCTGGCACGATCACACTGAACACCATTCCGCTCGCGCTCAATCCGGGCGATGACTTCATCGGCCTTCTGGTCCAAGCGCTGCATCAGCTGTTCCACAGTCTGCTCCAGCTTTCTCACATCCTCGGGAGCGATCACAGGCGCCGCTGTGACAGATTGCGGACGGGCAACCGTCGCAGACTCGCGATCGGAAGCCACCGAGCGGGGAAGCGCAGCCGATGCGGGACGTTTGTAGGTCAACGCTTCCGACGGTGTTGTTTTGACTGACCGCGCCGGGCGTTTCCTCTTAATCCAGGTGTACAGCAGCGCCAACCCGAACAGGCCAGACGCCGCCCAGATCAACTCTGGCAAGCTGCTGGAATGGGCGTCGCTGAGCGGAACAATCGAGGCCTGAGACTGCTGAGGCTCGACCGGATCGGACGCAGGCGCAGGGGCCGTCTTGTCAGGCGTCTCACGGCCTGCGCCAGAGCCGCTCATCACGGCGGACGCGTTGACTTCCGCTGGAGGGGCTGCAGCATTGACAGGGGCGGGTGCTGGATTCACCTTCGACTGTGGCACCACAGGCGGTGTCGTCACCGGAGGGGCCGCTGGAGTCGCAGGTGACGCCCCCCCTTCGGGTTTGACCGGCGCAGGCTCCACGTTGGTTACCGGGGCCTTCTCCTGGTCCCGTTTGGGTTGGGACGGTGGCGCGTCACCCGTACGTACAGTTGCCGGGCGTCGCGTCGGCGCGGCGCGGTTACTGCGAGTTCCCCCCGAAACCGCCGGGGCGATGGGCCGATCGGGCGCGTCGATACCCGGTGCGGTACTCACGGGTGCGGTCACCGGCGGTGCGAATCTGGCGCCCTGCCCATCGGTGGCGGTGACGTCTTCGCTGGGCATGGCCAACCGCTCAGATGGCTCGGCGGCCAGACGCTTATCTACGGTCACCGTCAGGACACGTCCGTCATCTGTGGGGACCACCCGGTACGGGCGCCGTTCGGTGGTCACTATCCGCAACCGGGTGATGGGCGGACGCGCCTGGTACCAACCTACCCACATGCGAGAGATACCGCCGGATGCAACACGAATAGTCCTGTAGCTGCCTACCAGGTGCGCCTGCAGATCCAGATTGACCGAGTGCCCCGTTCCCACCAATGAAACCGTGTGACGTATGGGGCTGTCCCCCACGACACGGACGACCACCGAGTCCGCGTTGTTCTCAAACCGCACGGTGATCTTCTGTGCGTGCCCCGAGGCTGCCGCCAGGCAGATGCACGCCATCGCACCCACCCAGACGCGCCATTTTAGACTCGACATGCTGTTTGCCTCCCCGCCTTACGCTACCGCAACGGTTTCCAGACCCAACGCAAGCAACGCCGTCCGCAGGCGGCTCATCGCACGGCCATGCAACTGGCAGGCGCGCGCTTCGCTGACGCCCAGCACCTGGCCCACTTCCTTCAGCGTCAGGTTCTCATAGTAGTATAGCGTCACTACAAGGCGTTCCCGCTCTGGCAGGTTGGCAACAGCGGCGTGCATGTGCTTACAGATATCACCGCGCACCACATCCGCTTCCAGATTGTCATCAGAGGTCAGGCTGTCCAATACCGACAGCTGATGCCCGGAGTCGTCGCCAATGAGGTAGTCTTCCAGCGAGACCACAGCCATCTGGGATATCTCCTGCAGGATCAGGTTCAACTCATCCACAGTTATACCCAGTTCACCGGCTAATTCCTCGTCGGTGGGCGTGCGCCCCAGTTGCGCACTCAACTCGCGCTCCGCGCGCCGCAACTGCTCTTCATGCTTTCGAACCAGACGCGGCGCCCAGTCCATCGACCGGAGCGCGTCGGCGACGGCGCCACGGATGCGGGGAACAGCGTAACACTCGAACCGGATGCCCCGATCCGGATCGAACCGTTCTACCGACTCGATCAACCCGATGATGGACTGACAGACCAGGTCATCCCGGTTCAGATAGCTGGTTCCAGGCACTCCCATCCGTTTTACCACCTGACGGGCCAGCGGAATATACGCCCGGATCAGCCGTTCACGCGCCTCTTGATCGCCTTGTTGTTTATAGGCCGTCCAAAGCAGATCGAGAACTTCCTGTGTCTCCATCATGTCACCTACCCGTCTCTGTGCGTCGGCCGCCGCCGTGTGTTCCAGCGTCCTGCCAGCGCTCCCGTGCGCTGCATCAGCAGTGCAAATGGTGTAAGCAATTACTGTTCCATGGCTAACGGCATGCCGCTATACGGCAGCCAGCGCTGCGGTCTCTGTATGCACCGCGGTGCTAGCCTGTGTCTGGCGGACGGGTGTGTTGATGGCCCGTTCTCCCAGGATGCGGATCGCCAGCAGTTCGGCATTCGCCACTGAAAGCCCGGACGTCAGTTCGCCGGACTCGTTAGTGAACGCCAGCGGCACACCGGCTTGTTCAGTCAACTGCGGTAATACACCCCATATAGGGGCTTCATCCAGCCGAGTGACCAACAGATGCGAAGGCGCCAGGCTCCGGAACCCTTCAATGACCCCTTGCAGATAGGCGGCGCTGCCGGTAACGGGCAGCACCAGAAACCGGTCGTTTACGTGCGCGGCATCCAGCACCTCACGCACTTCGCGCCAACGGTCATCTCGGCCCGGTGAAAGGCCCGGTGTGTCGCAGAGCACCAGGTCGCAATCGGCGGCAGCCTGTCTTGCCTGCATGACATCCGTGCTGGTCTCCAACGGCATCACCGACAGCCCCAATGCCTGGGCCACCTGCGCCAACGACTCTGACGCGCCGATGCGCTGGTCACACGTCGTGACTAACACCCGTTTACGCCGTTTGTGAGCATACTCTATGGCCAGCTTCATCAGGGCGGTGGTCTTCCCGGCGCCGGCCGGTCCCAGCAGCGCCACCCATCCGCCGGGTCTGGAGGGGAACACCGGGTTCACGGGTATCCGCTCCATCAACGCCTGGCGGACGCGCTCCACCGGCAACTCACCCAGAGCAGCCATCAGGATCTTCTCGGCGTCGGACGCCTCCATGCCGGCATCGCGCAGCGTGGCCTGCAACCGTTCGGCCCGGCGTTCTGCGGACTGCGGCTCCGCCTGCGTCCGCTCCAGCGTCGCGTCCGCACCGGACGCGGCCAGCACGTGGATGCGTTCCCGTCCGAAGGGTAACCGCTGACGGCGCGTCTCCAGGATCACCGCATCGTCGCCATAAGCCTGGCGGATGGCGGTAATCGCTTCACTCATCGATTGTGCTTGAAACCATTGTGTGTTCATTGGGGCATACCTACCATGCCTGTAGACTCAACTCGTATGCCAGACGCCACGTCACCGTATGACAGAACTACCAGTTGAGGCGCCATACGCTCCACCAAACGGCGGTAGTACAAACGCACCCGAGGGGAACAGATGCACACCGGGGCGTATCCCATATCCGCCATGCGCTGCATCTCTTGCCGTGTCGCGGCCAGTACGGCGTTCATCACATTGGGTTCCAGCACGGCGAAACCTCCGATCTCGGTCTGTCGGATGGAGTTGCTGATCATATCCTCCAGTTGGGGGTTCAGCGTGAAGGCGTGCAGGATACCGTCGTCATGCAGGGCCTGCAGCGATATCTGCCGCGCCAGACCCTGCCGTACATACTCGGTCAGGACATCGGGGTCCCGCGTAGACCGCGCGCGATCCGCCAGTATCTCGAACACAGTAGCCAGATCCTTGATTGACACCCGTTCGCGCAACAGGTTTTGCAACACTTTCTGCACTTCTCCCAGCGAAAGCAACTGTGGCACCAGGTCGTCCACCACCACCGGCGCGCGCGCTTTGAGGTTGTCCACCAATCCCTGCACATCCTGACGACCCAGTAACTCGGCCGCATGGCACCGTATCACCTCTGACAGGTGCGTAATGAGCACGGTCAGCGGGTCGACCACGGTATAACCCGCCACATCGGCGTCGCCGCGCTGCGACTCGGATATCCAGACTGCCGGCAAGCCGAAGGCAGGCTCCACAGTGGACCGCCCGGGCAACGGCCCGATCGCCGTCCCGGGGTTCATGGCGAGGCACTGACCGGGGTAGATCTCCCCGGACGCCACTTCGGCGCCACGCAGCCGCACGGAGTATGCGTTTGGCGCCAGCCGGACATTGTCGCGCACACGCACTGAGGGAACCACGAAGCCCAGATCCTGGGCGATCTGTTGTCGAACCAAAGTGATCCGCTCCAGCATCTCGCCGCCTTGCCGCGGATCGGCCATTCCCACCAGCGCATAACCAATCTCCAACTCCAGCGTGTCGACAACAAGCATCTGCATCATATCCACGGGTTGCGGCGGCTCCTTGCGTGAGGGCGGGGTCTCCGTTGGTTTCTTGGCGGCCTGCTGCAGCATCCAACCCACGTAGCCAACAGCGCCTGCCACAATCAGGAACACCATCTTCGGCAGACCGGGCACCAGACTCATCAGCAGCACAAAGACAGTCACCAGCATCATCGCCCGCGGCTGGCTGAGCAGTTCGCTCACCAGATCGGTACCCAGGTTCTTTTCAGAGGCGGTACGGGTCACGACCAGACCGGTGGCGGTGGAGATCAGCAATGCAGGGATCTGCGCAACCAGTCCTTCACCAACCGTCAAGAGCGTGTATGTTTGGATCGCCTGAGTGATTTCCATTCCCCTCTGGGCGACACCCACAATGAAGCCGCCCAGAATGTTGACGATGATCATCACGACCGCGGCGATCGCGTCACCCCGTACGAACTTGCTGGCGCCGTCCATGGCCCCGTAGAAATCGGCTTCGCGGGAGACCTCACGGCGGCGCTCACGCGCCTGCTCTTCGGTAATCAGGCCGGCGTTCAGGTCTGCATCAATGGCCATCTGCTTACCCGGCATGGCATCCAGTGTAAAGCGCGCTGCGACCTCGGCGACACGGCCAGCGCCATTCGTGATGACCACAAACTGGATGACCACCAGCAACACAAACACTACCAGCCCGACCACGAAGTTACCGCCGACAACGAAGTTGCCGAAGGTATGGATCACCGCTCCCGCGTGCCCGTGCAACAGGATCAACCGGGTGGCTGAAATGTTCAGCGCCAGCCGGAACAGCGTCGCCAGCAGCAGCACCGATGGAAACGAAGAAAACTGAAGCGGAGCGGTCATGTAGAGCGTACTGAGTAATATGGTCAACGCACCGGTGAGGTTGATCACCAACAGGGCATCCAACAGCAGGTCCGGCAGCGGCACCACCATCATGCCGATCACCGCCACGGCGGCAAACGCCACGGTGACGTCACTGTGACGGGACAGACGGCTGGTTATCTCTGCCGGTCGAGCTTGAGCGGCCATCTAAATCTCCTATGCGTGTACGTTGACGCGCCGGTCGCGCAGCCGGTAGACAAATGCGAGGATTTCGGCGACCGCCTGATACAGTTCCAAGGGGACCATGTCACCGACTTCGGTGGAGCTGTAAAGCATACGGGCCACCGGTTTGTTTTCAACCACGGGCACACCATGTTCTGCGGCGATCTGCTTGATGCGCTGGGCCATCAACCGCTGTCCCTTCGCAACCACCTGAGGAGCCGGCAACACATCGGGATCATACCGCAGGGCCACAGCATAGTGCGTGGGGTTCGTCACCACCACATCCGCTTGTGGAACGGCCTGCATCATCCGGTTACGGAGCAACTCACGTCGCCGTTGGCGCAGTGCGGAGCGGATGATCGGGTCACCTTCCATCTGCTTGTACTCTTCTTTGACCTGCTGCTTGGTCATGCGGATGCTGCGCTCAAATGACCATCGCTGGTACACATAGTCGATGATCGCCATGATCGCTAGCACCAGCGCCAGCCGCATACACAACCGGAAGATCATATCGACCGCGATGGTTCCAGCCAACCGACTGTCCATCATCGGCATCATCAGCAGCACACCGCGTTCGTGCATAAGGAACTGCCAGGCCACGGTGAAGCAGATACCCGCCTTGGCGATGCTCTTGAACACCTCGAACACGCCGCGGCCGCTGAAGATGCGGGTGAACCCCTTCAACGGGTCTATCCGGGTGAAGTCCGGCTTCAGGGCTTGTGTGGAGAACAGGAGTCCCACCTGGGCCATACTGGAGGCCATACTCCCCATCATCACCAATGCGATGATCGGCCCCAGGGCCATCAGGCCGTCCAGGATCAACGTTCGGAACAGAACGGTTACCCCGTCCACAGTGGTGGGAGCGGATGCCAGATGCGTGAGTTGACGGCTGGCCAACTCGCGCAGTTTTTCCACAGTGCTGGGGCCGTATGACCGCAGCATAGACAGCCCGATCAACAGCACCGCGATGGAGACCAAGTCGGTACTCTTGGCGACCTGCCCCTTTTTGCGCGATTCCTGGCGGTGATGCGGTGTTGCCTGTTCTGTTCTCTCTTCACCCACGTGGCCTCAACCTCCGCGGGGAAGTACAGCAACTGGCGTGCCAGATCAGGGAAGTACGGCGCGGAGCGCTTGTTCCAGCATCGGGCCGAACATCAGCCGGTACCCGGGCAGCAGATATGGCAGGCTGATGCCCAGCATCGTGACCCCAACCGCGAGTTTTACCGGAAATCCAAGCATCAACAGGTTCATCTGGGGAGCTGAGCGTCCCACTAGTCCCAACACCACCTCAGTTAACAGCAGCGACAACATCACCGGTGCGGCCATCTGCAACCCCAGCACGAACAATCGGGCGGTGACCGAGATCAACCCCTCCGCGGCTGATCCGCCAACCATCCCGGCTCCGGGAGGCGCCAGTTCCACGGAGCGCACCAACACGCCGATCAACACATGATGACCGTTCATCAACACAAACAACAGCGTGGCCACGATGATCAACATGTTCTGCAGCAGCGAAACCTGAGCGTTGAACAGCGGATTAACCAGTGTGGCCATGCTGAATCCCATCTGCACATCCATCACCTCACCGGCTACAGACACAGCCAGGAACAACAGTTGAGCAGCGAACCCGATCGCCAGCCCAACCATCACCTCGCGCAGCACCGCCACCCCCAGCGCCAACGGCTGATCGGCGATCGCAAGCGGGGCGGCTGGACTGACAGGAGCCACGACAAAGGACATGGCCAATGCGGCCGAAATACGTATGGGAAATGGGACCTGAGCGCTGCCCAGCACGGGCGCCACACTGAACAGCGCCAGCAGGCGCACGAACACCAGCACACCTGTCAGAAACAGCGCCGGATTCAGTGGCAGCACCGCATCACCGGGCATACACAGGCAACTCCGTCAACACCGTCTGGATAAAGGTCACCAATGTGCGCAGAATCCAGGGGCCGAAGAACACCAGCGCGGCGACCGTCGCGATCACCTTCGGCACAAATGACACGGTCATATCCTGCACCTGTGTCGCCGCTTGTACGATACTGGTCGTCAACCCCACAGTCAGGCTGACTCCCAACACCGGCAGTGTGACCATCGCGGCAATCGTCAGCGCTTTCTGCATGAAACTGAGCACGGTGATGTCAGTCATGGTTTCACCTGAAGCTTTCTATGACGGATCGGGTAATCAGGTGCCAGCCATCGACCAGCACGAACAGCATCACTTTCATCGGTAAGGAGACCAGGGCAGGAGGCAGCATCATCATACCCAGCGCCATCAGCATCACCCCAACAACCAGATCGATCACCACAAACGGCACCAGGATCATGAACCCCATGGTGAATGCGGTACGCAGTTCGCTGATCAGAAACGCCGGTATCAGCACCGAGGTGGGCACATCGGCCTGAGTCTGCGGTCTGGGCATGCGGGATAGATGCACAAACAACGCCAGATCCACCTCACGTGTCTGCTTGTACATGAACTCCCTCAGCGGCGCTTGTGCGCGCTCCAGTGCGACCTCATATCCGATGGACTTCTGCAGATATGGCTGTAACGCCTGGTTATTGATCCGGTCGATGCTAGGCGCCATGGTGAAGAACGTCAGGAACAGCGCGAGTCCGATCAGCACCTGGTTGGGCGGCACCTGCTGCAACCCCAATGCGGTACGAATGAACGAGAGCACGATCACGATCCGTGTGAACGAACTGACCATGATCAACAGCGCCGGCGCAAGCGACAGCACCGTCAGCATGAACAGAATCTGCAGACTCAGGGACACATCCTGAGGATTGGTGGCCGCGTCTATACCGACGGAAACCTTCGGTATGGCCATCGACTGAGCCCACGCACCCGTCGAGATCAACAGCAGCACACCAATGATCCACACGCGCCGCATCAGTCGTCTCTCCGGTCTCTCTGCGGATTGGATGACAGGTGTTCCGACCGGCGGCGTAACGACTCAATACCGGCCGCGAGAACTCCCGAAACACCGCCCTGTTGAGCCTGCGCCAATGTCGATGCGAAGTCCGGCGCCGAGACAGCAATACCCACCGAGTCCGGTTCGATGGGTCCGGCCAATGACGTCAGGCTTGTGGGGCTGCTGCCCACCACCAGCACGCGGTTGCCTAACTGGACCAGGTGCAGGTGCTTGCCGCCGCCTAATGGCAGACTCTCAATCACCGCCATGTGTCGGCGTCGCATAGTCGCTGCGCCATCACGGAACAGATACCGACGGAGCAGCAGCAGCCCGCCGTAACCCATCCCGAGCACCAACACCAGGTTCAACACCATTTTCAACATCAGCCAGGCTGTAGACTGGCCGTCCGATGCCTCCTGCACACCGCGGTACTCCTGCAGGAAGGGTTGGTCGGAAGTCTCCGGCGCAGCAGGCTGGGCAGTCTGGGGTGCGGATGAAGGCGCAGGCGTCTGTGCCTCCACGTGACCAATGCACACGAACGCCAGCATCAGCACGCAGCACCACCGGGTGAGTCGTCTCACCGGAGGCTCTCCAACCGCTCCGCAGGTGTCACGATCTCGGTGATGCGAATGCCAAAGCTGTCATCAATGACCACCACCTCCCCACGCGCCAACGTTTTCCCGTTGATGCACAGGTCCGCAGGTTCACCGGCCAGCTTGTTTAACTCCACGACCGAGCCAGGCCCCAGCGCGAGGATTTCGCGTATCTGCATCTTGCACCGGCCCAGTTCCACCGTGGCCTCCAGCATGAGATCCAGTATGAGATCCAAGGAGCGCGGAGCGCTCTCTGCCGTTCCCTGGTCTATCGGGGCAAACGTCGCCGCTTGTACATCCGGCATCTCACCGGTGTTTGCGCCGTCTACTGTCTCGTCGATATCCATGGATCATCCTCCAGTATGCGGGTGATCTTGACACCCAGCCGCCCGTTCAACAACCCGGGTTTGGCTTGGAATTTGCGCAGCGTGTCCACCCGAACAGTAACGTCTTGGTCCGCACGCCCGTTCAAGCAGATGATGTCGCCTTCCTGCAGATCCAGCAGGTCCTGTACGGTCAATTCCGTACGGCCCAGTTCCGCCACCAGCATGACATCGGTGCGGTCTAAAAACGACTTGATGTTTTCCGCACCCGCTTCGTTATGGTTGTTTCTCCCCCCGGTGAACCACATCTGCGCGCTGAGCTTGGACAGCACGGGATCGAACGAAGTCACCGGAACCCCGAAACAGAGCCGCCCATCATTGCCGCCGAACCGCAGCTGAAAGGATGCCAGCATGACCCGATCTTCAGGCAGCGCGACTTGGCTGAACAGCGTACTGCCGATGATGGTCTCCAACTCCGGCTTCATGGGAGTCACGTTTCCCCAAGCATCCGCCAGACACCGGGCGATGCGGCTGATGACCTGCTGGCCGATCAGTTCCTTCTCAATGTCGGTCAGGTCACGTCGCGCGTCAATCGGAAGTCCCGCTCCACCGTTCAGCCGGTCAATGATGGCAAAAGTCAACGCGGGATCTAACTCCATCATCGCGCGTCCCACCAGCGGAGAGATAGATAACAGCGCCACAAACGCCGGGTGGACGGTGTGGTTAAAGAAGTCGCCGTATGAGGTCTCGTACAGGGTCTGAAACTCCACTTCAACCGTGGTGCGCAACAGGGTGGACAGATGCGTGGTGAGTCCGCGCGCCCCGCTGGAATAGATCATTTCCAGGGTGCGCAGCTGCTCTTTGGAAAACTTTTCCGGACGCTCGAAGTCGTACTGCTTGACCTGTCTCGGCGCCCGGGATGATCTCACGGACATCGCTTACCCCCGTGTTACTGCATTGTGAACGTGGTGAAGTAGACCTGCTTCGCTTTGGCGTCGGGAACCGACTTGTTCCATTCGTCCGCGATGCACTTCTTCAACGATTCCTTGCCTTCACGGGTCAGCAACTCCCGGTAGGTACGGCTGGTGATCACGCCGATCACCGCGTCACGCATTTTGGCGGTGCTGTTCGCAACCGTTTCTGCGACTTCGGCGGCCTTCTTTTCCTCGGTCTCATACTCAATGGACACGGATAACTTGACGTAGTGGGGTTCGGCGACATCCGCCAGGTTGACGATCATCTCTTCCACATCGAAGTGCGCCGTGGTCATCTTCGGCGGAACCGGTTTTGCTGGAGCTTTGTTGCGCCCCAGCATATAGAACGCACCCGCCCCGATCCCGGCGGAGACCAGGACCACTATGAGAAGGAACACCACGAGACGGGGCTTCATTCGGCTCGATCTCCCGGTTTACTGCCCATAGCTTCCGGCGCTCGTACTGATTCCACGGGTGTCGTCGTCTCCTGATCTGTAATCACCAGGTCCACACGCCGGTTATACCGGCGGTTCGCTTCGGTATCGTTCTTCCGTACCGGTCGTGAGTCTGCGAACCCTGTTGCTGACAGCCGCCCCGGCGGCACTCCTTGATTAATCAAGAATCGTACCACTTTAGCCGCTCTGCTGGCAGAAAGCTCCCAGTTGCTGGGATACAGGTGTGTGTTGATCGGCAGGTTATCGGTGTGTCCTTCCACACGGATGCCTCCGGAACGCGGCCGCAACACCTTCGCCAACTCCGCAAGCAACTCCCGGCCGTCACTGTTGATCTCAGCCTGACCGCTGGCGAACAGCACTTTGTCGGTAACAATACTGATGGTCAGGCCACCCTGTGTCTTGGTCACGTTTACTTCATTACTTAAGCCGTGTGACTCGAGGTACTGCTTGAACTCAGAAACCGCTCGTTCCGAGGGCATCATCGCCAGTTCAGGGATCACCAGCGGCTTGCCGCCGCCACTGCCAGGCATGGTGCTGACCACTGACTCCCCACCGCCGCCATCCTGTACGTTGCCTCCGAATCCGGACCGGAAGGCGGCGGCCAGTTTGTGGAACTTCGCCAGATCAAGCTGAGACATGGAGTACATCATGATAAAGAAAGCCATCAGCAGGGTGATCATGTCCGCATACGTCAGCAGCCATCGAAGGGAGCCGCCTCCATCGTGGCCGCCTCCTCCTCCGTGGTCGCCTCCCCCCTTTTTGCGGGCCATGCGTTACTCTCCAGTCGGCACCGCGGCGCGCTGCCCTGGCGGCAGAAACGCCAGCAGTTTCGCTTCCACGATGCGCGTGTTGTCACCGGCTTGGATAGCCAGTATGCCCTCGATCATCATCTCGTAAATCGCCACCTCTTCGGCGGAGCGGGCTTTCAACTTGTTGCCGATCGGAAGGAACACCAGGTTCGCCACGGACACGCCATACAGCGTGGCGAGAAACGCAGCCGCGATCATGTGGCCCATCTTGCTGGGATCGCTGAGGTTTTCCAGCATATGCACCAGCCCCATGACCGTACCGATGATCCCCATCGTCGGTGCAAATCCGCCCATGGCGTCGAACATACCGGCGCCCGCTTTGTGACGTTCCTGCAACGACAGCACTTCGGCTTCCAGGATGCTGCGGACCACCTCGGCCGGCGCTCCATCAACGATCAACTGGATGCCTGTCTGCAGAAACCGGTTATCCAGTTTCCTTGCTTCATCCTCGAGGACCAGGATACCCTCACGCCGCGCTTTGCGGGTAAAACCGATGATCTGCTTGATCACCTCCGCCGGTTCCTCGTCCTTGGAGAACACCGCTTTGCGAAAGATGGCATGCATGCCCATGAAGGCCTTCATGGGGCTGCAGATCAACGCAGCGCCGACGGTTCCCCCCATCACGATGACGAAAGGCGGCAAGGCGATCAGACTGCGCAGCGTGCCGCCTTCCATGTACACCGCGATGATCATGGCTCCCCAGCCGACCACGAGACCAATCAGCGTTGCCAGATCCATCGCTTACTCCTGTTCTGTCTCCCGTTCTTTAACCATCGGCACATCGCGGCAGATCCCATAGACCTTGCGGCGGTAGGCGATTACCTTGTCCACCAGCACATCGATGGTCTCCCGCACCATCAACTTGTGACCGGTTGTCAGGGTGATGGTGGTGTCCGGTGTGGACTCGACATATTCGATCAGTTCGGCGTTTACGACGATGTCTTCGCCATGCAGTTTCGTCAGATGCACCATGATGTGATGACCGGGCCTCCGACACCGTCAGAGGCCCGGTCTACCCCCTTACCGCTTCAGCTGAATCAGATCCTGCAGCATCTCGTCCGAGGTGGTCACCACCCGCGAGTTGGCCTGGAAACCTCGCTGGTTCACGATCATGTTGGTGAACTCCACGGACAGGTCGACGTTGGACATCTCCAGATATTGCGAGGTCAGCTGCCCGCGCCCGCCGCTGTTGGCCGCCCCGATACGCGCTGATCCGGAGTTCACGGTCTGGGCGAACAGATTGCCGCCGACCGCCTCAAGTCCCGTCGGGTTGGCAAAGTCAGCCAATGCGACCTGGGCCACGTCACGAGTCATGCCATTGCTGTAGACAGCGGTGATCAGACCTTCGGGGCTGATGGAGTAGCCTTTCAGGCTGCCCGTGGGAAGGCCATCCTGCGATGCGGTGGCGATCGCCGATCCGGTTGTGCTGCCCAAGTTTGTCAACTTGCTGAAATCCAGTTTCAGGTTGATGTCTGCTGTCGCACCGTCGGGCGTGGTCAGGGTCAACACCGGGGATCCAGTACCGCCGCTTGATATCTGGCCATTGGTGTCAAACACAATGTCTCCGCTTCCCGATGCCATGGTCCCATCCGGACTGCTGGCGGTCCAACTCCAAGTACCTGCGCTTGTCTTCTCGAAGGTAACCGTCAGGCGATGCGGTCGTCCCAGCGAATCATAGATATCGTGGCTGTTGCTGGTCGTGGAGCCGACCGCAGCACCGGCGTCGAAGTTACCCGCATATCCTACTGTGCTGGTGCCCCTCGCGACCGTGGAGGGCACTTGGTTAAGGTTCAGGTTCTCCAGTGCGCCGGCGGTGTTGATCGCACCCGTGGTGGCATTGGCCATCCAGCCGGCCACGTGGTAACCCAGCGCTCCGGAGCTCACCAATGACCCCTTGCCGTCTACGGTCAACGAACCATCCCGGGTGAACACTTTCTCGGCGCCGTTGCTGAGCACAAAGAAGCCCTTACCCTGGATTGTCCAGTCGAAGTCGCGACCGGTGAAGTTTGCCGAGCCCTGTGTCTGGATGGTGCGGATGTCACCTACGGTCACCCCCATGCCGACCTGCATCGGATCGGTCCCGCCGGTGTTCGTGGTCTCCGGTGTGGCTGCACGGATGGTGCGGGCAAGCATGCTGCGGAAGTCGGCGCGGGCCGCCTTGAAACCGATGGTGTTGACGTTGGCGATGTTGTTGCCGATAACATCCATCTGGGTCTGGTGTGCGCGCAGTCCGGACGCGCCGTTCAAAATCGACTGTACCATTTGAGATTCGACCTCCCGAGTCGTATGTCGTCAGGGCCGCCTCTGTCGGTCAGCGGCCGTTCGGGCCTCCTCGTAAGGTCCGGCCCGATGTTGGTTGGTTGTTCGTGTGACTACGCGATCACCGCGCTGTCGATATTAGTAAAGGCTCCGTCGCGTGCGCTGTCATTGTCCACGGCGGTAATCACCACCCGGTTTTGAACACTGACAATGAACGCCAGATCGTCCAGCATCACCAGCGACTGGTTCCCGCCCTTGGCGCTGGCTCGCTCCACCGCGTCACCCAGCCGGTCACAGTCGTCCTCGGTCAATTGAATCTGCCGTGATTGGATGCGCTGCTGGGCATGACTGGAGAAGCGCAGGTCATGTGCGTCACGGGCGTGCTCCAGCAGATGTTGAAACGCGTCGATCTCCGTTCGGGTGGCCTCCGGCCGCGTTACCGCACGTTCCTGCACTGCCGGTTGTGCGGGCTGTATGGCCCCCACGTGGTCTATCACTGATGACACCCTCCTTTCCGAAGCATGGTTATCTTGCGATATGAATAGAAGCAACCACCGTGCCAGCCTGGGCGCCAGTGGTTGAAATCTGAGACAATCATCAAAAGCACGCCTGGGGTATCCATCGTCTGTGTGTGCTGCCCTGTTGTCACGGCACACCACGCGGACCAGGCTGAGGTATGGCGGCGCCATACACCAGGCCGAGTCGATTGTCGGATCTGCACTGGAGCGTTTTTCCCCTAGGCAGGGGAACGGCGTGTACGCGCCTGCACGCTGTCCAGTGATGTTACAGTCCGGGTGCGAGGCGGGACGATCGTTGCGAGGCTGTTACGGAAGGATTAACTGACGTGTAAAGACGAGTTGGCGACCCAACGCTCTTCAGCGATCCGTATGCTGGGGCAGTCGTATAACGGAATATCCCTCACGTGGCCGTCTGCAGGCAGTACGCGCACCACAGGCCGGCAGGTCTGCCCCGCGGAGGCTGATACGACGACGGCTTGATCACCGGTACCTAACAGTAATGGGGAACCTGGCGGATAGGGCACAAACCGGGCATAGAAGTGCGTGACCACATTCACGTCAAACACCTCTCCCGCCAGACTCAGAACGCGCTCGACGGCCATATGCGGCAGGACACCACTGATGGACGCTAAATTGTCATAGGCATCAGCCACGGCGGTGATGCGGGAGTTGATATGAATACGCTCGTTATGAAGCCGCTGCGGGTAGCCGGTGCCGTCACAGCGTTCATGATGCTGCACACAGACCGCTGCGGTGGTCGCTTTGGCCTGCCATGAGTTGATCACCACCTGGAAGCCGGTTAACACATGGTCAGGCCCCAGCGAATCCAGTTCATTGGCCGTCATGGTACGGCTGTTCGGGTGTTGGCTGTGCCCCAGATCATGCAGCAGCGCTCCCAGCGCCAGACTCCACAGGTTGTCGTAAGTCATGTTCATCACCGCGCCCATGCCGGCGGCAATGAGGCAGACGTTGACAGAATGGGTCAGCAGCGGGAACTCATTGGGGCCATCATCCGGTAAAACCACCAGCCTGGCGGTATTCGCCTTGGCCTCACTCACCACCATGTCGATGGTCGAATAGAGCTGCTTCAACGCACCAGAAGCCGGAGCGGACAAAGACAGCAGATCGCGGAAACGGCTGGCCAACCGATACCGTGTCCGCTCAGTAAACGTCGACGCCGGACGCACATCACGCACCTTGGGCTCATTCACCCAAACCCGATCAAAACCGAACCCGCGGAGTCGCTCCACGAACGACTCCGTCATCAGCGCGCCTTGCTGCAGCAGCACCTGTTCCAAGTTATTCTGAACGGGGCGCGCCAACTCCATGCCGGGCACGATATCGTCGAGTTTGATACGGATCATCAGGTCCTCTGCCGTCAGGATGAACGTGCGGTCAATACCGATGTTACAGGGTAACGAACGCCATTGACAACCACCACGGCGCCGCTGCTGGTGAACAACGCTTCATCTACGGTGCCGTTGACCGCAGGCGATGCGGGATCCATCTGTACCGTGACCTGCTTACCGATCAGGCTCAACGCCTGGTTGGCTTCCTGCTGGTACAGTAACGCCTCCAGTCCCTTGCTGACGTTCGTCATCTGCTCCAGTGCGGAGAACTGAGCCAATTGCGCAATAAACTCACGGTCTTCCATCGGTTTGGTGGGGTCCTGGTATTTCAGCTGACTTACCAGCAGTTTCAGGAACGCATCACGGTCCAGTTGGCGCGACATCGTGGCCGTCTGGCCGGTGTTCGTGTCCGCTGCAGCTGTTACTCCGTTTACGGGCATCGGGTCCTCCTCTGTTGACGATCAGGCGATCCGGTCCACCAGCGTGGCGGATGTTATACGGGCTTCTGGCACGGTGCGCATCTCGGTGCGGTCCACCGCCCGTAACACAGTGCGTCTGCCGCCGGGTCGGTGGTAGCGCTGCCGGGCCTGTCCATCCCGATCGGATGGCGCATTCATGGCCAGTTGGACGTTCTGCACACCGGCGTTCGACAACGTTTCACGCAGCTCGGGCATGCCGGAGCGGATCAACTCGCGCCCTTCGGGTGAATGCGCGGAGATCGTCAGCGCAATCTGCCCCTCGCGCCGCTGCAAAGATAACTCAACACGTCCCATACCAGGCACGTCCAGTGCGACGTCCATGCTCTGCGAGGTGCGGCTTAACGAAGCTCTGACTTCGCTGACTACCCGATCCGCAAACCGCAGTAAAGCCGCTTCCTGATCGGGCGCGTTGATGGCTGCAACGGTTACACTCGGTGATGAAGGCGCTGCCAGCGACTCGACCGCAGCCGCCACTGGTGACTCAATGCCGCGGCGGTGATTCCGGATGATCCGCGCTTCTGCGCTTCGGTCCTGGGTGATGATCTCGGCGTGTTCCAACGCACGCCAGGTCACAGGCGATACGATCGGCGCTGCCGTTGGCAAAGATACACCGGCCACGGCGGAGCGCTCTAGCACAGGATCGTGGATGACGGAGTCGGCGCTTGTGTCGGATGGGACGACGGCGTTGTACCGGCCGTCGCGTGACAAGGCCGCATCCGGTTGAACCGACCGCCATACACTGTTGTCATCCTCGGGCAGCCGGTTTCGGGCCGACACATCACTGGATGAATGCACGCGATATACCACTCCTCCGCGAACCGTCGGCCGAATCGCCACGCGCACCGGATGTACGTCAGGAGACGCCACCGCCAACGATGCGAATGTCTGCCGCACAATGACCTCAGGGATCGTAGCGGGATGCTCTACCGGCAGATTCTGCGGTAAGGTGCCCAAGTTGTCCCGACCCGTTGATGCGCTCAACCCCGACTCACTCGCAGGGGTCTGCGCAGGCACATCGTCAGCCGCAGCGCGCTGGCCACTGCCGGCGCTTTCCTGTGCTCCAACATACACGGAGTCCAGCCCTGGAAGCGCTGCTTGCGGGGCCGTCCCCGTCACGGAACCCTGAGCCTCAGGACTGCGACCAACCGACATCCCTCGGTCCACATTGCGGACATACTGCGGATCCGGCAAAGGCCCGTCCAGTGTCGCGGACAGGCGATCGTCGGTCAGCGGTTGCGGTGACGATGGGTTCAACGGCTGGGCCGCCGGCGGAACGTCACCTTGTTCCGTTACGTGCGGCGCGCCGTCAAGCTGCCGGGCGCCGATTTGAACGCCTGAGGACGGCAATCCGTTGCCGTCCTGCCGGGGCGATGCAACCTCTGACGGCACATTGGGCTCATCCGGCGATTGGTCTGCCTGCGCCTGGAAGGCCGGTGCGCTTATGCGACTGTCGGGCTGCTCCGCGGAGGAAACGGACTGCGGAGCCAGTCGGTCCGAGATTTCCCCAAACTGAGGTCGACTGGATATCGATCTCAACTGCGTGAATTGCGTATGCGCAGCTATACCTGTATCTACTCGGCCATCGTCAATGAAGTCCACTCCCGGCGCATGTACGACGGTTTCATCTGCTGGCGGAATAACCGGTCCACCTGACGGATGCGCCTGCTCATCGGCAACCGGCGCTTGGTGAGTGGTCACTTGCGGCGCTTGCACTTCGGTATGCCGAGGTTCAACCGTTGGTGTTTCGTCCGGCTGCACCGGGTTAACGGTCGTTCTGGCAACCGACCGATCCAGTGTCTCCGTCAGTTGCGCTCGCGCCCCGGCCACCTGTGGCTCAGGCGCGGCGGTCACTGCAGCAACTGCGGGTTGCATATCGGTCGTAGCCGTTGTCGCGGACCCGTTCGACTGAGCGCTCACTGACTGCGCCAGGACCTCGACTCGCTGTGACGGCGCCTTCTGTACATCGGCAACCTCGCGCTGGCTGACGGTCACTCGCGGCGCTTGCTGATCCGGTGCATCTGCAGGCGGCTGCTGCGGTGCGTCGGTGATGGGTGTAGCGACTGGCCGGGTGACGTCAGGAGCCGATGGCGAGGACTCGTTCGCTTCTGGTATCACCGGCTGCACAGGCGTATGGGGCCGCTGGGATCGCTCCGTCGGCACATCAGCAAGCCGCGACTGGCTGACATTCGCGCTTGGTGCGGTGTGTACCGCTTCCTGCGGAGCCAACTGGTCCGAAGCTGCATTGACCTGGGATCGCATCTCAGTCACCGGCTGATGCAGCGCGGCGTTCACAGGTGCAGCGGCAGTGCGCAGATCCGTCGGTGCTGATGGCGTGGTCTCGCTCACTCCAGGCGCCACCGGCTGTGCCGGGATCTCAGCTCGCGGTGCGGTGTGTTCCGTTGCCTGTGGCGTGGAGGGCTCCGGTGCGTCAGCAGTCTGCGTAGAAGCCTCGGACACCTGCGGCTGATGGCCATTCACTCGCGCCTCCGGCAGAGCCGTTGCATCCGCTGGCTGCGGGTCAGGTTCGTC
>CAZHSN010000021.1:0-31510 GCA_964535125.1 uncultured bacterium
GCCCGGGAGAGGCGCACAGTGGACGTTTGGTCAGCGCCCAGGTCATACGCGTATCGATGAAACCCGGTTTTACCGTGCTGACGCGGATCCCTTCGGCTGCCAGCCGCAGCCGCATGCCGTCCAGCAACGCGGTGAAACCCGCTTTCGCAGCGCCATACGGGTAGTTGCTGGCGCGGCCGCGGTCTCCCGCCACCGAACTGACCCCCACGATGAACCCGTTGCGCGCCTTCAGCTGTGGCGCCGCGGCGGTGAGCCATACGGCCGGCGCTGTGAAGTTCGTCAGCGCCAACCGCTCTATCGCTTCGGGGTCGGTGAACGCGGTGTCCAGACCTTCCATGCTTCCGGCCAGCCAGACCAGACCATCCATCGGGCCGACCGCCTGCAGCACGGCGGATGCGGATGGAAGATCGGTGATGTCAGCGATGACTGAACGAGCCGGCGCGCCGGTGCGCAGGGTAATGTCCGCCGCGATACGACACAGCTCATCGCCCTGTCGGCCCAGTAGCGCCACTTCCACGCCGCGGGTTCCGAACCGGTATGCGGTCTCGCGGGCAACCGGCGATGTGGCGCCGACAATCAACACCTGCTTCATACTTCGGCCTCCGTCAGGCCCAACCGGCGGCTTAACCCGGACTGCAACCGACCCTGAGGATCGATGCCGCGCTGAACCTGTCTCCAAGAGTCCAACTGGGGGTACATGCGGATGAACCGTTCGCGCGACAGGCGGGCGTCCTTGGCCAGGTAGATCCGGCCGCCTGTATCCAGCACGGCTTCATCCATGTGATCCAGCAGAGCATGGAGTCGGGTCAGGTTGCGTGCCGGGAAGTCCAGTGCGAAGGTATACCCCGGTGCGGGAAAGGACAGATAGCCGCCGGACGATGGTCCAAGCCGCTTGAGTACAGACAGATACGGAGGCTGACCGTCTGTTTGGGCCATACGCAGCAGCCGGCTGAGCGTGCTTAACGCATCGGTCTCGGGAATCAGGCACTGCCATTGGTAGAAGCCCGCCCGACCGTAGGCGCGGTTCCAGTCACTTAAGAAGTCCAACGGGTAGAAAAACGGCAGGCAGTGTACAGCATGCTGCGGCCGGGTGGGGTGGATGGCGCTCCAGAATCCGTTGAACGCCGACAGTGTGACCCGGTTCAACAGCGCCGACGGCGCCAGGTCCGGTACGGTGACGGCTCGTGTGGGCAGCAGCGCCAATGGGTGCGTTACGGTCTTCGGTAACTCATCCGGTTGGGCGTGCCGCCCGAAGTGGATCACGCCCCGGCCGAAACCGGCTCCTCCTTGGAGGCAATCGACCCAAGCCACCGAGTACGGATACGCGCTGTCCTTCTGCAGGAACACATCGAGTGTCTCTTCCAGGCTGCGGGTGCGCACCGTTTCCTGCATGATCCAGGCGGTCTGAACCGGCTGCAGCTTCAAGCTGACATCGACTATGAGCCCGGTTAGTCCCATCCCGCCCAGCGTCGCCAGGAAGAGCGGACGATCCGCTTCCGGGCCGCAGGAGATCCATTCACCCTGCGGGGTAAGCAACGTCAAGCCGGTGATAAACCGCCCGACGGGGCCGACATGGTGACTGTTCTTCCCGTGTACATCAGCCGCCACGCATCCGCCCAAGGTACACCAGCGTGTACCCGGTGTGACCGGCAGAAACCAGCCGCGCGGAAGGCTGACCCGCAGCACCTCATCCAGTGTGACGCCCGCTTCCGCGTGCAGTACTCCGCTTGTGTCATCCAGCGCCAACAGTCGGTTCAGCCGCGTGGTCCAGACCACGGTTCCCGCATCCAGCAACGCGGCATCGCCGTAAGCGCGGCCTGCCCCGCGAGGCAGCACCGCTCCGCCCTGCGTCATCATGGCGTGAGCGTCGCGCAGGCTTTCCGGACGGCAGACCTGCGCGTGCACGCGCGGACGGCGTCCCCAACCTTCCAGAGGAATGGATCGTACAGGTGTTGTGGTCAATGCCGGTGCTCTCTATCCGCGTTCGGCAGGCGGGCCGATCGGCAGGTGTTCGATGGCCAGAAGCGACGCGTGGATGGACAATGGGTCATGAGCGGTATGCACGGTGCGTGCAGGGAATGGCCTTTTACGCGTATCCCTGCACGCGTCCTGATGACTACAGATGCGCCCAGCCGGCGTACGCGTCGATCGGCGGAACGTCCACGACCTGCAGCAGATCCAGGAAGCCCACCATTTCCAGCACCGATCGGACCTCTTCCGTGACATTGAGCAGGGTGAGTGTCGCCTGATGCTCCTGCAGATGCTTGTACCCGGCCAGCAGCGCGGACAGACCTGCTGAACTGAGGAAGGTGATGGCGGACATATCAATCGATACATCCTCGAAGGCCCTCAACAGCTCGCGCTTGATGGCGGGAGCGGTCACCGAGTCGATGCGGCCGACAGCCAGTAATTCTCCTTGGCGCCAGGTCAGCGTCAGTCCGGTGGGAACGTCCGCTACCGGGCCATGTAATGCGGGCGATTCAACCGTTTCCAGTTCCGCACCACCGGGCAGCACCACCACGATCTCATCGTCGGCCGGTTCATGCACCATGACCTGCAGGCCTTCCGGCACAACCAGGCCCTCGTCCGCCAGCGCCTTGGCCGGGTCGGCCAACAGGTGCTTGCGGTATTGTTCGTCGGTGCAGGCTTTAATAATCGCCTGGGTCAGCGGATTCTGTCTCATTCCTGGCCCTCCGTGTCATTGGTCACCAGTGGCGGCAGCACGATGTGGATCACCTTGTCGCTGTTTTCCAGCACCCGGACGCGCATACCAGCCGGGATCCGTACACCGGCTTCAGCCAGGGTGGCGGCGGTGTCGTTCACCAGGCTTTGCCGCAGTTCCGGTTCATGCATGGCGCGCAACACCAGTTGGCCAAACGGCCCACGGGCCGCCAGCGAGTCGACGTAGTCCCGGAAGAACCGGCGAACTGAACCAAAGAAACCATCTGTCTTGGTCATACTGCCTCCCTGATAGGTCCCGCTACAGGACCATTGTATCGGAATACCAGCATGGTGATGTCATCGGATTGCTCGGCGCCGGCGGCGTGAGCACGCACCGCTTCACGCATGCGATGCGCGGTCTGTTGCGCGTTTGGCGCCAGGCAGCGCAGCAATCCTTCGCAGGTCCGTTCCATGCCAAACAACTCGCCAGCGGTATCCATCGCCTCGGTGACGCCGTCAGTGTACAGGAAAAGCGTGTCCCCGGACAGCAGGTCCAGCGTGCCTTCCATGAACCGTGCGGCAAAGGGTGCGCCCACCATCGGGCCTGCCGGGTTGGGTAAGACCTGAACCTCTCCGTTACGCACCAGCAACGGCGGGTTGTGGCCGCCACAGGCGATCCGGCAGTGGCCGGTCATCGGATCCAGCACACAGCAGTACATGGTGACGAACATACAGGTCTCGTTGTCGTGTGACAGCTCATCGTGCGTGCGTTTCAGCGCTTGCGCCGGCGAGCCGGTTTCGCGCCACGCCGAACGGAACAACGTACGGGTAACCGCCATGAACAGCGCCGCCGGGACGCCCTTGCCCGACACATCGCCGATCACCATTACGAGATGACCATTGATGTCGAAGAAGAAGTCGTAGAAGTCGCCGCCGATCTCCTTGGCGGGTTCCAGCATGGCGTACAGGTCAAACTCCGGACGGTCCGGATATGGTGGAAAGGTTCGTGGCACCAGGTCCATCTGGATGGACCGTGCAATATTCAACTCGCTTTCAATCCGCTCCCGGGCAGCCGTGGAGGTGCGCAGGTCATTGATGTAGCGCTGGATGTCGGTGCGCATCTTGTCGAACGATCCTGCCAGATGGGTCAACTCGTCATCACCGGGCGGAATGGGCACCGGCACGGTCAGGTCCCCGCCGGCGATCACCTGAGTTGCCCGGTCAAGCTGGCGGATCGGTATCGAGATCGACCTTCCGATCATGACGGCGACACCGATCAACAGGAGCAGACCGACGCCTCCCATGGCCAGAGTCAGGTGGTTGAAGCGCAGCACCCGAGCCATGAGCACGCCCCGTTCGGCGATGACCAGCACACTCCAACCGGTGGCCGGAACCGGCGCCCAGGCCGTGAAACTCGCGCGCCCATTCACCACGTTGTGCATGGACTCTATGCCGGGCTGGCGCGTCAATACCCGACGGCCGATGGACCGGAAGATCGGCTGCTGGTACATCTCGGCCACACTGAACAGCGTCTCGTTCATCACGAACTCGCTGCGAGGGTGCGTGATGTAGGTGCCGCGGCCGGACACCAGAAAAGCGTACCCATCCGAGTCGGCCGAGATCTTCTTCATCAGGGCGCTCAGCCAGTCCAGCGACACCTCGGCTGCCAGCACACCGATGAACGCCCCGTTACGCCGGACAGGCGCTGCGTACCGGACCATCAGTTCGCGGTTGTGTGCGTCGTAGTAGGGTTCGGTCCAGACGGGGGCATCCAGGTCACGGGGCAAGGTATACCAGTCCTCGGTCTCCACCATCCCGATGTCGAACTCCTGACGGTTGGCGCTGGAGTCGGAACGGATGATCGAGAAGGCCGTCTGAGAGCCGGGTATGCACAGCGCTGCGCCCGAGACCTCATCAGCCTGCGTGAGCAGTGACGTCAGGATCATCGGCGCCTGCTGTGTGATGACGGTTTCGTGCATGGCCCCGATACGATCGGCGACCGCAGTGGTTGTGTGCGCGATGGCCCGTTGTACGGCTTCGATGCGGTAGGCCGCGCCGGTGGTGTCGGTGATCATCTTGTCTTTCAACTCGGCTTCCAGCATCCGCCGGGATGCCAACGAGAGCAAGAGCATCACAGCCAGCATGACCATACCTGTGCCTGCGACTACCAGCAGCACGATACGGCCGGTAATACCCATTCGGCGGATCATGGACGCGCCTCCGGCGTGGTGAACTGATCCAGCGGGACGCTGTTTCGAATGATCCGCTGGTTTCGCAGCAGAGCCACCGTTCTGGTGTAGTCATCCTGCAGCAGCTTGCCGGTCTGCCGGGCGCTCTGGCTATCCGGAAAGACCGACGCGATCATCTCCTGAAGCATCCAGCGCATGTGAACCCGGTTTGACGGCACCCATGCCTGCTTGACGCGCTGCATCACCCGGTCCAGAGTCTCTTCAGTGTGTTGGGATGCCCACTTCCAGCCTTCCAGTGTGGCTTCGGCAAACGCCCGGCAGATATCCGGGTGCTGGCGCGCGAACTCCGCCGAGGTATAGATGCCGTCCTCCGGCATGTCACACCCCAGTTCCCGCAGCAGCAGCGCTGTCATTTCGTCCCAGTCGATACCGGACAGGTAGAGCGTGTGGTATTCGTTGTAGTACATGCAGCTGCAGGCCGAAACGCCTTTTCGGATAAACAACTCCATGGAATAGTTCTGCGTATAGATGCGTGGGTCGATGCGGTGACTGCGGAACACGCTGACATACGGCGCACGGAAGTCGCCGCTCCATATGCTGACCTTCTTCTGATGCAGCTGCTCCAACCGCTTCACTTCACGGCTCCAGGCGGTTAACATCAGATTACACCGGTTGATCACCTGGCAGACATTTATCACCGGAAGCCCCTGATCACGCGCCTCTATTGCCGCCGTAAGAAAGCTGGTCGCGAACGTGCTGGCGCCCGTTGCGGCTTCCCGCATCGGTGACTGCCCCGGTCCGCTGTGCAGCAGCCGCACGTTCAACCCGTGACGCCTGTAGATCCCCTCATCGTGTGCCGCGTAGTATCCGGCGAACTGGCTTTGCGGCAGCCATTGCAGGCGCAGGGTGATGACATCAGGCGCCTTCATGACTCAACCCGCTCCGCGTACAGTGTCATGGTCAGTACATTACACTCGTTGACGCGCTGATACTCCAGCGCATCCGTCACGCGCCGCATCAGAAAGATGCCCAGTCCGCCCAGCGGTCTGTCTTCCAGTGAGGCGTGGATATCGGGATCGGCGTGCTGCAGCGGATCATACGGACGGCCGCCGTCACAGATGGTAACTGTCAGGGTGTCCGCCGTGCTGCTGACGGTGATGTCAACCCAGCCGTCATCACCCGGATAGGCGTACAGGCAGATGTTGGTAACCGCCTCGGCGATGGCCAGACGCAGATGCAGCAGCCGTGAGGGGTCAAGACCCGCCTCGGTGGCGGCGTCTGCGACAAACTCTTCCATATCGGGTGTATTGGCGACCAGCGCCGGGAAACGGGTGCGGCGATGAACTATTGACAGCGCTTGCGACATGGTTGGCATGGCTCCAGGCGGGACGATACGATGCGCGCCACACAGGGCCGACACCGCATCTGGTTGATTCCGGTTGCGTAACGGGAAATCCTGCCGGATTGGTGGCGATTGCATGCTTACTGTACAATATCACGGAGGAAACCCCATGTCGCAAGATCCCCAGGCCCATATCCGCAATTTCTGCATCATTGCGCATATCGATCACGGCAAGTCCACGTTGGCCGACCGTATCCTGGAAGTCACAGGCGCGATCGACCCTCGTAACATGCAGGATCAGGTGCTGGACCAGATGGATCTGGAACGCGAGCGCGGTATCACCATCAAGATGACCGCGGTGCGCCTGTCTTACACTGCTGTCAACGGACAACAATACGAACTGAACTTGATCGATACCCCGGGTCACGTGGATTTTGCCTATGAGGTCTCACGCAGCCTGGCCGCGTGTGAAGGCGCACTGCTGGTTGTGGACAGTACGCAAGGCGTGGAGGCGCAGACCATTGCCAACGTGAACCTGGCGATGAATGCGAACCTCAGCATCGTCCCGGTGGTGAACAAGATTGATCTGCCGGCGGCCGATGTGGACCGCGTGTGTGAAGAGATTGAGAATGTGCTGATGATCGACGCCACTGAGGCGATTCCCGTCAGTGCGAAGACCGGTGTAGGTGTGCAAGAGACACTGGAAGCGCTGGTGAATCGGGTGCCGCCACCCTCAGGGGATCCCGACGCGCCGCTGCGGGCGTTGATCTTTGACTCCCATTTTGACCCATACCTCGGTGTGGTGGTCTATCTGCGTGTGGTGGACGGCAGCGTGCGTCCGGGAACGCGTATCCGGTTCATGGCTTCGGGACGTGAGATGGACGTGGTGAGTGTGGGGGTCTTCAGGCCACGCATGACTGACACGAGCAGTCTGGACACCGGCGAGGTGGGTTATCTGACCGCGGCCATCAAGTCGGTGGGCGACGCCCGTGTAGGCGATACCGTCACCGACGCGCGACGCCCCGCGCCCGAGCCGCTGCCCGGCTATAAGCCCGTCAAACCGATGGTGTTTTGCGGGTTGTACCCTATGGATGGCGAAGCGTTCTCCGAACTGCGCGAAGCGTTGGAGAAGCTGCAGCTGAACGACGCTGCGCTGGTATTTGAGCCGGAAAGCTCGGCAGCGCTCGGGTTTGGCTTCCGGGCGGGTTTTCTGGGGCTGCTGCACATGGATATCGTGCAGGAACGGCTGGAGCGCGAGTTCGGCATTAACCTGATCGCCACCGCTCCCAGCGTGAGTTACCGCGTCACCACCACCGACGGTCAGACGCAGACCATCGACAATCCGGCGTTCTGGCCGGCGCAGAACCTGATACAGACCATAGAGGAGCCGTACATCCGCGCCTCCATCTTTATGCCGACTGAGTTCGTGGGGCCGATGATGGAACTGACAGTAGAACGGCGCGGTATCTTCGATAAGATGGACTACCCGTCTCCGGGGCGCGTGTTGATGACCGTGGAGTTTCCGCTGGCCGAGATTCTGCTGGATTTCTATGACCAGCTTAAAAGCCGCTCCCGCGGATACGCATCGTTCGACTATGAACCCATCGGCTACCGGGTCAGCGATCTGGTGAAACTGGATGTGATGATCAACGGTGAAGTGGTGGATGCGTTGAGCTTCATTACGCACCGTGAGAAGGCGTACGGGCGGGGTCGGGCATTGGTGGAGCGGTTGCGTAAAGTAGTGCCCCGCCAGCAGTTCGAGGTGAAGCTGCAAGCGTCCATCGGCGCCAAGGTCATCGCCGCCGACCGGATCGCCCCGTTCCGCAAGAATGTCATCGCCAAGTGTTACGGCGGAGACATTTCGCGGAAGCGGAAACTGCTGGAGAAACAGCGTGAGGGTAAACGCCGGATGAAGCAGGTCGGCGCTGTGGAGATCCCCCAGGAAGCGTTCCTCAGCGTGCTGAAGGTGACCGAAGAGTAAGGGCTATCCCGTGTGACAGCTTCGCTCCGTGTGCCCGATATCATGCACCGCGGGCGCATGGATTGCCGGTATACCCCAGCAAAGGGGTGACTGATCACCACCCGTTACGTTCTGCCTTGTCCGGGAACGTTCCAGGTCATCAGATCACGTGACCGAGCGATACCGATCCGGTTCCAGCCGCGCGCCCAAGGCACTCCCCGCGAACCGGGACCGACGAAGTCGTTGGCGCGCGTCGCATCCCTGCCGCAGTACAGCATGTACACATGTCCGTCGGCAGCTCGCTGATCGGTCAGCCAGGCGGCGTTGTCGCGGTCCAGGCTGTTCCACTCCTCGGCCGGCGCATGAAGGATCCGGCCGGCTGTCCACTCCAGCCAAAGCGGTCGGTCGGACGCGGCGTTCAATGTGTAGAGCACCGGTGCGCGTGGTGAGTAGTCGGAACTGAACAGACGCCACTGGCCATCCAGGCGCACAAACTGGCAGTTTTCATGCCTCAGCGCACTCTCCGTCCCGTCGGCCATCCAGAGGCGCGGATAACCGTCACCGATCCATTGCCAGGGACCGTCCAGAGAGGGTGCAGAGGCGATCCGCAGCTTTTTGTCCGTCTCCTGCTGGTAAACCAACCGCCATGTGCCGGCCTCATACGCCAGCGCCGCATCGATCACCTGAACGCCGTGAGTCAGTTCCGGCGCCAGTGTGCGCAGCGGAGACCAGTGCAACAGGTCGGAGGATGTCATGTAGAAGAGCTGGTTGGGGCGGGTTCGCTCATATCCCCACGAGTTGCATGCGAGGTAGAACACCTCGTTCACCCTAATCACATCGGGTGAACAGAGCCCATTGAGTCCCATCTCACGTCCGGAGAGGCAACAGAGAGGTGGCGACCACCGACGCAGATCGCGCGACCGAAACACGGTGAGATGGCTGCGACAGAACTCCCCATCGGGCAGGAATGCTGACGCGAACAGGTAGAACCAGCCGGCGCGCCATGCCAGGCAGGCGTCCTTTAACGACCAGTCGGGGTGCTGCAGAATGGGGTTGCGCAACCGGCTCCACGGGACATGCGGTATCCGGTGATCGGAACCGGTGGCGCGAGGCATCAGCGGGTAATCAGGTCAGCGGTTGCTCGGCGCTGAGGCCCGATGGCTCTTCCATCTCGCCGCGCTGGCGCAAGCGGGGTCGATCGGCGCCTTCGGGCATCTGGAAGCTGGTTTGGATGCCATACTGCTCGCTCAGATAGTCGGACAGTTGGCTGAACTCTTCAAAACAGTGACTCTGTGCGATGTCCGTGTGAACGGTCAAGCCGTCAAGCCGCAGCAGAAACTGGATCACGCCGCGGTCCCACGTGTCCACGGTAAATGTAATGGGCGTGGTCTTGACTCCTTCGGTCTGGAACGCCGGGGTGTCCACTTCCGTAAACCCCATATCGGCGCAGACCTGTCGGATGGCTTGGAGCAGGTACAACCGCTGCTGATGTTTCTGTTCCAGTGCTTCGGCGGACGCCTCGGCCGCATCAATCGCCGCGTTCAGCTGTTCGATCTCATGCTCCGCCTGTGCCCATTGTTCACTGTCGAGCAACTGCCGCGTCTTGATTAACCTTGTCTGCCATTGCTCGGTGTGATCAATCCCCCAGGCGCTCAGCGCCTCCCGGTTGCCGGCCACGCGTTGTTCCATGACACCCAGTTGATTGCTCAGCAACCGGTGCAGCGCGCGCTCGCCGGAGGCCAGCGCCGCTTCCAACTCGCTGAGGAGCCGTTCTCCCTCAGCCACTTCCTGCTGGGTCATATCGCGCAGTGTGGACAGCATGTTCAGGTCGCGCGTGTCAAACAGAGGGATCGGCCTGTTGACCGGATGCCGCTGGAGCCAGACCTCCGCCTTGTCGATCAGGTCGGCGTTCTGCCGACGGATCGCGGCATCCGTCTGCTGCAGGCATGCCTGAAGCCGGTTGACCAGCTGATTCCTGCGGATCTGTGCGGCACGCGTCGCCGCGGCATACGCCAGGAGCGTAGCTGTTTGGACGGCATATAGGATTGCTGTCTCTTTAACACCACTCATGGCTCTATTGTACTCCGGTTGTGCGGCCCCCCGTATGCCGGCATCAGCGTGGCTTACAGCCGCCGGAAGAGGCGGGTTTGGCCTGCTTCGAAACGGCAGGGCGTCACCTGGCCGGTTAGGGTCATCCCGTCGATGAGATCCCGTCTGCGCGCGCTGACCGGCCAGTGCAACGGCAGCGTGCCGGCGGTGGCGGCCGTGATGGCGGTCAGATCCCGTGAGGCGTGCACCACGCAGTTCTCCGGTGCGTAGAGGTGAACACCGGCCTGTTCGAGCAGTCGCCGGCAATAGCCCGTGTGCAACGGCGGTGTGCCGAACCAGATCAGACGCCCTCCGTCCGGTAGATCGCGGCTCAACACGGCGCCGTGCCCGTCGTCGTACCGTCCTTCCGTGGCGGGCTCGCACCAGATACGCGGCGGTGTCGCCGCGGAACCGGTCCAATTGACGCCATCCGGAAGGGTCACACGCTGGGGCGCGGATTGGGTGTCCAGCCGCAACGGCATCTGCAGCAGGTCTGCCGGACCATCGGCCTGCCACCGGTAGGTCGCCGGGTCGATCAAACCGGCAGGTCCGAACGCGAGTACTGTCCTGCCGCCTTTGGTCAGCAATCGACGGATCGCCATCCGTGTGCGTGCCGATACCGCCCACGCATTGGCGAGCACCACCACGCGTATATGGTCCGGAAGGTTGTCCAAGTCGGACATCAACCAGACGCCCACGGGCGCACCGCTGCGGCCGAGGTGGTACATGGCCGATGGGATGGCGTCCCGGAGCTGGGCGCCGTGTGGTGTCAGCCAGGCGAATGTGGTGTCATCAATACAGAACGCCACTTCGGCGGTGCTGGTTCTATCGCACCGCAGCGCCTGCTCCGATACGGCGTACATGGACGTAAACGCTTTGTGCAGTTCTTCATCGGCGTGCCAGGAACAGGCCAGCGAGAACCGTTGGCTGACGGCGCCATGTACGGCATCGTTGGCGCATTCGCGCCAGTGCATCGTGATGGCTCCCTTGCGCGGGTTGTCCGGGTCATACGGCGTATGCCAGTGCAGCGGGTGCAGCCACGAAAAGAGGTCGTTCTCGTTACAATACAGCTTACCGGCCAGCGCGATACTCTCTGTCGCGCTGCAATAGGGGTTGAATCCGTTTGTAAGGTCGCGGAAGTTCAACAGCGGCACTCCCGCCAGCCAGTCGACATCCGGGCAGCGCAGCATCTCCTGCAGGGCGTAATGCCCTGCGGTGGCCTGGCGGAACTCGCCCGCTAATTGGACGATATACCCGTGGAACACGCCAACCAGACACCGGCCGTCGGTCTCCTCTTTCACCGCACGGGCGAACTGGGCGATAGCCTCGACGGTCAACTCCGAGAGAAACCGGTGGTACGCGGCGGCCATCTGTCCCTTTGTGTCATCCGGATACAGCGCCAGGGCTTTGCAGGCGCGTTCCCTCGGCTCGGGAATACGCGTATCTGGCAACGAGTGTCCTGCGGCCCATGCACGGAACGCCTGCCGTGCTGGCCGAGAGTAGTCGGCGTAGAGTTGGTCGTTGCACGCCCAGTGGAACCACTCCTCGGTGGTTGCACAAGCCAGCCAGACCCCACATAGTCTGTTGGCCCAGGGCTGCTGTCGGCACCAACGCAACAGGCGCCGGAGAGCGCTTTCCTGGTCGCGCCGCCAAGTCTCCGAGGCCAGTGACGCCGCGTGTTGGTAACCTTGTTCGAACCAGCGGATGTCTTTACCGTCCGCGCGGATGCAGGCCTGTTGATCGCTGTGATCCGTGAACCAGAACGGAGGCAAACAGAGTGAGACGCGCAGCATGATCCAGCCTTCCGGATTGGCTTGCAGCGATAATCCCACCCGCTCCTCGATCTCCCCGAAGTCGAACCGGTTGGGTTCAATCCATGTGGGTGCGGAGACGTTATAGGTATGCCTGCCCGCGGCGACAGGAACGCAGAACACGTTGCAGCCATGCGCGCCGAACTGACCGACCGATCCGGGCTGGTAGTCGTAAGACGAATACCCGCCCCACCGCACCGGACGCCCATCGATCAGGAACGTGGGACGTCCGTTCACCGAACGCCGTTCAGCCAGTGGAAGGGTCGCCTGGCGAGCGCCCCGTATGGCGACATCGCGTCGTGATGTGGGCGCTTGCAATCCATCACACACCAGTACGACCGATGCCGGACCGTCACCGATCCACCACGGCAGCGTGCGTCGCACATCGGCCTGCCCGGAACGCGCCAGTTGGTTCCGTTCGTGTGCGGTCAGTCGATCACGCCAGAGAACATATCCTCCCCGCCACAGTTCCAGACTGAGGTCGGCGTTGGCCCGCGCGCCTTGAGCACGCACCGTACACTGCATGGAACGTCCTGAAGTCCAATGGGAGGGCGTCAGCAGCGATGCGTCGCGCAGATCCGCCTCCGGCCACAGGATGGTCATCCGGCTCAGCAGCGCCAGGTGTTCGGTCATGGGCGCCAGGTTGCCCATATACAGCACCAGACGGGCCGGCCAGAGTACTTCGGTGACATCAGGGTGTTGGTCGCATACACGCTCCGCCAGCGCGAAAGTCAGATCGCGCTGTTCGCCGGCCTGTACTGTCTGCCAGTCTCCCAGTCGCCAAGTATAGGCCCGGCTTTCGCGGGTCGGCAGCCACAGCGACTCGTTCATCAACAGCGTGAAATGCAGCGGGCGGTCCGAGCGGTTCTGCACAGATAGGCGGATCGCCACCGGTTGCCGGCGCAGGGTGGTGTTGATGGCCAGCGCCGCGTTATCACCCGACTGTTTTGGCGTAACCCGCCATCGAAGCCATCGTGGATGCGCCGCTGTATCCGACTGGGTCTCGTTCAGGAGATACCGGGATTCCCGTTCGAGCGTGCTGCCGGTCAGACTGCACAGCAGATCCCGCTCCAGCAGATCCAGCCGGTCGACAGGGGGACGGCTGAACGCGTCGTCGGGATAATGATGGTGCGTGGTGTCGGACATATTGAGCCTCAAGCAAAGTGGTCAATGACGGCGGAGGTCTGTTACCGGACCGCTTCCATCATAACACCAGGAGCCAAATTGCACCGTCCGGTTAAGCGGAAACACCGAGTTGGCCACAGATTCGGCTTATACTGAAGCCATGATACCCCGTCTGCTGTCCATGCGCTGGTACCCTGGCATACTGCAATGGCTGTCGCTGGCGTTTTTTGCAGCCGTGCTGGTCGGTTTGTTGTTCGGCCCGGTGGTTAAGGATAACCTGGCCAACCTGCTGGTGTGGATCATCTGGTGGCCGATGCTGTGCGTGTTGTTCCTGGTCGCCGGGCGGATCTGGTGCGGCGTGTGTCCCTTCTCACGAGTCAGCGATGCGATACAGCGCGTGACCGGGCTGCGTCTGCCGGTCCCGGATTTCCTCAAGCAGCACAGCGGCTGGGTGCTGGTGGTCACGTTTCTGCTGCTGACCTGGATGGAGGAGACCACCGGGATTGTCCAGTCGCCGCACAAGACGGCGGTGATGCTGTTGACAATACTGACCGGTGCGGTGGCGTTCGGGCTGTTTTTCAAGGGACGGGCCTGGTGCCGTTATGTGTGTCCGCTGGGAGGCGTCAGCCAGGTGTACGCCCGCGGAGCGCTCTGGAAGCTGCGCGTCCGCGATTCGGTCTGTGCGGACTGTGCGACCAAGGACTGTGTGGCTCCGGACGCCTCGTATGAGGGTTGTCCGATGCATCTGACGCCCTTCGCCATTGAGTCGGTCGCCAACTGTAATCTGTGCGGCGCGTGTGTCAAACGATGCCCCAATGACTCGCTGCGGTTGACGTTTGAAGCGCCCTCCAGCGATCTGAAGCCAGGGGTTCCCTTGGCTCCGGTTGTGAGTGTCATGATCGTGTGTATGGCCGGGCTGATCAGCTTTCTCAATCTGATGGAGAGCGGCGTACTGCCGATAGACGAATGGCTGCGCGGTCCCTTGCTCACGCCGGTGGTATCCACCATCCTGATGGCGTCTATGCTGGGCTTGAGTGCGTTGTTGGTAAGAGGCGTCGCCAGGTTTGTTACCGGTATAGGTACCCCCGGCGCGGAGTATCGGCGGACGGCAGGCATGCTGGCGCTTATTCCCCTGCGGCTGCTGGCCCACTTGGGGCACGTTGGCGCCGAGTGCTGGGAAGACGGCGGGGAGTTGTCCGGTCCGCTGGCCGAGCGTGTGCATGTGTCCTGGTTGCATCTGTCCGGACTCTGGGGCGCTCCCTGGACGTCCTACTTTAGCGCGATATGCGTCGTGATCGGTGCGGTCGTTTCACTGGCGGTGCTTCGGTGGTCTTTAGCGCAAGCGGACAGGCCGGACAGGCTGCGCGCCATGACCGGTTACGGTCTCCTTATCGCGCTGCTCGCCGGGTGGAACATCTATACCGCCTGGCCGCGGATGCATGAAGCACCTTCGACAGACACCGCCATGGTTGCGCACGTCGCGCCCCCGGATGCGCATGGCAACGGATGGGAGATCGTGTGGCCGTTCCTGGGCATCAACGCCGCGTTGATCGCGCTGGCCGTGTTGGCCCGGCGCGCGTCGCGAGGCGATGCGGTAAATGCGGCGGAGTTCAGCGCATCGAAGAGTTGGACGTCAGGCCGTGACTCCACCCGCACGCAGTCCGCGTTACTCGATTGGCTGGTGGAACAGGCGGTGCAGGCGCGGTGGCAGGTGCCCGCGGTGGTGCGTTTGGCCAACGCCGGGCAGGAAGCACTGACACTGCTTCAGCGGCTGCTGCCGGACGATGCCGAACTGACGGTGCGGGCGACACTGCGCAAGAACCGGGGCGTGCTGACCATCAATCATTCCGGGAAACCTCTGCAGCTGCCGGATTTCCGCCCCGTAGCCGATGGGGAGACCGAAGTGGACACCCTGATGGATGGTCTGGAACTGCGGCTGGCCGCGGCGCAGGTGGAGCACTTGTCCTACCATGCGCGGCTATCCGAAGCCGGAGGCAGCTTCACGTTGCGGCAAAGCTGTTGACCTCCGGCCTGTCAGGTCTCAGGAGTGTGCGCCGATACACTCCATCGTGATGGCGGCCAGGCTTCTGATGGAAACCTCATGATACCCGGCAACCCCGGTCTGCAACGTGTCGTTCAACGGAGCGGTCCAGGCGGTTGGCAGCGCGGATGCACCGAGCATCATGCCCAACACACTGCCCGCTGTCGCGCCGTTACAGTCGGTGTCGTATCCCGGCATGACGGACTTGCAGATGGTCGCACCGAAGTCCCTCTCACCCCAGAGCAAGGCAATCGTCACCAGTTCTGCATTGCTGATGGTATGACACCAGTGATGCCCGTTACCTTCATCCCAGCGGGCATGCAACGCATCCACAGCCTGTTCATAGGTGGCGCCCTGGTGGAACATGGTTAGCACGCGGTTGATACCGGCCGTCAGGCGGCTTCGTGCGGGCACCTGGGCCAGGCCGGCGCGGATCACGGTCTCGATATCATCGCAGACGGCCGCCGCGGCCAGCATTGCGGCCACCCACATTTCGCCGTAGATTCCGTTCTTGACATGACTGATGCTCGCATCGCGCCAGGCCCATTCGGCGGCACGCTCGGGGCGTCCCGGGTTGGCGTAGCCGAAACAGTCCGCCCGGATCTGAGCGCCGATCCATTCCCGATACACATTGCGATATGCGGCCGACTGCGGCGGAGCGACTCCTAACACCAAGTTTTTGTAAGCGACCCGTTCGGCGGTGCATACATGCAGGATGGGCAGATTACGCATCCAGTACCGCGCCACATCGGCTGGCGTGAACTGTGCGCCGTGTTGCTGCACAATCGCCAACCCCGTGACGGTGTAGTTGGTGTCATCATCCTCAACCATGCAACGGATGTCCTCTTCATACACACCGCCGGTGTGCAGATGGAACCCGTTGGTCTGCGCCACGTCCGCATCCGCGGTGCGGGAGAAGTAGCGATCCAGCGGCCAGCGGTCCTGTGCTGTGAGGTAGGCGCGCATCTCCCAACTTTTGCGGCCTTCCACGGGTTTGCCCAGCAGGCATCCACAGCAGCGTCCCAGCCAGGCTCCCAGCACCCGGTCCGTCAATGCGGCCTGATTCGGCGGTTGCGGCAGGCTGACCGGGGCGGGACGTTCGGCGCGGATTGCGTTCAAGTCTGATGGCTCCACCCATGGCGTCTCCGGTTTCGTGGGCCACGCCGCGGTTGTGTCCAGCAATGCACCGGCGCGGTTTTGCTGTTCCGGCAGGCTGAGATCTGCCGCCAAGAGCGCTTCGAACTCCGGCTGCAGGTCCGAAATGTCTTTGCCTTCATCCTCACACTGCATCCGCTCTACATGCAGATCGTGGTGCGTAATGCTTAACCATGGCTCGTTGGACCAGTGGGCATGCGGGTTCATATGAGAACATCCTCCGGAATGTGATTACCGTTGTGTGGCGGACGGTTGACTCCACTCGGCCTCTTCGCGTAACAGCAGTACCAACGCGTCCACCAGCAGGCGGGCAGCTTCCGGCGCGTCGGCGGCCGGTCCGCATAAGCGTGCGTTGCTGAATGCGGCGGCTTCGGGCAGCAGCACCAGGCGTCCACCCGTCGGCCATGTCCAGGTCTCGATACCGCTTTCTTCGGCTATCTCAGGTTTCCCCATACGTTTCTGTATTCCTGCCAGTATATCCGGCATACCGTCCACGCGGTCCTGCGCTCGTCCCAGAACCACCAGCGAGCGGCCGGAGCGCAGATGGGCAACCCATCCGTTCAGTATCTCCGGTGTGTATGGCAGGGCATCGTGCGCCAGCAGGATCACATGCGGATCGGCATACCTTCTGGAGTGGGCGAACACGTTCACACGCAGGTTCAGCCAGGCGTGCAGCGCGTAGCGGCCGGAGCCGTCCTGACTGCCCCATACGGCCTGTCCCTCGGGTTCATACGCCAGAATGCGTGGCGTGAGCATCTCCAGCCATCGCTGAGGCTCGCCCAGGTCCGGGCGGTGCAGCAGCCAGGCCAGGCTGTTCAGCCAAAGCCGCCAGTTGTCGGCATACAGAATGAACGGATCGCCGAACAGGTTCTGGTCACCCACGACCACGATCCGGCCCTTTCCGAGCGTGCGCGCCAGCACCATGCCCAGCGCGCCTGTACGCTCGCCCGGATCCTGCTTCCAGTTACCGTAAAAACCCAGCGACTGTGTCTCGCCGTACGGACCGACGATCCACTGGTCTGCCCAACTGTTTGCTGATGTCCAGGCGATCGCATACTGTTCATCGACCGGGCATCCCGTCTGCACGGCGAGCGTGCGCACTCCCCGGGTGAGCGGGTGTGATTTGAGACGTGTGATGCGGAACCAGCCGTTGCCGCTGCTCAGACGGGCATCCGAGCGTTCACAGGCGGTCTCGGTATAGACCCGGATGCTCAACTCTTCCATCAGAGGCGCCAGCTTCCACGCATGGTAGTAACAGTTGCTGTGATCCATCACCACCATCAACGAACCGCCGGTTTCAATCCAGCGCTTGATGGCGCGGATCTCGGATACCATGAACGGCGGCAGATCGCCGGAGACCAGGTTGATGAACAACAGGCGGTGGCGTGCGAGCGTTTCGGCTGTGATCCGTCCGGAGGTGAGTTCGGTCACCGGTATGCCCTGCTGCCGGGCATACGCGAACGCCCTGCGGTACCCGAACATACTGTGATATTCATACACAGCGTTTCCGGTGGGTGTCTGCAGCGCGTTGTGGGCGTGAATGGAATCCACCAGTATGCCCTGCGTCCTTGCCGGAGCAGTCATCAGAGCGGCCACGCCGCACAGTGTCAGGATCTGGATCAGCAAACGCATTACGGGCGCCTCGTGTCGGGTATGGGATACCTACAGCGTACCGGCCCGCCGACCGGTACGCCAACGCAGGCAACGGAGATGTGTTTCCGGCACAATAGTGAGAGATAACCACATGGGAGGGTTCGAATGCACGACATGGATGGGCTGTTCCGGGTACCCGACGGGATCGTCACCCGCTGGGCGAGCGGGGAAAACCCCGATGGCGCGCCGGGAGCCGCGGCGCAGGCGAATGCAGGACGCAAAGGAGCCGCCAACAGACCGCTGGCCGCGGGTGACTCGTTTGTGATGGCGCATGCACAAGGATGCGGCGTGGTGCGCCGTATCTGGATCACGATCTCCGATTGGATACCGGAGATGACACGCGGACTGGTGGTGCGTATCTGGTGGGACGGCGCGGAGCGACCCGCTGTGGAAGCCCCCATCGCGGATCTGTTCTGTCAGGCGCTGGGGCGCTGTGTGCCGTTTGAGAACATGTGGTTCAGCAGTCCGGAAGGACGCTCGTTCACCATGCGGCTGCCCATGCCGTTCCGCACCGGATTCCGCATGGAGATCGCCAATGAGAGTACGCACTCGCTGGGCGCCATCTATTACGATATCAACTACACGCTGGGCGACTGCATTCCTGATGACGCCTGCTACCTGCACGCTCACTGGCGCCGCGAGAACCCCACGGTACTGCGGCGGGACTTCGAGATCCTGCCGCGTGTGACCGGCCGTGGTCGGTTTTTGGGGTGCTGTCTGAGCGTGATATCCGACACCGACACGTATGGGCGCGCCTGGTGGGGCGAGGGCGAGGTGAAGGTCTATCTGGATGGCGATACAGACTGGCCGACGCTGGCCGGGACGGGCACTGAGGACTACATCGCCACCGGATGGGGCCAGGGACACTACGCCCAACTCTGGCATGGCTGTCACGTGGCCGACCATGAGGCGCAGCGGTATGGGTTCTACCGGCTGCATGGACCGGATCCCATCTGGTTCCATCAGGACTGCCGTGTGACCATCCAGCAGATCGGCGGATATATGCGCGATGAGTTGTTGGAGTATCTGAAGTCGGCGCCGCAGGGACTGCTGCCGATCGGCGATTCACAGCAGCCGATGACGTACGCGTCAGTCCTTTCGGGCGACATTCCCGCCGCGCTGTTCGAGCGCACCGACGACGTCAGCGCATGCGCCTGGTTCCTGCTGGACAACCCTAACGGCGTGCTGCCGGCCATCGCGCCGATAGCGGAGCGGACCGCCGGTCTGTAGGGATTAGCGGGCGTACCGGACAGAACGCGCTGCGCCGGTACGCCCTTGTCGTTATTTGGCCGCGTTCAACGCCTTCCGCACGCTGTCGGCAGATCCCGACCCCAGTGTTGGGCCCAGCAGCTTCAGTTCCTGAGGCAGTGCGTTGTAAACCTCACCCAGCCTCAGTGCGCAGGCATCCTGTCGGGCGAACGCCCGCAGACCGGTCAGCACATCGGCCCGTTCCGCCTCGGGCCAGTCCAGCAGGCAGGCGTCGATTTCGTGGTCATACCCCTTGGGCTTCACCCGGGCCGGCCGCCACGGCTTGCCCTGGATGCGCATCATCAGCCGGGTGAGTTTGGGCAGCGTCAGCTGGTCTGGCGTGACACCGCGTTCCTCGGCCCATTGCCGGAACGCATCGGCCTCCCAACCCCACACATACCGCAGGTGCCCGGCGGTGGGTACGGTGGGGCCTTCGTCCACTACCACAATCGACCAGGTCTTGTCCTTCGAGAACGGCATGACGATGGGCTTCATGCCCTCGGGCGGCGTCTCCCCCTGAGGGACACGCGGCATGTCGTCCGGCAGCGGGATAACGAACAGCTCGTACTGTGAGGTCGGCAGCGCTTCCAGCAGGGTCCGGTGTCCGTTCCAGGCGGGCACCCGGTCGGTCATGGCGGTGCTGAAGCCGGCCGGGAACAGGGAGGGATCGATCGGACGCACCAACTGCTTGCCCACCTGATCAATCGGCACCAGTATGTCGGCCGTTGAGAATGGCGCCAGCATCGGCGCGGTCAGTGTATCGAGATGCGCGATGGGTGACATCGCGACATAGGCAGGATGGTCGAACGGGATGCCGAACGTCTCCAGACACTGGCTGGTGATGCCGCCCACAATCTGCAGCACTGGCATGCGCGGCGGCGCGGAACCGTCACTGGGACCGGCCATCTCCTGGTGCCGGTGGATGTAGTCGCCGTTATATCCCCAGTGGATGGGCGGCACATCCGGCCGGGCGTACACCAGCGGAAACGCATCGGCGGAGACCATCAGCGTCATGTAACCGCCCGCGCTGCCGCCTTGAACGGCTACGCGGCCCGGATCGACAAACGGAAGCTGACGCAGCGCGTGCAGAATGGCGTTGTCCATGGTGACCGCGCGCGCCAGAGGGTTCAACGGATGGCCATACGAGGTGGCGACCACCTGGCCTCGGCCTGCCAGCGCCAGGCCGGTCGGCTCATCCAGATCATATCCGGCGTTGTAGATCAATGGAAGTTGCTGCTTGGGGTTCTCCCGTAGCGTGGGCGGCAGGAACAGGCGGACGCGGCAGGTGTCGGGCTTGCCGTCCAGACCCGGAAACACCATTTCGGCGATGACTGATCCACCGGTCTGTGTTCCCATGGCGATCTCGGTCGCCGATACACGGCTTAGCCGGTGCTGCAGCCGGTCCGGCTTGCCTGTATGAGGCAATAAGGTGCTGATCCATTCAGGCGCGGGAGCCTCCGCCACCTCTTTGGGTTCATCGCCCTGGCATCCCGTGACGCCCAACACCGTTATCAGCAGGCACACGATCATCGCGACTTCAATGGGTTGACTCATCCGATACCTCCGGAAACCGATTCTGCGAACTGTTGCTGTCTCAGCATACACCTTCATCCGCGGGGAAACCTGCCGGAACACGCCTATAATGACAACAGGACTGAGTGTTTGCGGAGGCTGACCATGACGCTGATATCTGACCGTGTGCCGCTGCGCGCCGACGATCCCGCCGGTGCGTGGTACTCGCTGCATCTGCCGGAATATCCCGATGGGCGGTTTGTGGTGGTGTGCCCCGGCGGGGGATATATGGGTCTGTGCGACAGCTATGAGGGCGTGGAGATCGCCGACTGGTTGAACGCGCGCGGCATCGGCGCTGCGGTGCTGCGCTACCGGCTGGCGCCCCGCTTCCGGCATCCGGTTCCCGCACAGGACGCTTTGGAGATGATCCGGCAGGTGCGGCTGCATGCGTCGGCCTGGAACGCCCATCCCGAGCGTGTGGGCATTTGGGGTTTCTCGGCGGGCGGCCATCTGGCGGCGACCACAGCGATCGTGGCGGACCGGATTCCCGGCGTGCAGTCCGCGCCGGACGGACAGCTGCGCCCGAACTATGCGGTGCTCTGCTATCCGGTGGTCGCCATGACGCCGCCCTGGGGGCTGGTCGGCAGTACGCAGGCGTTACTGGGCGAGTCGCCCGATCCGGATGAGGCCGCGCTGCTGACGCTGATGGATCAGGTCACCGCCGGCACACCGCCGCTGTTCCTGTTCCACACCGCCGATGATGAGGTGGTTCCGATGGAGAACAGCCTGCTGCTGGCGATGGCCTGCCGCCGCGCCGGCGTGGACGTTGAACTGCACCTGTACCCCAACGGACCGCATGGCGTGGGCCTGGCTGCCGACCGTCCCGGTCTGTCAAGCTGGCCATCGCTGTTGGATACCTGGCTTCAGCGGTTTTAGTCAATCTCCAACGGTCCGCGGCCACGGATGCGTGTGGCGGAAACACGGCGGGACGTTTATCTGGGGTACGTCACGACGTACCCCAGACTGCCAGTACACCAGGCGGCCATGGTATGGGCGGTACCCCATCCTATCGATAACCAGCGCAAGCCATTCACCCGGTCAACAGGTCTGGGGTTCTGTCTCTTCCAGGTCGCGTCGTCGTCGGCGCAGCCACTGGCGGGCAGCCGGGACGCCGAACACGCCCGCGCCGGTGATCATGGCGAACACGCTGGACGGCTCAGGGATGACCGAAAATTCGGCTCCAAGGTCTGCGGTCTGGTTGTCCCAGAGGGCCACGGCGCCCAGCAGTTCATCATCGGCGCCAAATGCGCGGTGTTCCGCGTTCGTGACGCTCTGGAATCGAAGTGTCTGGCCAGCCATCCCGGCGAACGAATAGTCGACATAGTTGTTCAACGCGCTGGTTGTGAACTGCGTGAGTTTGGTGTTGGTGTTCCACGCGCCGCTATGGTCGGATGTATACAACGAGCCGCTGATATCGCTCCAGTCGCCGCCGTTGCTGCTGCATTGCAGCCAGTTATTGGCCCGCAGGGTGTCTGTGTACACACCGTGTACATAGGCCGTGGGACCGTAACGCTGGGTCACGGTATGGGCGCTCTGTGAGGCCGTGTAGGCGCCGGCATCGTAGTAGATACGGATCCACTGGTCATAGTTGACGCTGAGGGGGCCGCTGCCGGTGAGACCGGTTGGGTTTCCGTGTTCATCCAGGTACTCCCATCGGATCGATGAGTCGCCGCGTGTCGCGGCCGTCAGCCCCTTTTCGTCAACCAGTTGCATATCCATGTAGATGTCGCCTCGGCTGGTACCCTCATGGTAGATAGCACCCATGAAGATATCGCCCGCGATAGCCCGGTAGCCTGCAGGTCCCGTACCACCGGGTAGATCAGTCGCCACGGCGCCGGATAACGAATTCAGACCGGCGTTGCGGCCGGCAGGCGTCTGCCAGCCGGGATCAACCTTCTTGCCGCTTACCGTCGGGTCATAGTCGACCATATTGATCAGCACCGAACGTCCCCACTGATCGCCCGTACCGTTCTGTACCTGCACCGTGATCGCGCCATCGGCGTTGACGGTTGTTACGGTGCGGATACCCCACAGCACGACTTTGTTGGACGTGCTGTTGACCCCGAGTGCAGCCCCTGATTCGCGGTCCTTAGCCCCGGAGTAGCCGTTGTTAGCGGTGAGTGATGTGATCTTGAGTCCCTGGCCCAATGACGCCGTTGCAGCTAACAGCAACAGTGGGATCACAAAACGCATGGTGTTATCCTCCTGAGCATCTGAACAGTGTCCGGTTGCGACAGCTGTGTCGTCCGTTACAGCCAGATTACTACAACGTGTGAAGACTGGCAATATGTACAGCGGCTGGTAATAATACGATATTTCCGGATGGTGATCGGGTGATGCCTGCGACAGTCACCAACCCTACGGGCGGTGATGACTGCCCGGTGCGAGAATGGCCGTTCCATGCGGAGTATGGGTCCGCTGTGACACCCGGCGTCAACGCGGTGATCACGGCGGACTGGGCTCGCCTGCACATCTGCGAGACGTGCAGGCGAGCGGGTTACGTCACTTCACCGCGGCCCACTGCAGGGTGACCTGCGCCGTGCGCTCCTGGTGAGTAGGCAGTTCGATGGGGTCGCCATCCAGCAGCGCCAGGAACAGCCCATCCGCCTGACGGCCGGAACCGGTCAGGAACAGCCGCTGCAGCCCCTTGGCGGTGACCTGCAGCGTCTCTCCGTGTGCGGTGGTTCCGTTCCAGTGATCCACGCCTTCATACACGCGCCCGGGGCCTTTGGCGTCTGGCAGCGCGCCGTCGGATGTGACGGGATCAATTGGCAGCCGCAGCGCCAGAAAGGCCGACACATCCGTCCGCGGTTCTGCCGATGCGGCGCCAAGCGTGATCTGCAGCCGGTGATCCGGCGTCAATGTATACCGCAGCCGGATATCCAGCCGCGGATTGGCTGGCCCGGTGAACTGCACGCCGTTCCACGAAGCGGTCTGCAGCGGATACCGAAACTCACACCAGACTGCGCCGGTGGCTGCGTCGGCGCCGGTCGACAGCCGGGGATTGGTGGCGCCCTCCGAGGAGATCATCTGCCCCTTGCCCCACAGCCCCCAGTCCGAATAGACCATACCCCGTCCCGTCAGCAACTCATGCGTGCCGTGACGCAGGGAGATCGGCACGCCCCCGCGTCGACGCGCGAGCACCAGCCGAACCGAGTCGGACGCGAGTGTCACCGTCTGCGGATCAACCGCCAAAGACACGGGGCCGTCGATACGCACCGGTTCCGCAACGAACGGGGGCAGCGTGCCGCCCGGTGCAGCCTGTTCCACGCGGATCAGCGCGGATGCCGGAGTGACCTGTACCTGCAGCGCGCCGTCCCATGCGGGATCACTGAGGGTGATGCGCTCCGCGTGCGCCGGGTCGATCACCAGCCGGCGCTGTGCGCCGTCCGCGCCGGTGAGCCGGATGGCCGCTGTGCGCGCGCCGTCCAGATACCCGCTGGCTAACGGGGTCCAATATCGGCGGAGCACCGGCAGCATATCGATGGGGTGACGCTCACCGGGAGGGGGAGCCGCCCAGTCGCGCATCGGTTCGTCTACGGTCCCCTCGGCTGTCTCCAGCCCCCAACGGGCCGCCGGCGTCACCGTGATGAGGCGCATGTCGTCCTCTTCCTGTGTGTCGTCGGTCCATACCGTGGGGCGGGGTGTCAGTGCGGGAGGCGCGTAGACCGGTTGCACCACGGGCGCCGCGTTCGACAGGTGGGCGACCCGCACGCCCCACGGCTCCAATGTCAACTGGACTCCCTCGGCCCGTCGCTCCAGCGGTGCGCCGGTGAACGCGTCGGTCAACCTTCGGTAACGGGGCAGTGCGCCGCGCCATGACACGTGAACGGTTTGAGGCGCAGCAGACAGGTTGACCGCCACCACCGCCGCGTCGCGGCTGGACACGCGTCCGAACGCCAGCACCGCCTGCGAGTCGGCTGTGATGCCGTCGGTGACCAGCCGGCCCTGCGTCAGGCAGTCGACGTCATTGCGTACGCGGCACCACAGCGACAGCTTGTCGCTATAACCGGTCTCCTGTTCCTGATGGATCATCACGGTTCCCGGCAGGAACACGCTCAACGCGTGCAGCGCCTGCGCCGGGCCGATTCCGAAGAACTGCTCGGGCGGCACGCAGTCGTGATTTTGGGTGAACCGGATCAGTCCCGACACCGCTTTGGACGGATATCCGGCCACTTCCCAAGCCACCCACTGGCGCAGTTGCTGGATCCACTCCATGCGGTCCGGTGCGGTCACCATGTCGCGCAGCGCCAGGTAGAAGGGGTAGTCGAACAGCATATCCGCATGGCGAAACGCCACCGGACGGCCAGCCTCGGGCACCAGCAGCGAATCCGGCGCGATCTTGCGGAACGCGTCGCGCACTACACCGTTTAGCGCCAGCCCGCCTTCCGCCACTGCGCCGTTGGGGCGATCAGACGCCCAGTTGTACACCTGACCCCAGCCGGCGCAATCCAGTCGTGCGCCGCAAAAACCGAACTCGCGGGCCCAGTAGGATGCCGCGTCCGCCTGTGCGGCCTGCCATACGGGATGCCGGGTATCGGCGCACTGCACCGTTCCGCCCCAGGCCTTTTCAATCTCGCCGCGCTCGTTTCTGCACCAGACTGCGTCGGGATACCCGGCGATCTCGTCCGAACTGGGCAGCATGCCGTACAGCACCATATCGGTCAACGGCAGGATACCTGCCCAGCGCAGTTGGGTACACATGTCACGCAGTTCCTGTTCGGTCCCATTCCCAGGGGCGACCCGCTTCAGCGCAGGCGTGGTGTAGACCCACGGCGGCTGCCAGTTGGGCGGCAGCAGCCACAGGATGTTTACGCCCAGGCTGCTGTAATAGGGCGTCAACCGGCCGATGCGGGGATATCGTGCGCCGAAGTCACCCGACGACCAGATCTCCAGCGGTCCCCAGGGATGCGCCTGGTACAGCACCGCGCGGTCGGCGACGGGCGTGCGGTGCGGTGCAGGCCCGTTCCCCAGGGTGTCGCTGAACAGCGATACCTGCCGGTACAGATCACGGTCCGGATGCCGTCTTGCCACGATGACCAGCCGTCCGACTTCCACCGACTGGCCCGTGGATAACCGCGCGGCGGCATCGAAGAACATGGAGAACCGCAGCCGTCCGGCTCCCTCCAGCAGACTGAGCCGAGGCAGATCGTGGGTGAAGATCGCACTACACATCACGGTGGATTGTGTGGCGCGCGACCGGATCAGCGCGAGGTTGTACTCCGCCCGCGTCCAGCCTTGCTCAGAACGGCGTTGTCCGTTCCGCAACTGGTCAAACCGAATACGCTGTGGAGGGAAGTCACCCGGTACCTGCGCATAATCCGCCGGGTCGTCGGACAGCCGCCAGCCTGGCGTGCGCAGTTCCACGCCGCGCAGCGTCACCGTGCCGGAGCCGTGCCATCGGATGGCTGTGGACCGTTCGATACGCCCGTCAGACAGTTCATACCGGTCGGTCAACTCCCAGTCGCCGCCGCGCCGGGTAGCCGTCAGCGCGTTCCGGCTGGATGTCCGGCCGGTGATCCGCCACTGGTCAGCGGATGGCAGCCGGACGCCGTCTCCGTGCAGCACTATGTCCCAGTCATCACCTGCAGCAACGGGTTTACCGTTCCAACTCACGCGGTCCCAGTTGCCGGTGATGGAGTTGATACCCGGTAACAGCTGCGCATGTACGCAGCCAGCGGCGATCATTGCGCTCATTCCCATCAGAATCCCCTTGATACGCATTCCGCAGGCCCCTTGTGCCCGGCTGCTGATGCAAACCGTGTTGTTAAAAAATAGATTAACCGCAGAGCCACCGGATACCTGCGGGCGGCCGTATCGCGGTTTACCGCGCAACAGGGCATAATAACGATGACGTAATGCGCGAGGACACCCGCGCAGCCCGATTACCGATGCCATCTCACGGAGGTTCCCATGATCCCCTCTCTGTCATCCGAACAGATACGGCGCAACTACGATGCCGCGCGGGATGTATACACACTGTTCGGTGTTGATGTCGACGCAGCGCTCCAGGCGCTCGACAAGCTGTCCATTTCGTTGCACTGCTGGCAGGGCGACGATGTGGCCGGTTTCGAGAATCCCGAAGGCGAACTAAGCGGCGGCATTCAAGCCACCGGAAACTACCCGGGCAAGGCGCGCACGCCTGCCGAACTGCGGGCCGACTTGGAGAAGGTCTACAGCCTGCTTCCCGGCAAGCACCGCCTCAGCATCCATGCGTTTTATGTGGACTACCCGCAGAGCGTGGAGCGCAACGCCCTGCAGCCCGAGCACTTTGCCAGTTGGATGGACTGGTCGGCACAGGCCGGCGTTCCGTTGGACTTCAACAGCACCTTCTTTTCGCACCCGCTGGCGGCCGACGGTTATACGCTGTCGCACCCCGATCAGGCTGTGCGTGACTACTGGGTGGAGCACCTGATCGCCTGCCGGCAGATCAGCGAAGCGATGGGCAAGCGGCAAGGCTCACCCTGCGTCCACAACGTATGGATCCCGGACGGCGAGAAGGACACCCCGGCAGACCGCTGGGCGCCGCGGGCCAGACTGCTTGACTCGCTGGACCGCGCGTTTGCACAGCCGTTGGACCCGCGGCTGACCTTGGAAGCGGTGGAGAGCAAGCTGTTTGGCATCGGTTCCGAGTCGTATGTGGTGGGTTCGCTTGAGTTCTACACCGCTTACGCCGTGTCGCGCAAGAAGCTGCTCACGCTGGACATGGGGCACTTCCATCCCACCGAAGTGGTGTCCGAAAAGATCTCCGCCGTGCTGCAGTACATCGAAGCGGTGCTGCTGCACGTCAGCCGCGGCATCCGCTGGGACAGCGACCATGTGGTCACCCTCACCGACGAAGTCAAGGCGATCTGCGATGAAGTCGTGCGCGGCAACGCCATGGAGCGCGTGTACTTCGGCCTGGACTTCTTTGATGCCAGCATCAACCGGATTGCCGCCTGGGTGGTGGGCGCCCGGGCGCTGCAGAAGGCGCTGCTGATCTCGCTGCTGACGCCTCAGCAGATGTTGAAGGACGCCGAGGCATCCGGAGACCGCTCCGGCCGGCTGGCGCTGATGGAGGACTTCAAGAACCTGCCGTTTGGCGCGATCTGGGACTTCTACTGTGAAAAGTGGAACGTTCCTGCTGGCGCCGCCTGGCTCAACGAAGTGCGCGCTTACGAGCAGTCGGTGCTGGCACAACGCGGCTGATCTCAGCCAGTCCGCCTATCCACAGGGCCTCCGGAGCTATCCGGAGGCCCTTGCCGTACCGAGCCGGAGCCCTAGTTCGGATGGAACGCCATACAATGTAGTGGAGGAACGCGGCGACATCCGCCAGCGTTCGTGATCAGCATGCATGATTTTATCGTTACGGTCATGGCGCGTGACCGCGTGGGTATCCTGCGGGATGTGTCGGCCGCGCTGGCCGGGTTGCAGGGCAACATTACGCACGCCAGCCAAACGGTGCTGCGCGGGTACTTCACGTTGATCCTGTCGGTGCAGACGCCCGATGCGGTGGATGCGCTGCAGGTGAAGCAGCAAGTCACATCGGCCGGCTTCGACGGGGAGTTCGCCGTGGGGGTACGGCACGCGGGTGAAGACAGTCCGCCTCCGCCTGCCCGAAACGACCTGTTTACGCTGAGCATCCGCAGCCGGGAGATGCCCGGTGTGGTGCGCTGCGCTGCAGAGGTGCTGGCGCGGCGAGCGATCAACATTGAGGACTTCAGCGCGTATGCGCTTGATGATGAGTTCATTGCGCTGGCCGTAATTGCCATTCCGCCGGACGTGTCGCTGCCCGACCTACGCCGGGAACTCATCACTGCAGGCGAACAGTTCGGTTTTTCCGTTCACATCATGCATGCCGATGTGTTCCGGGCCACCGGCGACATACGGCCCGTTCGATTTGGGGAGGCGTCCGAGTGAACGTACACGACAGAGACGATATCATGGGCGTCATCGCCATGCTGCAGGATGAACACCTGGATGTACGCGCGGTGAATCTGGCGATCGACCTGTTCGATTGCAGTGACCGCGACATTGACCGGTGCTGCACGGCCATCTACGAGAAGGTGATGCGCCTGGCGTCGCCGCTTCCGGGTATCTGCAGGCAGGTTTCCGATCGTCTCGGGATCCCTATCGTCAACACGCGGGTGTCTCTGTCACCCATGGCCGATGTGCTTGCGGGCCATGATGCCGCCGGTATGCTTCAGGCCGCACATACGCTCGACCGTGCGGCGGCCGAGGCCGGACTGGACATGGTGGGCGGGTTTTCGGCGTTGGTTCATAAAGGCATGTCGCATGCAGACCGCATACTGATCGGTGTCTTGCCGGAGGTTCTGACAACCACCCAGCGGCTGTGCGCCTCGGTTAACGCGGCCAGTTCACGCTCCGGGATGAATGTGGACGCGTTGATACTGCTGGGGCATGTTTGGCGCGACACAGCGCAGCGTTCGGCGGACCGTGACGGGTTTGGCTGCGCCAAGCTCAGCGTATTCGCAAACATTCCGGAAGACAACCCCTTCATGGCGGGTTCGTATAAGGGCATCGGTGAGGCCGAAGCGGTGATCAACATCGGTGTCAGCGGTCCGGGGGTGGTAAAGCGCGCCATTGAACGCCTGCTGCAGCGAGGTTGTAACGGACTGGGAGACGTGGCTGCGGAGATCAAGAGCACCGCGTTCCGCGTGACGCGGTGCGGCGAGTTGATCGGGCGGGAAGTGGCCCGACTGACCGGTGCGACATTCGGGATCGTGGATCTCTCCCTGGCGCCCACTCCGGCGATCGGTGACAGTATCGGCGAGATCTTTCAGGCGATGGGTATCTCCCAAGTGGGCGGTCCTGGCACCACCGCAGCGCTGGCGATGCTGAACGACGCCGTTAAGAAGGGCGGCGCGTTTGCGTCATCGTCCGTAGGCGGCCTCTCGGGCGCGTTTATCCCGGTTGCTGAAGACGGCACACTCAGCGCCGAAGCGGCTTGCGGTCACCTGACCCTGGAAAAACTGGAGGCGATGACGAGCGTCTGCTCTGTTGGACTGGATATGGTCGCCCTTCCGGGTGATACGCCGCCCGAAACCCTCACCGCTCTGGCCATGGATGAGTTGGCGATCGGGGTGATCAACCACAAGACCACGTCTGTGCGCATCATCCCCGTACCCGGCAAGAAGGCCGGAGACCGCGCGGTGTTCGGAGGGCTGTTTGGGGAGGCGCCGATCATGCCCATTCAATGCGGAGCATCGGACCTGTTCGTGCGGCTGGGCGGACGCATTCCCGCACCGTTGACCAGTCTGACCAACTGACCGGTGGAGAGGCATCGGGCCGTGCAGCGCCGGCATTACCCCAGCGCGCGATCCAGGCAGGCCTGCAACTGCTCCATGTCATACGGTTTATGCAGGAACCCGGCCAGGCCATGACCCACGAACCGCCCGGCGGCTTGTGACTCGCTGTACCCGCTGGTAAGCACGACACGCACCTGCGGGTCAAGCGCTCTCAGCGCCGCGAATGTCTGCTCGCCGTTCATGCCGGGCATCGTCAGATCAAGCAGAACCAGTGCGATATCTGTGCCCTGTTCGCGGTACACGGCGACCGCCTCTTCACCGGACGCGGCGCACACTGTTCGGTATCCCAGCATCTGAAGCATTTCGGTAGCCAGCTCCCTGATCATCTCCTCATCATCCACCACGCAGATCAGCGCATCGTTCCGGGTGTCTGACACATCATCCCGGCAGACATCCGGTTCCTCATCGGGAACGGGCAACAGTACCTCCACACAGGTTCCCTGGCCCGGCGTGCTCTGCACGTACACCTGCCCCTCATGTGCCTGAACAATTCCCTGTACAGTCGCCATACCCAATCCCCTCCCGGTAAACTTCGTGCTAAAGAACGGTTCAAATATCCGCTCCAGTGTCCGTCTGTCCATGCCGACTCCCTGGTCGCTGACCTGCACCCGAAGGTAACGCCCCGGTGCGGCCTGATCGGCGTCCCGCGTCTGCAGGTCGCTTACCAGACTGATCGAGAGCGTGATGCTCCCATCGCGTCCTTCCATCGCTTCGGCGGCATTCGTCACCAGGTTGCGCCATACCGTGCGCATCTGTTCCACATCCATCATCGCACAGGGCAGTTTGTCCGGAACATCCAGATGGAACGGTACGGGCTTACAGATAGCAGTCAATTCGGGCGCCAACTGCTGCAGCGTTTGCGCGAGATCGACACGGACGCGCTGCAGCGGCGTTTGACCCGTACACGCCAACATCTGGCGGCACAGTTCGGACGCGCGATGGGCGGCGGCCTCGATTTCACGCAGGTGATGTTGCGCGGACGATTCGGCGCCCAGCCGATGTTTAACCAGGTCGGTGTTTCCGATGACCACCATCAGCAGGTTGTTGAAGTCATGGGCGATACCACCGGCCATGCGCGCCAGGCTTTCGAAGCGCCGGCTGCGGGCTTGTTCGCGCTCATACTCCAGTCGTTGTGCTTCGGCGCGGCGGGTCTCCGTAAGGTTGCGCCACATCAACACCAGGAAGGGTTGCCCGCTCAATTGTGTGCGTACAACCGACAGTTCCATGGGCGCCGGATCACCGTTCGCCAGGGGTATCAGCAGTTCGTCTGTACCGGGCACCACACCGGAGGGTTCCTGCAAGGATGCCAGGAGTCCTGCTCGCAGCACATCGGCTTGATCGAAAGCCGGGACGCAGG
>CAZHSN010000022.1:0-31342 GCA_964535125.1 uncultured bacterium
GTCGGTCATCGAAACGCCATCCGGTAGACATCGCACCTCGCCAATAGCGGCCCGGCCGGGCTTCCGTCAGGCCCCCTTGCACGCGCACCGGCCGTGCCAGGCAGATATCCACTTGCCGCTGAATGACTTTGCCATCCGGCATGGTGACGTTCTCATACCGGAACACATTCAAGTCATACTGAGACACGATCCCACGGCTCGATCCGGCATCGATGATAATGATCCCGTTCTTGCCGGGTTTTACCTGCGCCACGATTGCACGGATCGGCAACGCTGTCAATACGGCATCGGCGAAGTCTACAGCCACCTGATCTGCCAGAGTCTGATACAGCGGTGTGGCGTCCTGAAACCGCCCCGGGCGGAAATGTTCTTTGCGTATGCGGCGTGTGACCGCAACGCTGCCATCAGCTACGCGCAGCAGTTTCAGTTCCACATCAAGTTGAGCACGGGTCTCAAACCGCTGCGACTTACCGTCTGCTTCCAGGTAGGCGCGTATTTGGCGCTCCATTTCGAACACCGCGCCGTACACAACATAGTCGGCGTTGAACGCGCGGGCGACGGTCTGTGCGGTAGATAACTGCTCCAGAGACTCGGGAGACAGCGCCATGCCGGACAGCCGTCGTTCGGCATCGCCGCGGTCGGGCATCACGAAGCGCTGACTGTCGGCCAACCTGCGCCAAAGCGCCAGCGTGATCAGATCGACCGGGCCAGCTACCGGTTTCACACCGGCGATCGCCAGAAACGGGCGCTCCCTCTGAACAGGCGCGACAGGAGGCACAGCAGCGACCAGTTCCATGACCTCATCAGCGGGTTGTGACACCATGGCGGGAGTCGTCTCAGGTGTCGCGGGAACCACTGGAGATGGAGAGGGCGCAGGTGCAGGTGACTCCACACCGGGCGGCGTCGGTGCCGGCGCTGGTTCCGGATCGACCAGTTGAGCGTTGGATGATGCGCCAGACAACGCCAGCGGAACAGCCAACCATGCCAGCAGATGGTATCTCTGTTTCATGTCACATATCCTCCCGGAAGGTCGTACACACGGCGAACGGAACGGTTTCAGTATATCCCCGCACACTCACCAGAACCAAACCGGATGCAGGATGCCGACAACGTTTCATGCAGCGAGGAGAGAACTGGCTGCAACATTAGCAGGACCTGACATATCTCAGGTAGAATGTGTGCAATGGGCGTTCATTCCGGCGCGTAACAGGGACAGCAACCGGAGTGACGCACCGAAACGGGATGACATCCTATAACGTCACGGAGGGTTAACAATGAAGCGCCTTCTGGCAATCGCTGCGTTGGCTGCAGTCATGGTCACCGCTACGACCGCATCGTTCGCTCAGTACGGTATGGACGAGACCGCCGGCAAGTGGCAAGTCGGCATCGGCACGTTCAAAGCCACAGCCGACATGGGCGGCAGCAACAAGTATGGTTACTCCATCAGCGGCGACTATACGTTCAAGTCGATGGAGAAGGGTGAACTGTTCGCGGGTGTCGGTTACACCGCTTACCAAGTCAAGGACATCCCCGTGCTGGGCGGCACAACGAAGGCCGATGTGTCGTTGCCCACCTGCCAGGTCGGCTACCGGTTCTTCCTGACGCCTGAGCAGAAAGTGTATGTGGCGCCCGCAGCGGTGCTGGCTTACCAGTATGCCAAGGTCAGCGGCGTCTCCGACAGCAAGACCAAAGTCGGCGGCAACGTGGCGATCGGCGCACGGTTCGCCGGGAAGTATTTCGGCGAGTTCTACTGGAACTTCGGCGCGGATGACGTGTTCCGCGGCTGGGGTCTGAAGGGCGGTATGCGCTTCTAAACGAGCGCTGTTTCAGCTCAAGCGGCCGGACAACCCGTTCGGCCGCTTTTTTTACATAAACTCCGGGCTAACTATTGGTCTTGCAGGCAATGAATCGATTACGTACAGGTATACTCACGTCATCCCATCAAGGAGGGCACTTCATGCGTAGCAGTGCAGTGGTTTACGTCTTTGCGTTCTTCATGGTTCTGTCAGCAGGAAGCATCTCTGCGCAGGACATATCCAACAAACTCCATGTATCGGCGGGCACATTTAAAGCCACGGCCGATCTGGGAGGCACGAATAAGCTGGGCTATACCATTTGCGGTGACTATTCCTTCCGCCCTACCGAACGCGGCGAATGGTTCGCCGGCATTGGCTACACAGCGTACCGTGTTACCGATATTCCGGTACCGCCGGCCGGCGGTGGCGGTAACGGCGGCAACGGCGGTAATGGCGTCGAAGCTGCATCAAGTGCTTATGCCGTATCCGAGCGCACCCGCGCGCCACTTGGAATCGGCAGTTATCAGAAGGCTGACGTCGCGCTGACAACCGCCTTTGCCGGCTACCGGATCTTCCTGACCCCCGAACAATCCGTGTATGCGGCGCCCGCGTTGGTGCTGGCTCATCAGCGAGTAAAGCTGGGTGGGGCGTCCGAGACCAAGACCAAACTGGGCGGTACATTGGCGATTGGCGCACGGTTCGCGGAACGGTTCACCGGCGAGTTCTTCTGGAACATCGGCGCCGATGATGTGTTCCGCGGCTGGGGAGTAAAAGGCGGCGTACGCTTCTGAATGGTGTTCCCATTTCTACAGTAGACACACAGGCCGGACAGTGAGAACTGCCCGGCCGCTTTTAGCCCTCAACATCCAAGTTTCGCTCTCCACACATCACCCAACGTCCCATACAGCAGTACGCCCGGGGATGGTACTGTATCTATGTACAGACGGGCGCGTGTTCACAAGTAGACGGTACGCACCGCGCCAGATAACCGCCAGGAGAGAGCAAGCATGTGGCAAACATATTTTCCGCGTCGGGGTACGCGGCCCGTACGCGTGGGTCCGCTGACCATCGGAGGCGGTGCACCGGTATCGATCCAATCTATGATCAACACGCCCACTACGGATGTGGATCGCAGTGTCGATGCGATCCGACGTCTGGCGGATGCAGGATGCGAGTTGGTGCGCCTGGCTGTGCCGACCCTAACCGATGTCGCCGCCTTGGAGCAGATCCGAAACCGGCTCGAGAAGGCCGGCGTCTCGGTCGCACTGTGTGCCGATGTCCATCACGCCGGCCGTGACATCGCCTCAGCCTGCGCCCCGCTGGTTCACAAGGTGCGTATTAACCCCGGTCTGTATGTATACCACGCCGACCTGCAACGCCCCGATGTGGTGACCACGTTTGAACAGGATCGCAGCCTGCAAGAAATTGAAGAACAGCTTGTGCCGTTATTGTATGCCCTGCGGTCCAACGGCTGTGCCTTGCGACTGGGCATTAACCATGGAAGCCTGTCGCAGCGTATCTTTACGCTGTATGGCGACACGCCCAAGGGTATGGTTGAGTCCGCGATGGAGTACATCCGCATCTGCGAAACACACGGCTTTGACCAGATCGTGGTCTCCCTGAAGGCCAGCCGGGTACCCACCATGCTGGCTGCCAACCGTCTGGCCGCGCAAGTTATGGACGACGAAGGTTTGCGCTACCCCATTCATCTGGGTGTCACCGAAGCCGGTAACGGCGACTACGGACGGGTGAAGAGCGTAGCCGGCATCGCCACCCTGCTGATGGAAGGCATTGGCGACACGATCCGCGTCTCGCTGACCGAGGACCCGGTGAATGAGATCCCTGTCTGTCTGGACATCCTGCAGGCCTGCGGCCTGCGCAAGACCCGCGTGGAGTATATCTCTTGTCCCAGTTGCGGACGCACCCGATTCGATATCGAAGGAGTGCTGGAGCAGGTGAAATCGGCAACCCAGCACCTGCAAGGAATGGATATCGCTGTGATGGGTTGCATTGTCAATGGACCGGGTGAGATGTCAGATGCCGACTACGGCTATGTGGGCAAAGGAGACGGACGCATTGCGCTGTACCGGAACCGGAGTCTGGTCAAGAACAACATCCCTGAGGAGCACGGCGTACAAGAACTGATCAACCTGATCAAAGCAGACGGGCGGTGGACCGATCCCGCATGACAGGGTAACCGCTCACGGCGCACTGCGCCGTGAGCGGGACCTGCGGCCCCCTGCCCTACACCAGTTCGCGGGTGACCCTGGCAGAGATGTTGGTGGTCACCTCATGCGGCGTGGTGTTCATCCACTGGGCGATCTCCTTCGCTGCAAGCGTCTCGCCGCCCTGCGTTCCGATGATCACCACGTCATCTCCCACCGCAGCACCCGTATCTGTGGCGTCCACCATCATCTGATCCATACAGACACGCCCCACTACCCGAACGCGCTGATCACGCAGCAGCACACACGCGCTGTTACTCAGCCGTCGCGCAAAACCGTCACCGTATCCTGCGCCAAGCGTGGCAATCAGCGTCGGACGCTCCGTTACCCAGGTACCGGAGTAGCCCACCAGGGTGCCGGGGGGCGCCATACGGATGGCGGTTACCCGGGTATGCAAGGACATCACAGGATGCAGTGTGTCCATCTGCGGCGTTCCGTTCGGGGTGACGCCATACAGGATCAGGCCGCATCGTACCATATCTGCGTGTGTATCCGGATAATGCAGCGTCGCGGCACTGGCTGCCGCATGTCGGATGACCCGCCGGCCCAGCTTTGCCTCAATGCGGGCGCATGTCTGTGAGAACTGCCGCCATTGCTCATGGGTCAATGCCGGTATGCCATCGGCTGCAGGAAAGTGCGTGGCCACACCCTCAAGCACCAGCGGATGCATCTGCTCTATCCGCTCTGCGATGTCTGGCGCCGTATCCGGTGAGACACCAAAACGGCTCATCCCGACATCGACCTTCAGATGGATCGCCAATGGGCGTCCGGCTGCCGCCGCAGCGTCTGCCAGAGCCTGCAAGGACGGGCCGTCCTCGACAAACGGCGTGGCGTTGACCGCAACGACGTCGGAAGCCTCCTCGGCCAGCGTCGGGCTGAGGATGTAGATGCGCGCGGTGACACCTGCCTGCCGCAGTTCCGCGGCCTCCTGTACAGTAGCGACACCGAAGTGCTCAACACCCGCCGACTGCAGCAGGGGCGCGATCAGCGCCGCGCCATGGCCATACGCATTGGCTTTCACCACCGCCATCAACCGCGAAGGGGGACGCAGTTGTTGCTCAATCCATCGGAGGTTGTGTACGAGCGCCTTGGAGTCTACCAGGGCGTAAGTTCGTCGTTGACTGCTCACGCATGCTGCCTCGGTCTTACAAACAGTCGGGCGACGCTCATGGAGCGCCGCCCTGTTACATGGTACCGCAACCGCCTCAGCGGAATGGGTCAGTCGTTAGACTGTCCGCCATTCTGCCGGGACCGGCGCAGAAATGCTGGAATGTCGTAGTCGTTTGCTGCGGCAGATTCCGCAGGGCGCGATGAGGTTGCGGGTTTGGCTGCGGATGGTTGCGGCGCTGCCGCTGTGGGAGCAGGCGCCTGCGCCGCAGCGGGTTCGCTGCGACGCCCCTCCAACGGGAACGAAGGAACGGCTGCGTCGCCGGCCAGCATGCCGGGCAATCCGGCGGCCAGTACCGTGATGCGCACCTCATCTTCCATGGTCTCGTCAAACACATGACCATAGATTGTCAGGTTATCTTTTTGATCACAGAACTGTTCAATGATGCTGGTTGCTTCGGCCAGTTCCTGCAGCGAGAAGTCGGGGCCACTGGTCACATTCAACAGCACGCGCCGTGCGCCTTCAATCGGCGTCTCCATCAGCGGGCTGCGCGTGGCTGCTTCGGCCGCTTCACGCGCCTTGTGTTCGCCGCGGCCGACACCGATACCCATCAACGCCGGACCAGCTCCGGACATGACGGTCTCGACGTCGTGCAGATCCACATCGACCAGACCCGTCACAGTGATGATATCTGAGATACCTCGAACGCCCTGTGCCAGGATCTCATCGGCCATTCGAAACGCATCCAACAATGTGGTGCGCTTTTCAGCTACCGTCAGCAACCGCTCATTCGGCACCACGATGAGCGCATCTACGTTCTGACGCAGCTGCTCAACACCATCAAGGGCAATCTGCAACCGGCGGGGCCCTTCGAATTTGAACGGTTTTGTCACGACGGCGATGGTCAGGGCTTTGAGTTCGCGGGCGATCCGGGCGATAACCGGAGCCGCACCGGTGCCGGTACCTCCACCCATGCCAGCGCTGATGAAAACCAGGTTGGAGCCTTCCAGCGCCTTGGTGATATCGTTCTTGCTCTCCTCAGCGGCGTTCTGACCCACTGTGGGATTGCCGCCAGCGCCAAGGCCATGCGTTAAGGACTCGCCGAGCTGCAGCTTCCGCTCAGCAAGCGCCTTTTCCAACGCTTGTGATTCGGTGTTCATCACGCAAAAATCTACTCCGCTGAGGCCGGCTTCGATCATGCGGTTAACCGCATTGGTGCCGCCTCCGCCCACTCCGACCACATTGATCTTGGCCTTCTTGTCCATATCGGTCGCTATCCTCCGGCCTTGCCTGGTTTATGTGCTAATGGGTGAATGACGCATTATTGCATATACTGTATATTACACTCTTTTACACATCGAACGCTCAGCGGCGGCGAATCGGTATGATTTGACGCATCCATTGCCAGGCGCGCCCCCACAAGTTCGGCGTCAAGAGGTCCAGTTCCTTGACATACTCCAGACCATATACCAGCAAGCCGGCCGACGTGGCGTGTATCGGCGTGTCGATATGGCCGTTTCTGGCCCACGCGCTCAATGGAGCGCCAACTCGGGTGGGCATACCGGTGATCCGACGGGCCATATCGGTCAGGCCCCTCAGTTGGCTGCCTCCGCCGGACAGCACCAGCCCTCCTGGAAGCCGCTGTGTCAGTCCTGCCGCTTGGATCTCCCGTGCAATCAGCTCCAACAGATCGGTCATCCGCGCCTCCACGATTTCATATAGGAACAGCGCTTTGGCGTGCTGGGCTTCCCCTCCGCTTAGTGACCGCGCGGTTAGCACGCTGGACTCGCGGATCATCTCGCGCTGCAGGGTGGCATGCTGCAGCTTTATACGCTCGGATTCATCGCTGGCGGTGCGCAGACCAACACTGATATCTGATGTCACGTGACTCCCAGCGATCGGGATCGCCGCAGTGTGAAACACTTCGCCGTTCCGGTAGATCGCCACATCAGTGGTTCCACCGCCAATGTCGGCGAGACAGACCCCCGCGTCGCGCTCAGCTTCTGTAAGCACCGCCAGACCGGTAGCCACCGGTTCCACCACCAGACACATCTCCGTCAGGTCGGCCAGATGGACCGCTTGGCGTACGTTTTCGAAGACGGCTGCGGCGCCTTGCACCACGTGAAGTTCCACGCTCATCTCGGTGGCGCTCATACCTGTGGGATTGCGCACACCATCCTGTCCGTCCAGCGTGAACGTCCGCGGCAGGCTGTGTATGATCACGTTGCCAGAGTCCGGTTCTCCCTTGGCGCGGTCACATACGGCATCCACATCCTCAACAGTGACGCGGTGCATGCCACTGAACGAGATCGTGGCGGTACGGTTATCGGACCGTATGTGCCGCCCAGTGACGCCGACGATCACCGGTCCCGAGCGGCGGGCAGCCGCGTGTTCTGCCTGCTCAATCGCATCCCGTACCGCTCGCGTAGTCTCCGGGATGTCAACCACCGTGCCGTTACGCATCCCGGAGGACGCCGCAAGACCAACACCTTCGACTTCCATGCGGCCGTCTCGAGATGAGGCGAGCACCGCCACCACCTTGGTCGTGCCGATATCGAGCGCTGTGAACTGGACAGGCTTCATGAGATCATCTCCTTCTGCCGCGTCACGCTGCGTTGTGTGAGGTAGTACCGCCGGATCAACGACAGGTTGAGGAACATTCGTCCGCCAAGAGCCACCACGGCAGCCAGGAACAGATCCACCCCGATCTGGTCGCCCAGCCAGGCCAGCAAGGCCGCAAGCAGGGTGTTCGTGATAAAACCTGTGACGAACACATCGGTGTGAAACTTGCCTTCGATGCCAGACCTGACGCCGCCCAAAATGGTGTCCATCGCCGACAGTGCGGCCAAGCTGACATAGGAAGCCAGGCTGGTAGGTACGCTGACAGGCAAAAAGTACAGAATGCCAAAACCAGCCACCAACCCGATCAGAGGCAACCAGTTCATCGCTGGCCCTCGGGTTTGGGGGATGGCGCAGGCTGTACCGGTTTCACGTAACGCAGCGTCAGACTGCCGCTGTAGGCCGGTGCGCGTACTTCCTTGGGAACATCGATGCGGGCCATCGCGGGGTCAAATGCGGTGATGTCCGCCAGCACCCCTCCGGGCATTTCCAACGAACTGCGCAACCCATCCGGCGGACCTATGCATGCGATTTGGAAGGGACCAGCAATGGCCACGCCGTTAACCTGTATGGTGGGTCCCACGCAGCGGATGGCGGTGCTGCCCACCACACGCTGACCGTTCACCGCGATCGCCTCCGCGCCTGCTGCACGTAACTCGTTGATAACCCGCTGCAGGTCGGTGTCGTGAATGATATAGTTCTCCAGTGGCAACGAATCGGAAGGCTTCTTTTTGCTGTCCTGCAGCGTCAGCACGATCCCCGGCCCCACAACCTCGGTAAGGCCTGCCTGCAGCTTGATCTCCTGCAGGGACTTGTTCAGCAGTTCCGTGTTCGACCCTGCGGAGGCCATCTCGTTCTCATAGTCGGTGATCTGAGCCCGCAGTTTACTGACCTCCTCGTTTAACAGCTTGATCCGGTCCTGTTGATCCAGGAATGCGCTTGCCAGGCCCGGGAACCGGTTTGACGGCAGGGACGCCTGACGGATCGACTGCTGCGTCTTGAGAGACAGCGCCAGCAAGGCTCCCAGGATCACTGAAAACGTGGTCACCGGAAGAATATACGAGTTTCCCTTGATCGTTGAAACGAAGAGGTTCATTGCCGCCACCTACGGGATGTCCATCGGGTAACATCGGCCCCAGCACCGCTTTCAGCCGACTGGTCGATCGATCGTTGCTCACATCGATATAGCGCTGGCGAGTTACGAGGTTCGGTTTACTCAGCAAAACAGATATTGCGTATAACTTGCGCATGCGGTAATACGGGGGACCCATGCGCACAGGGGGCTTGTTAGGTATATTCAAACATAACTGCTGTCCGTTATCAATCAGCACCTGCCGGACGGTTAACCCGAACTCATGCGCATCATGATCCAGTATGGATAACGCTACACGAGCGCTGTAAGCATGTAACAACGGTGGACCGAGATCAGCGCCGATGGCTGCCGACAGCACCCGCCGGTTACTGGCCATCCGTTCCTTCTCGGTGCTTCCGCCGGTCTTCCCTTTCCATCGGCGCTTCAGATCTTGAGAGCGCACCAAGCGGTTGATACCGCGCACCAGCACGCGCTCGCGCTCCCGTACCGGCTCCGTCGCATCGGTAATGCGCGCTCTCTCTTCAGATGTCAAGTGACGCGACAGCAGGCGATGCAGCCAATCCAGTTCATCCGGAGGGTCCGCCAGTAGACGTTGAATAACGCGCAGCGGGTTGGATATGTCACCGGGTTGGATCAACACATCATCACACAGTTGACGGCCGGGATACAGGGGTACCGGCGCAGCCAGCACCAACTCTGCAGGCGGGCGGTACGCAGGCGGGGCGTCGAACACCATCCCTTCCCGATCCACAACCAGATCGTCGCGCACCCCAATCACCTGCGCCAGTGGAGTGCGGGCATGCACCCGGATCGTGAGGCTGCATGGGGGCCACATAGACGACTCGGTAAACGCAACGGGCGCCAGCGCGTTGATCCGATTATGCAACGCATGCCGATGCCACATGCATAACAACCAGTTCTGCCCCGTTTGTAGGTGCAGGTTGCGTGCGAGGTATGGCCGGGGTACCAGTTCGGACGAAACCACGGTCACCCGCCGCAGCATGAACGCCGGGCTGAACAGCAACGCAACCAGCAGCATTGCCAGTAACGCCCCGCTTAGCAGCCAGTATAACCATTTACCGATTGGCGGGTATGTACGCCGGCTGCGATAGGGAGATGTGCCCCGGCGGGAACGCACAGCAGACCGACGGCCTTGCGATCCCATCATTCACCTGCCATCGCATCCTCAATCAGCCGCTCCACCAAGCGCTCAAACGACCACCCCAAGTGCTGCGCAGAACGTGGAACCAGACTGGTAGCCGTCATGCCGGGTATGGTGTTAACCTCCAGGAACACCGCTTGATCCCCCGTGTAGATGAAGTCCGACCGGCTGACACCCCGGCACCCCATCACCTGATGAACGGTAATCGCATACTGTGCGCATAGGTCCAGCACATCTTGCGGCAGCCGGGCTGGCACAATCTCCTCGGTCGCTCCCGGGGTGTACTTCGCCGCATAGTCGTAATACCCGCTCGACGGGATGATCTCCACGCTGGGCATCGCCATCGGACTGGTCGTACCTAAAACAGGCACGGTCAACTCCACACCGCGCACAAACCGCTCGACCAGCACCACGGGATCATAGCGGAACGCCTCGGTCAGCGCGGCGCGCATCTGTTCCGGTTCAAACACACGGTTCATTCCCACCGTCGATCCCTGGCACATCGGCTTGATGATGGACGGCAACCCAAACTGCAGTGCTTTCTCCAGCCGGCAATCGAAGTGCTCCAATTCCCTCAGCACCAGATCTTCGGCCACCGGTATCCCCTCCGCAGCAACCATCCGCTTTGTCGCCACTTTGTTCAACGACATTACACTGGCGGAGATGCCGCTGCCTGTATACCGGACACCCATCATTTCCAACACAGCCTGTATGGATCCATCTTCGCCCGGAGCGCCATGAAACATCAGCACCGCCAGGTCTGGCTTCACTGTCTCCAGCATGCCGATCAACGGCGTCAATCCGTGGATCGCCTGCATGTCCGCCGCGTTCCGCTGCGGCCGGCGCAGCAGTGTCACATCGTATGCGCGCGCCTGATGCTTTAATGTGGCGGCTGCCTGTGCGACACGCCGTCCGCTGTTTATAGACACTTCACGCTCTGGAGAATCGCCTCCGCACAGCACAGCGATCTTCATGCCCTCTCGTCACCCCTCGTCGTTCGTGCGCGTTCCGCCAGGATCGCCAGCAACCGGCGCGCCGCCTGGTCCAGTTCGCCGGCTCCCATCGTCAACACGGTATCACCCGGTTGGACCAGCTGCGATACCATGCAGGCCGTTGTGTCAATGTCAGGCGCCGTGTAGACCGGAAGCATGGGGGCCACACGGCGCACGGCGCGGGCCAACGCCGCAGCGTCGACACCCGGGATAGGTTCCTCACGAGCCGGATAGATCTCGGTGATGACCAGCACGTCGGGGTCAGCTGCCAACGCCTCGGCGAACTGCTGCATAAAATCACGCGTGCGTGAGTAGAGGTGGGGCTGAAACGCCACCACCAAGCGTCCCTGAATACTGGCGCGCAGCGCCCGCAGCGTGGCCGCCACCTCGATGGGATGGTGTGCGTAGTCATCTAAAATACGGATGGCCTCGACGCTGCCGATCCATTCCATCCGCCGGGCCACCCCCGGGAACCCCTGCAAACCGTCTGCGACCGCAGACACCGGTACGCCCAGTTCGAGGGCTAATACCGCAGCCAGCCCCGCATCGACTGCGATATGCGCACCCAACGCTTCGACGGCAAAGCACCCCACCAACTCACCATCCTTGAGCAGGCGGAATGCAACGGGCGCTTGCGTGTCCACCTCGACGCGGTATTCACCCTTGTACTGTCCCACCGAGACCACACGAGCGCGTGAGGCGCTGGCCAGTGAATCGGCCTGTGGGTCATCTGCATACATGACCACCACCCCATTCGGGTCCACCTGAGACAGGAACTGCCTATAGGCGTCCCACATCCGTTCGGGCGTACCGTAATGATCCAGATGGTCCGGATCGGCATTGGTCACGATCGCCGCATACGGGTGCAGGTCCAGGAACGAACTGTAGGCCTCGCAAGCCTCTACGACAATATGCCTGCCGTGACCCAGCCGCACATTCCCGCCATACCGCGCCACTTCCCCGCCGATAATCGCCTGGGGATCCAGTGCGGCGGCCTCCAAGATCGAGGCGACCATCGTGGTCGTAGTGGTTTTTCCATGGGCGCCGGTAACAGCCAGTCCTATACGATCAGTCATCACACGGGCCAGCGCCTCCGACCGCCGGATCACCTCCAGGCCCCGCCGGCGCGCCTCCGCCAACTCCGGATGATCCGCGGGAACAGCAGCCGTGTACACCATCACATCAGCCAGTTCGCCATGCGATGCGTCGTGCCCGATCAACACTTGGATCCCTTCGGCTTCCAGTTGCCGTATCAATGGAGTCGGCTTGCGGTCGCATCCGGAGACCTGCCAACCCTGCGCGTTCAGGACCCGGGCTATGCCGCTCTGACCAATACCGCCGATACCTAAAAAATGAACACGGCGTGTCATGTGATGGTCACCTCTTGTAGTACCGATAAAATGCGTTGCGGCGCATCGGGCGCCGACCACCGGCGGGCCGCTTGCTCCATGGACGCCCGCAGACCGGCGTCATCCAGGATCTCCTGCGCCATGTCACATAATGTGTCCGGTGTCAGATCGGGTTGAGGCACCATACGGGCTGCGCCAGCCCGTTGAACCACCTCTGCGTTCCGGCGTTGATGGTCGGCATGGGCGTACGGATACGGCACCAGCACGGCTGGGCGACCTGCCAACGTCCACTCCGCTATTGTCGACGCCCCCGCGCGAGACAACACCAGCGATGCGGCAGAGTAATAGAGCGCCATCTCGTGCGGTGCGGCGAACCCCACAGGCAGATACCCATCCTGGTTACGCAGATCCGGCGGCACTGAGTCTATGTTGCGCGCCCCCACCTGATGCACCACAGCGACACCGGCATCACGCAGTCTCTCCAACGCCTGCCAGACGACGCTGTTAATAGCCACTGCTCCCTGGCTGCCTCCACACACGAACAACACCCGCGGATACGCGCCCAGGCCAATCTGCTGACGGGCCGTATCGCGAGACGTAAGCGCCTGCTCCAGGCGCCGTTGTACCGGAAGCCCCGTCACGCGGGCCGTGCGGCAGCGCAGGTGCGCCAGCGCCGACTGGAACAACACGCAGACGGTATGCGCACGGGGACTGAGCAAACGGTTGGTGCGCCCCGGGTACGCATTGGCTTCATGGATCACCATACGGCCGCCCCGAAGGCTCTGCACGACAGACGCCACGAGTGCGGCGTACCCCCCGGTCGCAAACAGCACATCCGGTCGCCACTCGCGTATTACCCGGTGTGCAACCCGCGCCGCACGTACGAAATCCACCACATGCCCGGGACGCAGAGATCCTTGCAGCGCGCTCGCAGGCACTCCCGTGAACGCCCAGCCATATCCTTGCACCACGCCGTCTTCCAGACCTCCGGACCGCCCGATGAACGCCACCTCATGACCGACATCCGCGAGCTCTTCCGCCACACGGATCGCCGGGAACAGATGGCCTCCGGTGCCGCCACCTGACAATAATACCCTCATCGTGCGCGCCCAACGGGCCTGCCGGGCAGTCTCCGGTTATCCTGCGGCTTGTCCATGATGGCAAGCAATACCAACCCCACGGCCAAACATGCGGCGATCTGTGCAGAGCCCCCATAGCTGACAAACGGAAGCGTCACACCGATAGAGGGCAGCATATTGGTGGCCATCGCCAAGTTCATCACCGTCTGGCAGCCATACCAGGCCAGCACCCCGCCAGCTAGCAGCACCCCCACATGAGTCTTCGCATGCTGAGCGACCAGCATCACAGTCAACAGCATCGCGGCGGCGCAGCCGACCATGACCACCGTACCCAACAGCCCAAACTCCTCGGCAAGCGTCACGAACACATAATCTGTGTTCGCTGCTCCAATGTTCAGTTTCGCGCGTCCGTTGGTGTATCCAGCGCCCCAAATGGTTGCACGTCCCATTGCCGAGAGCGACTCGGCAATCTGCTGCCCTACTCCCATCCGATGCGTAAACGGGTCAAACCAGGCCTCCAGCCGGGCCCGTATGTGGCTGGACATTAACCCCATCGCCAGTCCGCCAGAGGCCAGCACAGCGGTAACGGTGACCAAAACCTGTGACGCGACGCCTCCCATGGCCAGCATCACCAGTCCGATCAGGCAGATCACGCTGGCGTTACCCAAGTCACGTTGCAGCACCCCCACCGAGAACAACAACGCGCCGAAGCCAAGCAGTGAACTCCACGGCCAATCGCCGCGGTGGACTGCTGACGAGGCACGTGTGGTATCGCGTGGGTCGGTAAGCGTTACCGCCAGGTACAGAATCAACGCCACTTTAGCGAACTCGGATGGTTGCAGCATGATATACCCAAGGTCGAACCACAGGCGCGCCCCATTGACCTCTTTGCCTATAACGGTAACCAGCACATTGAGCGCCAACACCACGTAGAACGCCGGCTCGGCCCATCTGCGGGCTGCCGCAGGCCCGCGCCCAACCATCACCCAGGCAGCAATCACCCCGACAAGAGTGGCCACGAGCTGTTTCGCGGGAAACAACAGGGTACCCTGAGCGCCGCGAGAGACACTCGCATCCACCATCACGAACATCCCCGCAGCGGCGATCGCTCCCGATACCCCCAGAACCTGAAGGACCATGCCTATCCCGCGGGACGACCTGCGGCCATCAAGTGCGCCTGCACGGCTACTCGATTGCATGCTCTCCGCCCCCCATCGCGACCATACGGTGTACAGCGTGGCGGAACGCCTCTCCACGCGCCTCAAAGTTGACATACTGCCCAAAACTGGCGCATCCCGGCGCCAGTATTACCGTATCGGCCGGCAACGCCAGATCGCGGCTGATCAGAACGGCCTCGTCCATGTCGTCCACCAAGCGTGTCTGCGTCCATCCGGCTTCTCGCAGATCGGCTTCGATGACCGGGGCCGCTTCGCCCATCAGCAGCACCTGACGGCATCCGCGCTGCAACACCGGCGCCCATGCCCCAAAGGCGCTCCGGCCTTTATCGCGCCCACCGGCGATTAATATGTATGGAGTATCGATCGCCTCCAGACTGTGGATCACAGCGTCCACATTGGTACACATCGAGTTGTTCACGTAACTGACACCCCGATAAATGCGCACCAGTTCCATACGGTGAGGAAGCGCCTGCACGCTGCCCAGCATCCGTTCCACGCTCTTCCAGTCCGGATCGAACGCCAGCGCCAGCGCCACCGCCGCTGACAGGTTACGCCGGTTGTGCGCGCCAATCAAAGGATATTGGTTCATGCGGAACAACGGACGCACCTGCTGCCCCTGGACGTGCAGCACCCACTCCCCGTCGGCCACCACCGCGTCTTCATCGCCTCGAGCGTCCGGGAACAGATGCGTAAACCTGCGGAGCGACGCGCCCGTGTGCAGGTACCGCATCATGTCGTCCGCATCACGCCCGGCCGGCAGAACTGCGACATCATCGATATCCATCTGAGCAAACAGCCGCGCCTTGGTGGACGCATAGTCGTCCATGTCGCGGTGCACATCCATATGATCAGGCGACAGTGTGGTCCAGACCGCGGCATGCGGCCGCAAGGTGTCGACAAACAGCAGTTGATAACTGCTGACTTCCACCACCAGCACATCACCGGGACGAGCCTCCAGCACGGCGCGCGTCATCGTCATCTTGATCTCATCGGCGGCAATATTCCCGCACAACACGGCGCGCCTGCCGCCGGTGTTCAAGAGGTGCGCCGTCAGCATCGCGGTGGTGCTTTTCGCGTTCGTGCCCGTAATGGCCGTGACCGGGTTCACTGTCATGCGCGACGCAAACTCGATCTCCGACCAGACGGGGATACCCCGAGACTGCGCCTGTTGAACCAATGGATGCTCGCGCCGTACACCCGGGCTCACTACCAGCACTTCTGTGCATTCGGGCAGATCACCCGCGTATTCCAGTCGCAAATCACAGAGGCTGTCCGCCTCGCGCCCTTCCGGGCTTGACAGATCCGGCGATCGACCATCAAGCCCGATCACGTGGGCTCCTGATTCCGATGCGGCGAGACAGACATCCAATCCGCTGCGCGCCAGCCCCAACACAGTGATGTGATTGGCTAGCCGCTTCATCGGTACCCCCCGCTCCAGAGTGACCACAGTACACCCAGGGCAGCCGCCGCCGCGCCCCACGCCCAAAACACAGCCACTATCCGCGGCTCTTTCCAGCCGCATAACTCGAAGTGGTGATGCAGCGGAGTCATTTTGAACACCCGGCGTCCCGTAGTTTGAAACGAAGCCACCTGGATCATTACTGATATCATCTCCGCCCAAAACACCAAACAGATCAACAGTCCCGCCACTTCTATCTTCATCATCAGGCAGAGCAGTCCTAACCCTCCACCCAACGCCAGCGACCCGGTATCACCCATAAACACCTGCGCCGGATGGCGGTTGTACCATAGAAACGCCGTACAAGCGCCGGTGAACGCACCGGCCAGTCCCAATGTCCATGGTGACGGTACATTGCCGACCATCCAGGCACAGGCCATACCGATCGCCGCGATCACCGCCAGACCAGACGCCAGGCCATCCAACCCATCTGCAAGGTTCACCGCGTTCGACAACCCGACGATCAGCAGCACCGCCAATGGGTAGTACAACCAGCCCAGATCCACAATGATCGGCCCCAGATAGAGCGATGTGGTGATCCCGGGCGCGCGGTTCAACGCCAAGAACGCGACCGCACCGATCGCGACGGCGAATTGCAGCGCCAGCTTCTGGCGCGCTTTCAACCCGAGATTCTTGCCCCGCTTGACGATCAACAGGTCATCAATGAAACCGATTGCACCAAACGCCAGCAGCGTGGTGCACCATACACTCACATGCCAGGGACGGTAGATCACGGACAGCTTGGCAGCCAACGGCGCCTGTATCGCCACGGCGGCGACAACAGCGGTGAGTATGATCAACCCGCCCATGGTAGGCGTTCCGGACTTGCTCAAGTGACGTTTGGGCGCGTCTGTACTGGCTACCTGGCCGGCCTTGAGGCGCGCCAAGACGGCGACGGCCGGGCGCCCCAACAGCAACCCGACGACCAAGGACGCCATGAACGACCATAGAAACAACAGTGTCGGCGTCATATCGCTTCCACCACGTGCTCCATCTGTACTCCGCGCGACCCCTTGACCAAGACCACATCACCCGCGCGCAACCATTCATCCACATGGCACGCGGCGCTGGAGCTATCCGGGTAGCACACGCAATACGGAGGGTTCTGAACCGACCGCGCACCGCTTACCATCTCCTCCGCCCGCTCTCCTACCGCAATAAACACGCTCGCGCCCACACGGGTCACTTCCTCGCCCACACGGCGGTGCAGATCAGGGGAGTATGCGCCCAACTCCAGCATGTCGCCCAGGATCACCACCCGACGCGAACCATTCGCCATCTTGCTGAGCGTGTCCAGCGCCACATGCATGGAAGCCGGATTGGCGTTGTAGGTATCGTCCAACACGGTGACCTGCCGCTGTGTGGCGTGGATGTTCATCCGCATGTCCAGTGTCCGCATGGAGGACAGCGCCTCTGCGGCGGCATGCAAACTAACGCCCATCTGATGGCCCACCGCGATGGCGGCGAGCGCGTTGTAGACGTTGTGAGTCCCTGCAACCGACACCTCAACATCGGCACACTGCAGACCATGATGCACGGTAAACGCCACCCGACCATCGCGATACGCATGTATATTGGTCGAACGGAACATGGCGCCGTCTTGATTCCCGAAGGTCACCACGCGGCACGGGGCGATACGGCGGCAGTACTCAAAATAGTCATCATCGCGGTTTAGAACCGCCACACCATCCGGAGGCAACCGGTGCAGCAGTTCACACTTCGCATACGCGATCTCATGGCGGTTACCTAAAATGCCCACATGCGCCCAGCCAATGTTGGTAATGACTCCAATCTGGGGCTGTACTACCTGCGCCAGCCAATCGATCTGCCCTCTGCCGCGCATACCCATCTCAAAAACACCCACATCCACATCCGACGTGAGTTGCATCACCGCCAGCGGAACACCGATCTCAGTGTTGTTGTTTTTGGGCGAACGCAGCACGCTATGTCGTGCGCTCAACACCGCGGCGATCATTTCCTTGGTGGTCGTCTTGCCCGCGCTGCCGGTCACCCCAACGGTTGGCAGTGAAAACAATGACCGATAATAGGCGGCCAATCGCCCCAACGCCCACACTGTATCCGCGGTGACTACGGCGGACATGCCGACCGGAAGCATGGATGGGTCACTGATTAACGCGGCCGCAACGCCACGCTGCAACGCCGCACTGAGGAACCGGTGCCCGTCGGTGCGTTCACCGGCCACGGCGATGAACAGATCACCAGCAGCCGCTTCTCGGCTGTCGATGCAGATACCGGTGACCTGCAGTGCTTGATCACCCAGCACGGCGCCTCCAACGGCATCCGCGATCTGCTTCAATGTCAGTGGTTCCATGTCGCACTCCCTGTGATCCATTCCATCGCTGTTTCCCGGTCGTCAAAGTATAACCGCTCAGATCCTATGATCTGATACGTTTCATGCCCTTTTCCGGCTATGATGATCAGATCATCGGGGCGGGCGAGTGACAGCGCCAGACCGATGGCCTGACGGCGATCTTCCTCGCGGTACACTCTGTCACGGCGCTCTCTTGGGATGCCGTCACAGATCGCGTCGATGATTGATGCCGGCGTTTCTGTGCGTGGGTTATCCGACGTGACGATGACAATGTCAGCCATTCGGCTGGCGATGTCACCCATAATCGGCCGCTTGGATCGGTCGCGGTCTCCGCCACAGCCGAATACTACAATCACCCGGCCGGTCGGCAACTGCCGGGCGGTGCCGAGGAGATTAACCAACCCGTCAGGCGTATGCGCGTAGTCCACCACTACGACGGGCCCCCGGGTATCTACGAGTTCGAATCGGCCGGGCACTGCGGGGGTTGAGGGCAGTGCGCGGACCGCGTCCTTAGGATCAACACCCAACCCCGCACACATCGCCAAAGCGGTGAGGGCGTTGGACACCTGGAAACGGCCTCCCAGTGGCATAACGACCGGCAGACTGGCGCCGTCATGCGTCAATGTGAAGTGCAACCCATCCAATGCACACGCGACATCGTCAGCGCGGAAACAGGCGCCCGCCCGCTCCCCTGTGGTCCACACAGGCAGATCCAGCATGGCGCTCCATTCACGCCCCGTTTCATCGTCGATGTTGATCACGGCTTGCATCCGCTTCCTGGTCCAGACTGAATACTCGTTGAACAGACGCCACTTGGCCGCGGCATAGGTCTGCATGTCGCCGTAATAATCCAAGTGGTCCTGCGTCAGATTAGTGAACGCCACCACATCGAACTCCACGCCACGAGTGCGCTCCATCGATATCCCATGCGAGGCGACTTCCATCACAACGTCGGTCACGCCAGCCTGCAACGCCTCATACAGCGCCCGCTGCAGATCCGGGGCCTCCGGAGTGGTATGACCATAGTCGATCGGTTCCTGGCCGTCTATCTGTATCCCCAGTGTTCCGGCCACGCACACCGTTCGTCCCAAGGATCGCAAGATGTGCGCGGCAATGGACACCGTGGAGGTCTTCCCGTTCGTACCCGTTACACCGGCTACGCGCATCTGACGCGATGGAAATCCAAAGATCCTGGCAGCCGCCGGTCCCATAGCCCGGCGGACGTCATCCACGACCAAACAGGGAACGGTGAGCCCATCGATCACTGTAGGCGTCATCACCGCAACGGCGCCAAGCCGGACGGCGTCCGCCGCATACTGCCTGCCATCATACCGCTCGCCAGGAACGGCGCAGAACAGGTCGCCCGGGGTTACCTTGCGTGAGTCAGCCGAAATTCCGGTAATAATGACCGACGCTTCACCCTGTACGCGGGCCTGCAGGTAGCGGGCCAGTTCGCCAAGGTCACAGGATGGTATGTTGTATCCGCTGTTCACGTGTCCTTATCCAGTATACTGTCTCAGTCCCGCTGTGTCGGCTGGCGCTGAGGCCGACCCAGCAGGTCAGGATCTGCCGGTTCGCCCAAGTAAGTCAGTGTCTTGCCGATGATCTCCGCGAAGGCGGGACCGCATACCTGACCGCCCGTCGAGCCGTTGCGTGTCGGCCTGTCAGCCATAACCAGCACCACGATCCGCGGCTTTTGTATGGGAGCCATACCGGCAAACGAGACCACGTAGGCGCCGCTCAGGTAACCGCCTGCCGGTGATGCGATCTGCGCCGTACCCGTCTTGCCACCGACCGCATACCCGGGCGCCTGGGCTAACGCGCCTGTACCGTAATCGATGGTGGCGCGCAGGTACTGCCGTACCAGCCGTGCGACCTCCGGCTTCACCGCAACATGCGTTTCGCGCTTCTCCGACATCAAGATCCGCGGTTTGGTATACACACCATCGTTGGCCAGCGCTGCATAGGCAGCGGTCATCTGCAGCGCGGTCACGCTGATGCCCTGACCGAAACCGGCCACTGCGGTGTCCACCAACCGCCAGTTTTTGTCGCCGGCCCGTATCCGGCCTGCAAGGGCATGGTAAAGATAGTCATTCGGACGCGCACCGAACCCAAATGCGCGCCATGCGGCAAGCAGCACCTGCCGCCCTGCCTTCCAGGCGATCTGAGCTGTACAGCGGTTGCATGAGTAGGCGACGATCTTCTCCAGCCCGATGACACCATGCACGCGGTTGTGCGAGTCGCGGATACGGTGATGACCGGCCATCAGGCCGTCATAACAGTTAAAGGTTGCTCCAGGAGTGACTGCACCCGCGTTCAATGCGGCCGCCACGGTTATCGGCTTCATAATGGAACCGGGTTCCACTAACCGCGCATGGGACAGCATCCGGAAGCAATCGAACACCGATGCCGCCTCCTCTTTGCTGTACCGCAAATTCGGATCCAGTTGCGGCATGGATGCCAATGCCAGGATGTCGCCGGTAGTTGGCGACATGACGATGGCGCATGAGGTAACCGGCGCATACTGCTCCTGGACTTTCGCCAGCGCGCGCTCGGCGATCTCCTGGATGACCAGATCTATCGTCAGCTTGATGTCCTCGCCGCGTTTCGGCGCCGGCGCGACTTCCTTGGGATCTGGATCCGGTGCGCTCACACCGGGCACCCATTGATGCAGAGCGGCACGCAGCCGCTGCGCGACAATGATCGGAGGGCCCAGCCATTCGGGGTATCGGGCATCGGTATCCGGCCGCTCCGTCTGGGGAACCTCCACACCGTCGCGTGTCACTTCAATAGTCTGAACCGTGGGATCGGACTTCAACCGGCTGTTCAACTGCTGTTCCAGTCCACCGATGCCGTCCCCCAGCAGATTCACAGATCCGAGAAGGTTTCCTGCCAACTGACCGTTGGGCATCACGCGACGAAACGCACGCCGTTGTACTGGCTGCAGATCTCCGGTGGGCGGATCCACCATGGGTTTTTCGGACTCAGATCGCACGATCTGTACCGACCGCCACCAGATCCGTTTATCGTCTTCTGTCAGGGGTAATGGTCTGCCGGTTTTGCCTGCACCCTCGCCGTCTCGGGTGTAGTCGCGTATCAGCATCGTCTTCAGCGGACCATCCGGCAATTGCCGCAAAATGGCGGCGCGGTGCCGCCACTCACTGCCCATGAACGCATACGTCAACTCCATCTGATCGGCCCGGACACCCATCAGTTCGAAAGCCAAGACAACCGTCCGTTGCTTGGCGAATGCGGACTGCAGCTGTTGTTCTACATTCTGCAACGGCTGTCCGGTCCCCAACGCGACGACCTTCCCGATGACTGCCAAGTCGTCGGAGCGCAGACGCCGGGTGTTCACGCGCAGTGTAATCGCGGGAATGTCATGCGCCATAACCCGGTCATGGCGGTCGACCAAGCTCCCGCGCGGCCAGTTACGTTGAACGTACAGTACATGCGCCCGGTTGTAGTGCCGGGTCAGCTCTTCATGGCGGAAGTACTGCAGCCAGATCATACGCGGGATCACACCCGCCACCAGACCGATACAGATCAGGAAGCAGACCCGCACGCGCCGCTGGGCGTTCAATAGCGTCTGGGACGCCTCAGCCTGTAACGGCACGACACGCCGGCGGCGGCCATCCGCATATGTCCGGTAACGCACCATGCCGGATCAGTTCACCGAAGCGGTACGAACCGGCTGCGATGCCACCGGGATGTGCTGCGGCGGTTCCATCTCGACCATGTGGCGCAGTGCGGCCTCTTGGGCAATCCGCTGTGGGTTAATGGTGCGGGCCAAACGGTCCTCATCGCGCCGAACCTGCTGTCTCAACTCAGCGGTCAGGTCGTTCAGTTCCTTCATGCGCGCGCTCTGCTGGCAGGTCATCGCATGCATCACAAACATGACGACGACAACGCCGGCGAGGATGATCCATAGCCATGCGCTCCGGCTGCTGCCGACACGCTCTGTGGATCGCGCGGCGGCTCTGGAGTGCGCGATGGGCCTTCGCGCGTACACCCTGCTTGGTGCTGCACCGTATTCCATATGAGTCAGCCTCCCTGTCACCGGTCAGAAAACGTATGATGATAGCCAGGCCGGCTGTGACTACAGTCGGCAGATCGCCCGCAGCTGAGCGCTTCGGGCCCTCGGATTGGCCGATATCTCATCGGCCGACGGCTTGACAGCGTGGCGCGTGATGCGTGTGGCCCGCTTCACCGCACCGCACAGACAGGCGGGAAGCCCCGACGGGCACTGGCAACGGCCACATAACCGCTCAAACGCCTTCTTAACAGCGCGCGCCTCCAGCGAGTGATAGCTGAGCACCGCCATGCGTCCCGCAGGCGCTAACAACAGGCCGATGGACTCCAACGCCTCCGTCAGTCCATCCAGTTCACCGGTCACCGTCACCCGCAAGGCCTGAAACGTACGTGTCGCTGGATGAGTGGTTCCCGGTCGTCGACGGCCCAGAGCACGTTCCACCACAGCGGCCAGTTCGCGGGTACTGCACAGCGGCCGGGCGTTGACGATCGCCCGCGCAATCCGGCGAGAGGCCGGGTCTTCGCCGTATGTCCGGATGCAGTGCGCGAGACGCTCCTCATCCCATGTGTTCACCACGTCTGCGGCAGATAACCCGTCTCTTGCCGGATCAAACCGCATGTCCAGCGGTCCATCCCTCTCGGGCATCAGGCTGAAACCCCTCTCCGGGGTATCCAACTGCATGGATGAGACCCCCAGATCCAGCAGCAACAGGTCGGGCTGCTGGATCTCCAGATGTTCCAGCACGGAACCCAGCGACCGGTAGTCAGACTGCACCAGGTGAACGGACACACCCGGTATGGCGCGCAACCGTTGCCCCGCCATGCTCAACGCCAACGGATCACGGTCTACCCCCACCACACATCCACCGGGCGCCAACCGTTCGGCGACCGCTGCGGCGTGCCCGCCGGCGCCTACTGTGCCATCCACGTACACCTCACCCGGCATCGGTTTCAGTACGTCCAGTACTTCAGAGAGCATCACCGGTATGTGTGCAGGACGCTCGGTCACCTGGGGCCCTCGGTAAGTCCCAGCCGGCGCGCCGCTTCGAACAGCGCCTCCACATCCATCTGCTTATACCGCTCGTCATACCGTACCCGGCTCCATATTTCGATGCGGCAGGGCATGCCCACCATGTAGACCGCTTCCTGCAGGATCGGCTGATCACGATCTGTCGGTTCATCACCGTTGTACGGCTTGATCATGGCGAAATCCCGCAACTGGGCCGGCACCGGGAAGCGCCATTGCGCATCAAACATCACCTGTATCGCGCCACCTACGACCAGGCGCACTAACTCAGAGCCCTGACGGTCGAACGGCGAGATGTCCTGCATGCGGGAGATCACCTGACCCCAACTGTCCGGGTGATACAGATGCAGACACCCTTCCAGCGAGCAAGTCAGCATGCCGAACCGCTGTGTCTCCGGCAAATCCTTCCAAGGATCTCGGAACCGTTCCGCCAGGATATACCGGTTCTTCTGATCCGGCCGATGTTGAGACGTGCCATGCCAACGCAACGCGGCCGAATCGGCTGAAGGCCTCAGCAGATTGTGTGAGGCCTGCCCGGAACGCTCCTCTGGTTGTAGAATCGGCTCATCTGGCATGATTTTGTCCGCTAGCACCTACTGAACTGCCACTTGACCACCACTTGACTGTAGTATCAGAGTAAACCAAGCGGACTTTGGATTGTAGGTAGACATAGGTATGTCATTCTGAACGGATCATGCAGACGGCTTCAGAAGAAACGAGGATGACGCGAGAATTGGGGAAAACGGAGCAGAGCGCTGAAAGGCGTTTTACAGAATAAGGCTAAAGAACAGCCTGCAACAGCACAAACGGGCCATCATGGCCCGAATGAATTTGGTAACCCAGGTACAAATACGTATTAAGGGTGACACCCAGCATGGCTGTCGCGCCGCGACCGGTGAGGCCGACGGATAGGCTTACCGGCATCCCCGACACGGGTGTGGCGCTGCCAATGTCCCGGCACACGGCCGGAGTCACGCGCCCTCCAACACCCAGCAATCCCACACGCCAGGTAGCGTAGCGAGGCGTCAGACGTTTCAGTTCTCCGGGTGACAGGGCGGTTCCCTGCACCACCGCGAGTACCAGATCCGACAGTTGCTCTGGTGACGAAGCGGGGATGAAGTGACCGGTCGGCACGATCACCTGCGGACCATCGCCCAGCGTTTGACGCAGTTGCCGGGCCAGCTTCAGGGGAACGGCCGTGTCGTACCGTCCATTCAGCATCACCACCCGTTCCGCGGATGCAGCCGGCTCACGCGTGTCCAGGATGCGCGCCGCTTCGGACAGCCGCTGATAATCCACACCGTTCTGCTGCATCCGCATGCGCACGCGCCAGGTCAGGCTCCCGGTCCACAACACATCCTCCAGCGGATGTCCGGCGCCTACCAGCACCCCTCCGCCCAGCAAGGGATCTTCGTGCAAGGCCCGCGCGGCAACCATACCGCCCAGACTGAATCCGACCAGGAAGATGCGCTCCGGATCGATATCCGACTGTTGCCGCATCCACGCGACGGTGCGCAGTGTATCCGAGATCGCCTGACGCATCGCCTGAAACGTTCGGTTCACGTTGACGCTGATCATTCGCGACCCGCTGTAGCGGCCGCCGGGAGCGCGGCTGGCGTGATAGGGCAGGTGTATCACTCCGGCAGCACATCCGGCGCGCGCCAGCATGCGGGCCAACGCCCGTTCACGCGCCGGATCGGGTGTACTCCACGGATGCAGGATCACCACCGCAGGTGCGGACAGGGGTTGCTCGGGAAGAAACAGCTGTACGACCACATACGCGTTCTCAGGCGTGTTGTCTGGCATAACAGCGCTGCGGAACGTCAGTGTTGCCTGACGAAAGCCATCTCTTGCGGGATGCCATGTGACCGTTGAGTCGGCAGGAGCGGAAGAGGGGAATAACTCGAGTGTGTAATCAGGGGCGGCGACCACGCATCGGTGGCTCAGCAGACACACGCCTGCCAAGATAGCGGCCAAGGCTCTATGAAAGCTCTTGCAGCCTGAACTCATCCGTGTTACGTTCCTGCTGCGCCGCCCATGGTTATAGGATACACCTATTTTACAAAACGATGCATCAATCAGGTTGTTTTTTCGGTAATATGGGCATGTCACCTCGTATTCGGGCAGAGCCCCTGCCCAACGCCACTCAGGAGCACACAGATGAGAACCGAATCGCTGCAATTTCTGCGTGATGTAGTCAACACCCCCAGTCCCTCTGGATATGAGCAGCAGGCTGCCCGCGTATTCCGTGAGTATACAGGTACATTCGCTGCGACAGAAACGGATGTGATGGGCAACACCTACGCGACCATCAACGCCGATGCGCCGGTTCGGGTCATGCTGACGGGCCACATCGATGAACTGGGTTTCATCGTCAAGCACATTGGTGATGATGGGTTGCTGTACGTCGCGCCGGTGGGCGGTCACGACAGCATCATCCCCTTCGGTCAGCGGGTATGGGTGCACGGGTTTGGAGCACGCGTCAACGGGGTGATGGGGCGTCGCGCCATCCACCTGATGTCGCCGGACGAGCGCACCAAGAGGCCCGAGTTGCACGAACTGTGGGTGGATATCGGCGCACGCGATGGCGATCAGGCCAAGGAGATTATCCGGTTGGGTGATCCCATCACCTACCAGTATGAGATGGCGGAGCTGTTGGATGACCGAGTGGCGGCCCGCGGTTTTGATGACAAAATGGGCGCCTGGGTCGTAGCCGAAACGCTGCGCGTACTGGCTGATGATATGGCCGGATTGCACTGTTCTGTCACCGCAGTAGCCACCGTCCAAGAGGAGATCGGTCTGCGCGGCGCGCACACCGCGGCTTACCGGTGCAACCCGCTGGTCGGGATCGCCGTGGATGTGTGTCACAGCATCGACTATCCTGGCGGCGACAAAAAGCGCCACGGCGACACAGTACTTGGTAAGGGTCCTGTAGTCTGCCGCGGCGCCAACATCAACCCGGTGGTGTTTGACATGCTGGTCAAGGCGGCTCAAGAGGCCGACATCCCGCTGCAGTTGGAGGTAGCCGCTGGAGGCACAGGAACCGACGCCAATGCCATCCAACTCAGCCGTGCCGGTGTGGCCGCCGGGCTGGTCGCGGTTCCGCTGCGGTATATGCACACTCCCGGCGAGGTGTTGTCACTGGCAGACCTGGACAACACCGTTGCCTTACTGGCCACGTTCATTCGCCTGATCACACCGGAAACCAGTTTCATACCGATGGCATGAGCGCAGGACGCGAGTAGAGCGCCTATGACCGCATGGCCCGATAGAGATGTGACATGAAATCAAACCCGATGCAGACGAGATCCCAACTGCCGCGGCATCCGTTCATGCAGCGTTTTGGGATGCTGGGATGCCTGGGGATCATGGCATTACTCTCGTTGTCGCTGTTGCTTGTGTTGTGGCTGGTAGCACATCGGCCAGAGTATAAACCGCTTGCCCAGTGTGTGGAACACATGACACAAACGCGCGCGGCCCTGTTGAGATATCACCAGCACCAGAAGAGATGGCCCGATCAGCTAAGCGATCTGGCGCCCATATACTTGGAGCATGGTCACCTGCTCCGCTGTCCACTGGATACCGCGGAGACCGGCAGCTATACATACGTCAAGCCGACCGACGCCAGCAAACCGGATGACCCGATCATCGTATGTGACCGCCATCGGGTGATGGGTAACCGTGTGGTCATCCGGATGCGGCGCGACAAGGAGATGCCCGATACTCAGGTCATCGGCCCCGATCCGGACGCCTCGTCGCGTCGATAGTCGGTTTCTGAACCACTGAGACTACTCATCGACCGGCACCAGACGAATGCGGCGCACACTGAACGGCGTTCCTGATGCACCGGCGATGGGATCCACACGCAACTGGCCGATGTGCCCCCGCCACAGCGGATGTCCGGCCAGATCGGCTCGATACGTATGCCACTGCCCATCGTTGACCAGGGAGAACCGGACACTGGTCTCCTCACTCATCACACCGGCCTGCACACCCCAAAACACCTGTCCGAACAGGCCGGCTTCCGACCGCATGGTGACCTCAATCGCCTGGTATCGCGCGGCGTTCAGCTTCATACCCGGCCCCATCAACAACGGATCATCACCCGCCACACATGTCATACCGTCATCAGACCAGGCGAGGTCGGTCACATTCCCCGGTGACCAGACACGTTGCTCCTTGATGCCGAAGACCCAATCCGTTCGGGCCGGCGCAACCGTTACCTGCGCCGGTTTGGCCCCGGTGTCATCGGGATGGTACAGCACCGGCACGGCGGACCGGGGCGCAAACACGCGCCGGACCGCTTCCAGCCAGGCGAAGTCCCATTGCACCGTCGGCTCTATATAGTCCCCTTCCCCGAACTCGTTCCAGGCTTCAAGAAAGACGACTGGCTGGTGACCGGGCAGCCTGCGGCCGGGTTTACGCACATACTGGTCGGCCGACTGCAGCATCTGCTGCCATAACCGCGGATGCTTGCCTGTACGGGCTAACGCTTGTGGACCATGCCAGGGCCGGGAGTCCCACCCCGCTTCACACAGCGGTATATACGGCACGTCCGACCATCCGTCGATGCGTTCCCACAGGTCCGGGAATGCGCGCACCATCTGATCATATCCGGCCCGTTGGTCCGACGTGGACTGCATACCGGCCGTTGGATAGTTGTACCCGCTGAGGGCGTCGTATCCATCCGCCACAGCGGCGCGTACATCGCCTTCCGCAGGAGGCACGCATGCCACCAGATAAAGCCCTCCAACACCGGCATCGCGGCACAGTTGGTCCATCTTGCGGAAGATCGACTTAACCTTGTCCGCGCCGACATCTTCACGGATCCGCCCGGGGGCGAAGATGACCATGACATTCCGGCCGTCCACCTTCAGGTGGTTCGGCAGGCGGAAATAGTGATCGATCCAATATCGGGTCACCGCCAGCAGATCGGCTTCACTGGTCGATCCCGGCGGATTGTGGTTCGCCCATAGTAAACAGAAGGGGAACTGGCGTCCTGCTTCACTCACCAGAAACGCATCATGCAGATGATGATCCAGAGACCGCTCACCGTTGTTCCAGTACCAGTCGAAGATGAAAAAGCCGATCCCGTGCGCTCTGGCCCACTTCACCTGCCATTCGGCTACCAGCGGATCACCCTCCTTGTAATAGCCCAGCAGGGGTTTCCTCTCTGGAAAGCCCTCCAAGACAAACCAACTGGACCAGCTATGCCACCCGGGAAAGTAATAGCACCCCACCAGCGCACTTGTTGCCGGCATACCCATGTCGGGCACACCAGTCAAGGCCGTGCGCACGTTGGGCTCCAGCGCTGGATACACTGTGCGCTCCAAGGCGGCCGAGGCGAGGGTGTCGTCCTTCATCTGCAGCGTTCCCTCTACGCGCCACTCACCGGCTGTCGGTTGTTCGTTCCACCGCACTACCCGGCGCGCCTGCGGTTCCAGCGGTGTCTGGGCGATGCGGCGTTCTGCAATTCCTTGAATACGCAGCACCGCATCGAACGCCTGACTGGCAGATCCGCCGATGTTCTCCACTTCCATTTCGAGGGTGACAGCGCGCCCCTCACGGACGAATGCCGGGTCCGGAAGCAGACGCACAATACGCAGTTCCGCCGGCCCCTCCGGTTGCGGAGCAGCCGATAGCGCCTTGAGTGCGGCTGCACCCGTGCTGCCGGAGACCTCTATCGCAAATGCCTGCACGTCTCCGTACCACTCGGGATGGTCGAACATATCCAGGCAGAGCGTGTGCCAGCGCTCATCGGCAGGTACGGAAACAGGCATACTGGCGAGCTTGGGCTCACCTTTCCGGGCCCACAGCACTGTCAGTGACGCGCCGCCCTCCACACGCGCCTGCAGGTTGAGCCATCGGTTCGATGCCAGATCAGCGGCCAACTGCGGCGACAACAGCCGGTTGGCGACCGGTATGGTAACGCCATCGGCACTCCATCGAACTCCCGAGCCGCCTACAGGCTGCCATGTGCGGTCTGTACCAAAGGACCACCGTGTGCGACGTACGGGTTGGGCGGAGCCGGGTTGTACGATCTGTATGCTATGGATACGCACCCGACGTCCAGGAGGATCTATCCGAATCTGTCGAATGGTATCCAGCCAGTTCCATGCCGGCCACACTGACACCTGCATACGGCGTGATGCTGGCACCATAACGGATGTCTGCCAACCGGGACGAAAACCGCCATACGGCTCATCGAACCGATCGCTGTAGAACAGCGTCAACAACCCTTCGGTGTCGCAACTCAAGTCGATCAGCACGCACTGCGTAGGGGTCGTCTTTAGTTCAAAACGGGGACTTACCAGCTTGACAGACTGCCCTTCAGGTTCCACCAGCATGGTGCGCTCGGAGCATTCCTTACGCTGGACCGGTTCCGCAGCGCGCCATACAGAAACTGCTGCGTTGTTCTCAAAACGCCACTCCCGCAAAATCTCCGCGCTTGAGGAGTGCGCCAACGTCATCGCTGCCGTCCAGAGCAACATCGTGACCCATACCCGTGTACCCGCATGCGCCATTGGTGATCCCTCCGTGAAACCCCGTACTTCCTATAGTGTGAACTTCACCGTTGCCTGCTGCCAGACCTGCATGGAAATCACATGGAATCGTGTACATAGCGGGTACACTGACACCGAACACCACCGGAAGAGGCGCCATATGAGCGGACTGTGCGGAGACAAGGATCGCGCGACCAAGCAACAGAAAAAGGCCAAACGCGCGTTAAAAGATGGGGATACGGTCTATCAGTGCCGCAAGTGCGGACTGATAGCCATCAAGAGCGGGCTTCTGTGTCACGCTGAGAAGTTGCACAAAAAAAAGGCCCCGTGACGCGTGTCACGAGGCTCACTGCGGCTGCAGATCCGGTTATTTACGCGGTGCCCGAAGCGGACGCTTTTCGACCATGGCGGATTCGGCATCGATATTGGCTGCCGAGACCCGATCACAGGCGGCTTTGTAAGCGGCCAGACGATCTGCCGGCACGCCAGCGCCCTCCTCGGTCATGATCTTGTACATGATCAACAGCTTGGCCACAGCCTTTTCCGCGGATCGCAGATAAGCGCGTGATGTCGATGATGATACATTACCACCGCGCGCTCGCCTCTCGGCACGCACCTTGGCCACCACATCTTTGTACTCCTCGTTAGGTAGAATCTTCAGCGCTTCGATCAGCTCTTCGTGTGCCATGACGGCCTCCTTGTGGATATCATTATGATTATGCGTTACCCGCGCTAATTCTGCAAGGGTTTATAGAGTCATTTGAGATCCGCAATTCATTCACATATATCATCGGCTGGCGCACCGCAACAAAAAGAACAGGCCGCCCTGGCGGGCGGCCCGTTTGCGTGTACAGGATACCGTGGTTATTCGCCGCGGGCTCCGAACACTGCGTCGATGATCAGGTAGTCGAACAGGGTGACCTGTCCGTCTGCATCCAAGTCAGCCATGAAGTCGGCGCCACCGAAGTTGCTGTCAAGCACCAGGTAGTCGAACAGCGTTACTTCATTGTCACCGTCTGCATCACCGTTGACCAGTTGCAGCACGCCGAAGTCCACCGTGTCGCTTGCGTCAACGTTCTTCACAGAGGCGCCGAGCCAGTGGGCGAACTTGGTATAGACGTCCACCATTCCCGGTGCGCTCATGAAGTTGCTGAAACTGCCGTCGGCCGCCAAGGTGGCGTTGAAGTTCACATCACCGCCAGCGCCCTTCAGCGTAATCGGAACCACCCAACCGGTGACGTCCACGCCCAGAGCGATGCCCATCGGGGCGATCTTACCGGACAGGGTCATCGGCTTCAGCGGGCTTTCCACCGCGCCCAGATCGGGCTCGGTACCGGCGGGCCGAGGGCTGGCGGTGCCCATCAGGTCGAACGGGCACACAGATCCCG